>JBCBIX010000096.1:0-11175 GCA_038523965.1 Bacteroidota bacterium
TGAATTAGCTCCAGCATAGAAGCACCATCCCACCATGCCCAGGCTAATTCAGTTCTTCTGATGGTATTCATATGTCTATTTATTGCTTCGCATGCAGTGGGACAGGGGGCTGTCATATGGGTATTCATATCTGAGATTTTCCCTAATCGAGTTCGAGCTTATGGTCAGTCCTGGGGATCTGGTGTACACTGGGTATTTGCTGCTCTTATCACTTTACTAACACCGATTTTCTTGGATGCTGATCGAGGGATATTCAGAGAGAACCCTTGGCCAATCTTCGTTTTCTTCGCAGCCTTCATGATACTACAGTTGCTTTGGACACTATTTGTAATGCCAGAGACACGTGGTAAGTCATTGGAAGATTTAGCCAAAGAGCTGACATAAATCTGGTGCCAAGCAAAAAAAAGACCCAACCAAATGACTTAGTCGGGTCTGTAAATCTTTAGCACAAGCCTCGTGCCTAATCTCGTGATCCCATCAGTTGGAGTGCGAAATAAAGGAACATCACAAGTGCCGATAGGGCACTGGCCACATAAGTCATCGCCGCCCACCACAAAGCGTCTTTTGCACCGTCATATTCACCTCCTCGTGTAGTGCCAGTATCATCTAACCAGACAAGTGCTCGACGACTGGCATCAAACTCGACTGGAAGGGTGACTAATGAGAACAGTGCGGTCATCCCAAAGGTGATCACCAGAAGGAGCAAAAAGATCTGTCCCAGTCCACCTTGGCTCATCACTGCACCACCGAAGATGAAGCCCATAAACAAGAATTGTTGGATTCTTGAGGAGGCTTGAACCGCTGGTACCAGGGCAGACCGAACTTTTAGCATTTGATACGCTTCTGCGTGTTGTACAGCGTGCCCACATTCATGTGCTGCTACTGCAGCCGCCGCGATTGAGCGACCGCGATAGACCTCTGGACTTAGCGTCACTGTTTTTTTCAGTGGGTTGTAGTGATCGGTGAGGAAGCCACGTCCTTCTGTGATCCTTACATCATTTACTCCATAATGAGCCAGCATATCTCCAGCGATTTCTGCGCCCGTCTTACCACTGCTGATGCCAATCTTGCTGTACTTCTTGAACTTGCTCTTGAGTCTTGTACTGATCAACCATCCTCCTATGGTGGAGGCGATAATGATCATCAGATATCCTGAACTGAACATATGTTGTTATTGCTTTTGGTTCTTAAGTTATTGATTCAAATCTGGTGTATGGCACTAAGACTTTAGGAATGCGAATGCCGTCTGGAGTTTGATGATTTTCTAACAAACTTGCGACGATTCGTGCCAAGGCTAATGCACTTCCATTAAGTGTATGAGCCAGGTGCTTCTTTCCTTTAGCGTCTTTGTAACGCAGTTTAAGACGATTGGATTGGTACGTTTCGAAGTTCGATACACTACTTACCTCTAACCATCTACCCTGAGCCGCGCTGTACACTTCGAAGTCATACGTTAATGCCGAAGTATATCCCAAATCACCACCACATAAACGAAGGATGCGATAGGGGAGTTCCAGTTTATCGAGGAGGGTGCGCACATGATCGACCATTTGATCCAGAACATCATATGAGTGATCTGGGTGAGCGATCTGCACGATCTCTACTTTATCAAATTGATGAAGCCGGTTTAGTCCTTTCACGTCAGCTCCATATGAGCCAGCTTCACGTCTAAAACAAGGTGTATATCCAGCCAACCTAATCGGAAGATCCTCCTCGCTGACGATCCGATCTCGATAGATATTGGTGATCGGCACTTCAGCTGTTGGAATTAGATAGAGGTCGTCTTTCTCACAGTAGTACATCTGACCCTCCTTATCAGGAAGTTGGCCCGTGGCCCTTGCGGTGTCTTCATTGACAAGGAGAGGAGGTATGACCTCCATAAATCCCGCAGCGGTTGCCTCATCTAAGAAAAAATTGATGAGGGCGCGCTCTAACTTTGCCCCTTGACCTGTATACATGACGAACCCAGAACCTGAGACTTTGCTTCCAGTCTCGAAGTCAATCAACCCATACTTCTGAGCCAGCTCCCAGTGGGGTAATGCGCCCTCGTGAAGCTCTGGAAGGACATCACGCCATGCTTCGTAGAGCTCGTTATCCTCTTCAGATTGGCCATCTGGGACTAAATAGCAGGGCACATTAGGTATACCCAGCAAGTGTTCGTCGAGTGTAACGAGTTGTATACGCTGTTTCTCTTGAAGCACCTGGGTTTGTTCTTTTAGCGAGGCGACCTTCTCTTTTGCTTCTTGTGCCTCTTGCTGACGACCATCCTTATACATCTGTCCAATGGCTTTAGACAACTGGTTGATTTCGGCGAGAACAGCATCCATCGAAGTTTGGGTTTGCTTACGTTGGTCATCCAAGGCGATGATGTCATCGAGAAATCCAAATTCGCGATAGCCTCGCTTAGCTAATCCAACTTCAACTTTTTCTCGATTGGCTCTGATAAAAGGTACTGTGAGCATCTGTCTGCTATATCGTTAGGTGATCAAAGGTTCGACAATAATTTAGAAACAGGAACCTCACTACATCATATTTAAGTGTATTTTCGCGGCGAACTGAATGGGAGTTTTCCCCAGTTATCTTACCGATTCTCCTATAGTCCTGACACACAGCGTGACACTATCCGAGAATCTTCACTTTCACACCTGACTTATTTACCTCATTAGAATTATTAGTTGATGTACGACATTTTGCAGTTGAACGAGATGCTTGTTCCTGAACTCCGCGACCTGGCCGAGTCCCTCAACATGAAGTCTTACAAGCGATTGAGCAAACAAGATCTCATCTACAAAATCCTGGATGAACAAGCCATCACTGGCAAACCTGTAGAAACAGAGGCACCTGCCGCAGAGTCTAAACCTGCACCCAAACAGCGAAAACCACGGGCTCCTCGTAAGCCTAAAGCCGAAAAGTCTGAAGACCCAAAACCAGAGGAAAAGACTCCCAAACCCTCCAAAGAGCAGTCAAAGACAGAGGCCAATGAGCCAGCCGAAGAGTCCAAAAGCACGAGCGAAGAAGGCAAGGACAACAAAGAGAACAAGCCAAACAATCGGAATGACCGCGGCCGAGGAAGACGCGACCGAGATAATAATCGCAAAGAGAAAAAGGAACGGAAGTTCAATGTGGAGTTGGAAGGGATCATCGAAGGACAGGGTGTTCTTGAGATGATGCCGGACGGATACGGCTTCCTCCGATCTTCAGATTACAACTATCTGACGTCGCCTGATGACATCTATGTATCACCTTCTCAGGTCAGATTATTTGGTCTTAAGACAGGTGACCTGGTCCAGGGGGCGATCCGCCCACCCAAAGAAGGAGAGAAGTACTTCGCCTTACTCAAGGTGAGTTATATCAATGGTCTTCTCCCAGCTGAGATTAGAGATCGAGTACCATTCGACTATCTCACGCCATTGTTCCCGACTGAGAAGTTCAAGCTAACCTCTCACCCAGCTGGAAAGGACTATGGAAATCGAATGATCGACCTATTTGCTCCGATTGGCAAAGGTCAGCGTGGACTCATTGTCGCTCAGCCAAAAACGGGTAAAACGTTCTTGCTCAAAGATGTAGCCAATGCAATCGCCGAGAATCATCCAGAGTGTTATCTCATCGTCTTGCTCATAGATGAGCGCCCAGAAGAGGTGACCGACATGAAGCGCAGTGTGAAGGCAGAAGTAATCTCTTCGACATTTGACGAGCCTGCAGACAATCATGTCCGGGTTGCGAACATCGCCATCGAGAAGGCAAAAAGACTCGTGGAGTGTAAGCATGATGTGGTCATCCTCTTAGACTCGATCACACGTCTGGCTCGTGCATACAATACGGTAGCTCCATCAAGCGGTAAGGTATTGTCTGGTGGTGTGGAAGCGAATGCGCTCCAGCGACCAAAGAAGTTCTTCGGTGCCGCGAGAAAAATCGAAAATGGTGGATCACTCACCATCTTAGCTACTGCTCTCATCGATACAGGATCACGCATGGATGAGGTGATCTTCGAAGAATTCAAGGGAACGGGTAATATGGAACTCCAATTAGATCGCTCCCTCGCAAACAAACGTATGTATCCATCGATCGATCTCACCAAGTCAAGTACTCGTCGAGAGGAGTTATTGATGGATGATGCCACGCTGAAGCGAATGTTCATCTTGCGCAAGCACTTAGCAGATATGAAGCCTGATGAGGCAATGAACTTCCTTCGTAAACACATGCTCGGCACAAAAACCAACGATGAGTTCTTGGTTTCTATGAATAGTTAATCTCTCTCATCGCACCATTAAAAAAGGCCCCAATATCAGCTACTGATTTGGGGCCTTTTCTATTCCGTTTGGATTTCAGATACGCAGGCATCAGGAGAGTCCAAGTATGTCTCTGTTCATCTCTTCACTTGCCTCTTGTCCTGCAAAATCATCAAATGTTTTCTCCGTAACCTGGATGATATGATCCTGGATAAAAGGGGCTCCCTCCCGTGCACCTTGCTCTGGGGATTTGATGCAACACTCCCACTCTAAGACGGCCCATCCGTCGTAACCGTATTGGGATAGCTTACTGAATATGGCCATGAAATCCGTCTGACCATCCCCTAAAGATCGAAACCGTCCAGCTCGGTTGATCCAGTCTTGATATCCACCATAGACCCCGGACCTACCACTGGGATTGAACTCGGCATCCTTCACATGGAACATTTTGATTCGCTCGTGATAAAAATCAATGAATTGGAGGTAGTCTAATTGTTGCAAAACAAAATGACTTGGATCGTAGAGAAGACAGGCACGTTCATGCTGATTCGTATGCTCTAAGAACATCTCATAGGTATGTCCGTCATGTAGGTCTTCGCCAGGATGTATCTCATAACAACAGTCTACTCCACATTCGTCATAGTGGTCCAAAATTGGTTTCCATCTCGTAGCTAACTCAGCGAATCCCGTAGTGACCAGGCCAGCAGGGCGTTGAGGCCACGGGTAGACTGTCGGCCAAAGTAGAGCTCCCGAGAAGGTGACACTTTTGTTTATGCCGAGGTGTTTGCTTGCTGAGGCAGCCCATTTGACTTGCTGGACAGCCCATTCTGTGCGGGCTTTGGGATTATTACGAACCTCCTCTGGGGCGAATCCATCAAACATGGCATCGTAGGCCGGATGAACTGCTACTAATTGACCCTGCAGATGTGTCGAGAGTTCAGTGATTTCCAACCCATGCTTGGCGACTCGTTCCTTGAGCTCATCGCAATAGTCTTTGCTCGTGGCTGCTTGCTCCAGATCGATACAGCGGCTATCCCAAGTTGGTATTTGCACTCCTTTGTATCCCAGACTGGATACCCATGCACAGATACTATCCAGTGAATCATAGGGTTCCTCATCACCCATGAATTGGGCCAAGAAAATTGCGGGTCCTTTGATGGTCTTCATATGGTTGTGAATTTTTGTTCTGTGTAGTTCAGACTGAGCTGTGATAGACTTAGTGGGCCTCAAGCCAGTTTTCTCCGACACCTGCTTCTACGAGGATGGGGACTTTGAGATTGGGTATGGCAGTACTCATCTCTCGTTCTACCAGGGGTATTAGATCGTCTAACTCTGTCCTTAAAACATCAAATACAAGTTCATCGTGGACTTGCAAGATCATCTTGGACGAAAGTCCCGCTGCCGTAAGGGCTTTGTCGACGTTGATCATAGCGATTTTGATCATGTCAGCCGCTGTTCCCTGAATTGGAGTGTTGATAGCCATTCTCTCCGCATTGCTTCGAGCCAGACTGTTGCGAGAATTGATATCGCGGAGTGTCCTACGACGTCCGATTAGTGTTTCGACATAGCCCTTGTCTCGGGCAGTTTCGACGATGTCGTCCATATAGTTCTTCAGTCCACTGTAAGTCTTGAAATAGTTGTCGATCAGCTCTTTGGCGTCAGCTCTGGAGATACCCAGTTGTCTCGACAGATTGGTAGAACCTGCTCCATAGATGATACTGAAGTTTACGGTCTTGGCATTCCGACGTTGTTCGGACGTGACTTCATCGATACTAACCCCATAGACTCCTGCTGCTGTGGCTTTGTGGATGTCTTGACCTTTGATGAAAGCCTCTAACATGGCTTCATCCTTGCTGATTTCTGCGATTAGTCTGAGCTCTATCTGTGAGTAGTCTGCCGCTACCAAGATGTGATCTTCATCACGGGGTACGAATGCTTTACGAACTTCTCTGCCGGCAGCATTCTTGATCGGTATGTTCTGCAGGTTTGGGTTTTCGGAGCTGAGTCTACCAGTGGCAGCTCTTGCTTGGTTAAAGCTGCTATGAATTCGACCTGTACGTGGGTTGATCATCTGAGGTAGGGCATCGACGTAAGTTGATTTTAGCTTGCTGTACATCCGATACTCCAGAATGTCCTCGATGATCTTATGATGTACCGAGAGCTCGGTAAGCTTATCGACATCTGTGGAGTATTGCCCCGTTTTTGTCTTCCGCCAGCGATAGGGTATCTCTAACTTATCAAAGAGGATCTCTCCTACTTGCCTTGGGCTTCCGATGTTAAACTCTTCACCAGCTTGCTCGTAGATTTTCTCCCTCACGCTAAGGATTTCGCCTTCGAGCTTGACAGAATAGTTTTCTAAAAAGTCGCGATCGACCATTACGCCCTGGTACTCCATGCGAGATAGAACATCTACCAGTGGCATCTCTACATCACGAAATAATCCAGCTAATTGGTTGTCTTCCAGCTGAGGGCTGAACGTATCACGGAGCTGCATCGTGATGTCGGCATCCTCCACGGCATAATCAACTAACTCCTCAAGCTCGACGCTACGCATGGTCTTCTGCTTGGGACCCTTTTTGCCGATAAGTTTCTCGATCGGAACCATCTTATAAGACAGGTAGGATTCAGATAGATAGTCCAACTTATGACGTAGATCAGGCTCCAGAAGATAGTGAGCGATCATCGTATCAAAGTATTCGCCCCCTACCTCGACATCATACCATCGCAGTACGTTGATATCATATTTTAGGTTTTGTCCCACCTTGGTGATATGTGGAGCCTTCATTGCTTTGTGAAATACTTGGAGCTCCGCTTTAGCCGCTTCCATGTCTTCTGACACCGGGACATAGTAGCCCTTAGAGGTCTCCCATGAGAAGGCAATCCCAACTAACTCCACCTGATGCGAGTCAAGCCCAGTTGTCTCTGTATCGAAGCAAAAGAATGCTTGCTTCAGTAGTTGCTGTGCTAACTCGATTCGCTTCTCAGGGGTATCCACGAGTTCGTAGGACGTTTCTACTGAGCTCAGGTCTTTCTTACTGATTTCGTAGTTCGATGATTTCTCTTGGACAGGTGTTGAGCTCTTGGCGAATAGACTCCCTTGTTCTCCGCTTGCCGTTTCTTCTCCCAGGATATCACGAGCGATACTCCTGAATTCTAACTCCTTGAATAACTCACTGAGTTTTTCACGATTGAACTCTTCTATTTTGTAGGCATTCGCATCAAACTTCACCGGAACCTCAATATTGATCGTGGCTAATCGCTTGGAGAGTAGGCCTTGATCTGCGAATGCCTCTACCTTCTCTTTCTGTTTTCCTTTGAGTTGATCCGTATTGTCAAGCAGGCCTTCGACGCTACCGAATTGCTTGAGAAGTTTTACCGCAGTTTTAGCCCCTATTCCTGGTATCCCAGGTATGTTATCCACGCTATCTCCCTGTAGACCTAAGACATCAATGACTTGATCGGGGCTTGAGATATCCCATTTTTCCAAGACTTCATTTATGCCGAGAATTTCTACACCGTTCCCTTGTCGAGAGGGCTTGTACATGTAGATGTTTTCGCTGACAAGCTGTGCATAGTCCTTATCAGGAGTGACCATGTACACGGTGAAACCTTCTTTCTCAGCTTGCTTGGCTAACGTTCCGATGACGTCATCTGCCTCGTACGTTGGCACCACGACTACAGGAATATTAAACGCTTCTGTGATGGCTTTGACGTAGGGGAGAGCGATGCTGATGTCCTCTGGTTGCTCGTCACGGTTCGCCTTGTACTCTGGAAAGTAATCATGCCTGAACGTCGGTCCACTTGGGTCCAATGCCAAGGCCAGGTGAGTAGGTTTTTGATTACGGATGAGGTCCCACAGGGTACGTACATAACCTGTTATAGCTGATGTATTGACCCCTTTAGAATTGATTAAAGGTCTCGTGATGAAGGCATAATGAGCCCTATAAACGAGAGCATGCCCATCTAACAAAAACAGTTTCTTCTCACTCATATCGATCGATCTCCCAATGTGGTTGGGAAGATACAAACGTCGAGTGTTAGAGCACCTTGATCTTCAGATTGCGGAAGTGGACCTTATCTCCATGATCTTGTAGTCCAAGTTTTCCTTTCGTGGCCTTGCCGAACGCTGGCATCGTGTTGAACTTACTGTCTGCAACCATGGCGTCCCACTCTGGAGTGTGCATGGTAAAGGTTACGACCTGAGTACCATTTTGCCAGAATTCCATCTTTCCATTCTCTGATTTGATGGTTACCTCATTCCACTCATTCGCTCCGCGAAAGTTGGCAGGAGTGGCCTCGATCATGTCATAGAGGTCGCCAGCCCGATGGGTATCTATCTTGGCGTCTGGATGACAAGCGTTATCCAGTACCTGCATCTCTGGTCCAGTCAGCCATGGATACGCATACTCGTCTGACTCAACGACATTCCAAAAGATCCCGCTATTACCACAGTCTGAGATCTTCCACTCTAATGAAAACTCGAAGTTTTCATATTCCTCCTTACTGATGAGATCGCCGCCAGGACCTTCGATGGCAGGATCGAATACTATTTCTCCATCGACAACTTGCCATTTTGCACTTGGCTTGTCTTGCTTCCAGCCCTTCCAAGAATCCAGTGACGATCCGTCGAACAGTGATGTCCATTCTGTTTGTGGAACTTCTTCGATTTGATCTGTAGGAGCTTTGGTTGTAGAATTACAAGACAGCAGAACTACTGCGATTAGAATGAGCGAACGAAGGAGGAGTGTGTTCATGTGAATAGAAGGTTTGAGTCGTTGACTAAGCACGAAATTTACCAAGAATACGTGAATCAGAAGATCCATGACATCCAGTGCTAAGAGATAGACTGGTTAACTATTTCTCCATGGAGACTTATGCATGTATCCCTTCCAGTGATCTGGCATATACGGCCTCATATTGAGGCAAGATATTAGCGACGTCAAACTCTTTAGCCTTGGCATAGGCACGTTGTCTGAATTCCTGATGTGTCTCCGGATTACTCAGGATCCCAATGGCGTACTGTGACATGCTATCTATGTCCCCAACATTGCTCAGGTAGCCAGTGGATCCATGGATATTCACCTCCGGGATACCACCAACATTAGAACTAATCACAGGCACTTCTAACGCCATGGCCTCTAATGCTGCCAGTCCAAAACTTTCATTTGATGATGGTAGCAGAAACAGGTCCGAGATACTTAGCAATTCTTGGATGGCCCCCTGCTTACCCAAAAAGCGAATTTCATGACAAAGCCCAATCTCGCGGCATATCTGTTCCATGCGATTTCGCTCAGGTCCATCTCCGATCATCAGGAGTTTGGACGGGATATGTTCATAGACTTTCTGAAAAATGTAGATAGCGTCTTGAGCGCGTTTGACAGATCTAAAATTAGAGATGTGCGTCAGAATCTTCTCGCCATCCGGAGCGATGGCAATCTTAAAGTGGTTCTTGTCAGCCTTTCGGAAAGTATCGAGGTCTATGAAGTTGTAGACGACATCAATTTCTTTGGTGATTTCGAAATTCTGGTAGGTAGCCTCTCTCAAAAAGTGCGAAACCGCTGTGACGCCGTCACTATTGTTGATGCTGAACTCCACAACTGACTTTAGTGATGGATCCTTACCTATCAGTGTGATGTCAGTGCCATGAAGGGTAGTGATCACTGGAATATTGATCCCTTTACTACGAAGTATCGAGCGTGCCAAGAATGCAACAGATGCATGTGGTATTGCATAGTGTACATGAAGTAGGTCTAATTGCTCGTTTTTGACAACATCGACCAGCTTTCCCGCAAGTGTAGTCTCGTAAGGGGTGTATTTGAAGAGTGAATATTTAAAAGGCAGCACTTCATGATAAAATACATTGGAAATGAATCGATTCAGTCGCGCTGGGCGCTCATAGGTGATGAAATGCACCTCATTGCCCTTGTCAGCAAGCTGCATTCCTAATTCAGTTGCCACTACTCCGCTGCCTCCGAAGGTGGGATAACAAACTATACCGATTTTAATGCGTTAGGGAGTTTTAAAAAGAAGACAAAGCGACTCAATAAGTTGTCATTTGCTTCAGATGTGAAGTATTAAAATTCACATCTTCGACGCCTCAAAACAACTAACGTAACCTGCGTTTTTGTATTTCCGCAGTAGCGGCGACAAACAGCCTATGGTTATATATTCCATAAAGGATCTGGAGAAATTATCAGGTGTTAAGGCACATACCTTACGCATCTGGGAGCGTCGTTACGAGATACTCAAGCCTAAGCGGACACCGACGAATATCCGGTACTACATGGATGAGGATCTCAAACACATCCTCAATGTGGCCCTGCTCAATCGCAATGGATTTAAGATCTCCAAAATCGCCAAGATGGGTGCTGAGGAGATCCAGAAGCATGTAGCCGAAATCACTGATATCGATGAATCCTTTGAAGGTCAACTCGATACCCTCACGATTTCTCTGCTCGAGTTAGACGAAGAAAAATTCGTAAAGCTGCTTAATAAAAATATTGAGCAACATGGCTTTAAGGAGGCCATGCTTGATGTCATCTATCCATTGCTGGATAAGCTCGCATTGATGTGGCTATCTGGCAGTATCAAGTCGATACATGAAAAGTTCGTTTCGCACCTGATCAAGAGGAAATGCGCGATTGAGATCGATAAGTTGGAGACTTATCGCAAGGAAACATTCTTGCTGTTCTTACCAGAGGGTGAGATGAATGAACTTAGCCTTCTGTTCTTGCACTACTTGGTCCGTGATGCTGGATATAAAGTAATCAATGCTGGTGCCGATGTTGGTCTCTATGACTTGGTCGAGGTAGCAGATGTGAAGCAGCCAGATTTCCTCTTCACCATCTTAAATGAGCCACTCGACCAGAGCCAATACAACATGTTCATCCAGAGATTGTGCGCTGAATTTCCTAACAGCCATGTCTTCATCAGCGGCTTACAGGCG
>JBCBIX010000097.1:0-11159 GCA_038523965.1 Bacteroidota bacterium
AGTTGTTGCTCTTGCTTTAGGTTTTCAAGTTGTATTTTTTGTAATTGATTTTTCTGACTTTGTCTAATCCACCAAAATTGATATAATAAAGGATCAACTCCATTTGTCGATTGCCGATGATGGTGTCGGCTTTGACCCTGATGGTCACAATGACACCGATGGACTTGGCCTGAAGAATATCGAAAGCAGAGTGAACTACTTGAATGGCACCATCACATTAGATAGCAGTGACGGGACGAAGTATTCTATCCACATACCGATAGGTGATGACGATTCTGACTTTTATTAATCATTCCTCCCATTTCGGAGGTCGTTTTTCTCTGAATGCGGCTAATCCTTCTTGGCCATCTGGTGACTGGATGGTCTGTTGGAACATATCATGTAGATAGTTATGAAGATCAGCAGAAGGATGGAGGTGGTCATAAGCCTCTAACCCAAGTCGGATAGCAGTAGGTGAGTTAGAAGTGATTGAGTCGGCTAATTGTTGGACGAAGGTATCCTGATCATAATCGGCGATATGAGTGATAAGCCCCCAATCCAATGCCTTGTGTACATCGATACTATAACCCCTTATACACCAGTCCAGGACCTTACGTGGCGGGATGACTTCTGAAAGGGAGGCCATCACTTGCATCGGGAACAGACCTCGTTTCACTTCTGGCAGTGCAAATTGTAAAGAGCTCTTGGATATCACATAATGACAGCCAGCTAAGATTAGAAAACCACCAGCATAGACACTGCCACGCACATCAGCTATAAGTGGTTTATAAACCTCTTGCATCATCTTCCCAATGAGAATCTCTTGTCCAGATGAGGCGATGTCACTTTCGTAGGGCTCCACATGACCTGCTAATGCCTTAAGATCCATGCCAGCACAAAACGTGTCTCCTGCAGCACTGATGATTACTACACGTACTGACTTGGTGATGTGTGCATATTGTAGACAGAATGCCAGCTCTTGTAACATGTGAGGGTGTAGAGCATTCTTTTTTTCTGGCCGATTAAGAGTGAGGTGAAGTTGATAATTTTCAAACTTCACCTTTATAAAGGCAAAATGAGATTTGAAAATATGGCTGACAGACTCGGGTGAGAAGTAATTCATGGTTGATGCATTTAGGGAGTAGGGCAGACCTCTACTATTACTGCTGCAAAGATGCCCTTCTCAATATCCAGGTTCTGAACGCTGCATAATCCTTAGACATTGGGGTGGCAGTTTTTTTAAGCGATGATAATTGTGCAAGACGATCAGGGATATCTATTTCTCCCAGGATCGGATTCATGACTGGTAGGAACTTAGCTGGATGTGCCGTTTCTAAAATAATTACATGGCAGCCAGGATTCTGTTTTTGGAAGTCTTTAGCGGCAAGAAATCCGACTGCACCATGTGGATCCATCGTATAATCATACTTGCTTTTGATGTCCAAAATCGCAGCTTTAGTCTCCCCATCGGTATAGCTATATCCGACGATATCATTGGTCATATCTTTCCACATATGCCCGTACATGTCTTCCATTCTTCTGAAATTAGAAGGTGCACCGACATCCATGGCGTTAGAGATGGTTGCTTGACTTGGTCGAGGTGAGTATTCTCCAGATTGTAAGTACCGCGGAACAACGTCATTCGCATTCGTGGCAGCGATCAACTGATGGATCGGTAGACCCATTTTCTTTGCTAATAAGCCAGCTGTCAGATTTCCAAAATTTCCGGACGGAATACAGAAGACCAGCGGCCCCTCATGTCGCTCCAACCACTGTCGATACGCTTCGAAGTAATAGAAGGATTGAGGGATGAGGCGAGAGATGTTGATAGAGTTGGCGCTGCTTAGGAGATAGTGATCGTTTACTTCGGCGTCCAGAAAAGCTGTCTTCACCAGTGTCTGACAGTCGTCAAAAGTCCCGTCGATCTCAAGAGCAGTGATGTTATGCCCAAGCGTAGTCAGCTGTTTTTCTTGCAGCGGGCTGACACGACCGGAAGGGTAGAGTATGATTACTTCAACATTAGGAACTCCAAGAAAACCTGCGGCAACAGCCCCACCAGTATCGCCGCTTGTAGCAACTAATATGGTCAGAGTCCGCTCTTCGTCGCGCACCAATTCACTCATCAGTGCAGCCATATATCGAGCGCCAAAATCCTTAAATGCCAGCGACGGTCCGTGCCATAATTCTAATACCGACAGTTGCTCATCAAGATCAATCAGAGGAGCGGGAAAATTGATTGCCGACTGGCAGAGTTGATTAATCGTTGATTCACTGAGGTCTTCAGACAGCAAGGCTGTACTCACCCGACTGGCTAATTCCGGCAGAGTGAGTTCACGGATGTCACGAATTACAGAGTTCTCCAGGTTTGGTATTTCCACTGGCATGTAGAGACCATTATCAGGTGGCAGGCTTTGTAGGATTGCTTGCCGGAGAGAAACCCTCTTTGATATGTCGTTTGTACTATAGAATTTCAAAAGCCTCTATTATTCGCTCCGAGATTACATTTTGTAAGCTCCGACTGGATTGATGGATGAGATGAAGTGGTGCGAACGGATACCATGAGATTGTAAAATATCTTGGACAGCTGATGTTACCTGTTCGGCAATCAGTGTGTTTAAGGCAAAACCAAACATACTCGGTCCTGCTCCACTTATGGTGTAATTCAACGCACCAGCGTGCAATGCCGCCTCCTGTAATTCACGGAAGTGAGGAATCAGTCGTGCTCTCTGCGGTTCTATCACGTGGTCCTTTAGACTCCTGCTCATGAGTTCAAAGTCACTTGTGTACAAGCTCGCCACGAATGCTGCTGCATGTCCTGTCTGGGAAATCATCGACGATAGGGGGACAGTATCTGAGAGTACGGCACGAGCATCTTTAGTCAGGATTTCGATTTCTGGATAGATCACAAAAGCCTTCAAACCTTTGGGGATCGGCAGCTTGACAAAGTCAACAGACGGGTTGTCACGGATTAAAACAATACCGCCAACTAATGACGGGATGACATTGTCACCATGAAAAGCCCCATCTGCAGCAGACTCACCAATCACAGCATATTTGGCTAATTCTCGTTTAGCCAATGGACGTCCAAGTAGCTCATTGACGGCCATTACACCAGCTGCTGCGCTCGCTGCGCTCGAGCCCATACCGCTGCCAAAAGGCATCTTTTTGAACAACTCGATTTCGATGCATTCGTCGGTTCGTTTCAGATCGACGAGGAGCTGTAGAACTCCTTTCGTGCAAGTATTGGATTCAGGATCTTTTGGCAGTTGCTTGGATGTCCCGTGAATCTTTGTGATGGTGACTCCTGGGACTGAACCTCGTCTGGCGATTAGTTCATCTCCGGGCCGGTCCAATGCAAAACCAAGGATATCGTAACCGATAGCCACATTCGCCACCGTGGCTGGGGCGAATACACGAACGGCATTCTGTGATGTCTTTATCATGATGGACTAAAATCGATGGCGAAAATAGCCCTTGCCTATCAGTTCATACTTATCGCTAACGTTTGAGATCATTTGCGCCCCACTGGACGCTCATTTGTCTCATCTTTGGAGAACTTTTGAGATCGCTCACGTGTAATGATCGTGAGGGAATCGTAAAACATCACATCATGAGTACAGAAGCACCAGTAGCAAGCCCCGTAATGATCTATACAGAGCAGACCCCTAATCCAGAGTCTCTCAAGTTCGTGACAAACAAGATCTTTTATAAAGGAACAGCTGATTTTCGCGAGCGAGAATTAGCTGAGCAATGGTCACCACTTGCACAGTCGCTCTTTGAGTTTCCTTATGTAAAAGGTGTATATGTCTGTAACAACTTCGTGACTGTCACCAAGGAGTTCAACTATTCGTGGGAAGACATCATGCTCAAGCTTAAGGAATTCATCAAAGCTTATGTCGCCGATGATAAGCCTGTGGTGAATGAAGGATTTGAAGAGGCTATGCAGGAGCTCGAACGCCAAAACGGTGTCGCTTATCAATACACCGGTGACGAAGCTGAATTGGTAAAGAAAATCAAAGAACTCATTGACACTTATGTGAAGCCAGCCGTGGAAATGGACGGTGGTAATATTGAGTTCAAATCCTTTGATGAAGGCATCGTAACTGTAGTCCTTCAAGGATCATGCAGCGGGTGTCCGTCGTCTACAGTAACTCTCAAGTCTGGTATCGAAGGCATGCTTAAGCGCATGGTCCCTGAGGTCAAGGAGGTCGTTAGCGAGATGGGTTAAGCCCAAGCTTAACGTCACAAATCACATCTGTTGCTCGTTTAGATGCTGCTATTAAACAGAGCAGGGTATAAGTCTATCTTTGCGCCGCTTAATTAAACTGTGTTGTTCATGATATTACGCGCATTCGTTGTCGGCCTTTGTTTATTGATATCGGGCCAGGTCATGAGTCAGATATCTGTGGGTATTCGCGCAGGATTAAATCAGGCCACATTCAGTGGACCTACGGATTCTTCATTTAATGAGGAACATGGTCTGAATGGAGGTTTCCATTTTGGTATTAATGTGCAGTATAACCTTACGGATCGAGTTGGTTTTAGATCTGAGATTGCCTACACACAGATAGGTTCCTCTTACAGTATGTTCAGTCCAGAGGGATACTATGTGTTTCCCCTTCCAGAAGAGCCAAGGTTCGTCCTTCGTGATACCAGCGATATTCAGATGAATTTTTCAAATGCCTATTTGCAACTGCCTCAGACAGTACATTTTTCGATAAGCGAGAAATTAGAATTGTTTGGCGGTGGATATTTAGGATTTTTGATTAATCCATTGGCGACCGGAACGATCACCTTTGGAGGTGCGAGAAGCCAAGCAGACCATCGATTTAGACAAGGGTTGAACTTTAATTATTTCAGTGATGGAGATGTGAATCCGTTCATTGGCGGCACCAATGAGCTGATCCGTATCATCGTCGCTAATCAGGATGTCGATTTACTCCGCACAGTAAACTCACAGGAGTTTTTAGATAATGGCGTTACACAAAGCCGCTTTTTGAGCATTGATTATGGTCTGATCGGAGGATTCGCATACTACCTCAACAAAGGACTCTACGCTATGGGCAGGGTCGAGTACGGCATGAGAGACATCACGCGCAATGTGGCTGACTACAGCCTCACTGAAGTTAACGATGATGGATCTCTAATCTTTGTTAATGATCAGGATCGCAATGTCGTTTTTAGCCTTTCCTTAGGGTTCAGATTTTAGTTATAAAGTTCACTGAGGACAGTATAGGACTTGAGTTCTCCAAAATCATCGACGTGATAACGATAGTAGTCGATTAGTTTTTGGAGGATAGTCTGACGCATTTGTTTGCTCCAATTGTAAGGTTCCTGTTTCTTGAGATATCTGGAGAGGCAGTAGCTCGATTCTGCATCCATAGCTAATTCAAAATTGGGCACCAATTCCGTAAAACTCCCATCAACCAAATTGAATAATTGGGTTTCAGTGGCATAATTATCCTGTAGCTCGAAGCCTAACCTCCCTGCCAGGTCGATTAAAAATAGAATGTGGAAATGTGCTAACCCTGAATTAGTGTTATCTAAGTGAATCAGCCCCTTGACCATGAAGTTATAGATGTCCTCGTAGCTATCGCTTCCTCGCACAGACTTGCGACAGACTTCGACCAGGAAGATTGCGATTGAGCTTTTGACTACGCTGAAGGGAATACTTCGATAAACATATGAGTAGGCGACTTCTTTGATCCTGCTTAGCTTCTCTCCTTCCTTTTGGTAGGCAACAAATCTGACCAGATTGAGGACTTGTAGCATGGAGGCCTTGGACTTCGCCTTCTTTGACGACCTGACTCCGCTAATGATGTAGGATTGAATACCGAGATCTGCCGAGAAGATGTCCAGTATCAGACTGCTTTCGCTATACTTCACTGTTCGGACAATGATCCCTTCCAGAGTGACTAACACACTATATCGGTTTTCACGAAGGTAGCAGATGTGATATTCCTGCTATGCCTCTTTGGTCGTGGGACTTCCATGAGTATGCTATCTTACCCTTACAAAGAAAAAGATGAATCGAAGAAAAGCTATCGGGAGTCTCGGGGCTATCGCGGCTGGACTGACCTTGTTGCCAGCATGCAATGATCGCTTGCGTCTCAGCCAAGATGACGAAGGACAAATCGCGTTCTCCTCTACACAGGCCACATGGTTAGGGGCACTCTCGGCAGCCATCCTACCCGTATCCGAGGACATTGAGCGCCCCGAGGCTTTTGAGACATTCGTGACCCGAATGATCAATGAGGTCAGAAGTCCAGCGCAACGTAACTCCTTCATCAATGGATACAATCTGGTTACAGATCATATGAAGACCATGTTCAATTCTAATCTGAAGAAAATTACTCCTGATCAGATGATTTCTTTTTTTAAAAGCCCAATTGTAAACCTTCCAGAAGATAGTCTCGACCCAGATCAAATGCAGGCCGACTCCACCAGTTTTGTTCGAGAAATGAGAGACCTAACATTATTCCAGTACACCACAAGCCGGGAGTATATGAAGGATGTCTTAGAGTATAACATCATTCCAAAAAAATATCAGGGCTGCGTAGTGGTGTAAGAGATTGCGTTTTTATTTTCTAATCAAAGAAGTAGACGGAAGAACATGCAAAATGATCATACATATGATGCCATCGTCGTCGGTGCAGGAATGGCAGGTAGTTGGGCAGCGAAAGAGTTTTGTGACAAAGGGCTGAAGACTCTCCTGTTAGAACGAGGCCGAGAAGTAAAACATATCAGAGACTATCCGACGACTAATATGATGCCCTGGGAGTTCGAACTCCGTGGTGCTATCCCACATGCAGAACGTGAAGAAAATCCATCCATCGCTCGCTGCTATGCTTATCGTGAGGATGCCAAGCACTTTTTTGTGAAGGATACCGAGCATCCCTATATCCAGGATGAGCCCTTTGACTGGATCCGAGGTTACCAGACTGGAGGTAGATCAATCATGTGGGCCCGACAGGTACAGCGATGGAGCGATTTCGATTTTGAAGGTCCTGCGCGTGACGGCTTTGCAGTGGACTGGCCGATACGCTATCGAGACTTGGCAGATTGGTATAGTTACGTGGAGCGATTTGTTGGTGTCTCTGGTAATCGGGATGGTCTTGACCATCTTCCTGACGGTGAATTTTTGCCGGCTTGGGACCTAAGCTGTGTTGAGGAGCATTTTCAAAAGACGGTAAGAGATAACTATCGAGATCGACATGTCATCTATGCCAGATGTGCTCATCTCACAGAGCCACAGCCTATACACCTGGAGCAGGGTAGAGGTCAGTGCCAAGCGCGAAACATCTGTCAACGTGGATGTCCCTTTGGGGCATACTTTAATGCCAACTCTTCCACGATTCCGTGGGCGGCAAAAACCGGAAATCTCACACTACGACCACACTCCGTCGTGCATTCTGTAATCTATGACGATCAGTCTAACAAGGCCATCGGAGTCAGAATCGTAGACGCGAATACCATGGAGACCACTGAGTATTTTGCCAAAGTCATCTTTGTGACGGCAGGTACGATCAATACCAATATGGTATTACTGAACTCTGTCTCTGATCGATTCCCGAATGGACTCGGTAATGACAATGGCTTGCTTGGCAGGTACGTGGCATTTCATAATTACAGAGCCAGAATCTCGGGTGTGTGTGAAGAGTATCAAGATCGCAAAGATGTTGGTGGACGGCCGACAAGTGCCTACTTGCCCAGGTTTAGAAATTTGCGTAAGCAAGAGACAGATTTCTTAAGAGGCTATGCTGCAGGATTCGGTGCGGGTCGCGGGTCATATCGTGATCGCGATGGTTGGGGCCAAGAGCTTATGGATCAATTACATGCTCCTGCGAAGTTAGGTCCGTGGCGCGTCGGATCTCACATGATGGGAGAGACCATACCCAAAGAAGAGAGCTACGTCAAGCTAAGTGACACACTACGAGACGAGTGGGGTATTCCGACGCCACAGATCTCTATGAAGTATGATGACAACGATGAGAAAATGGTCGCGGATTATCTCGATCAGATGACTGAGATGTTCGAGAAAGCAGGATTCACTAACATCTCCACGCAGGATGATCATCGAGCCCCTGGTCTGGATATCCATGAGATGGGTGGTGTACGGATGGGTCGAGATCCCAAGACATCAATGCTTAACGAATGGAACCAACTGCATGCATGTTCTAATGTCTTTGTCACCGATGGGGCATGCATGACTTCTGTCTCTACACAGAATCCGTCCTTGACGTTTATGGCCTTGTCAGCTCGCGCTGCCCATCGTGCTATGGAGTTACTCGATCGTGGAGAATTGAGTTAGTCTGTCAGTAGTATTCTCTGGTCGGATTCGTGTCCTGAAAGAGGTAGATAAAGCCAGTTTTATCCTATGACAAAGGAGAGGCGCTATGATTTAGACTGGTTGAGGGTCATCGTATTTGGATTGTTGATTTTCTATCATGTTGGAATGCTGTTTGTTCCATGGGGGTTTCACATTAAGAATAACGAAACCTCTGACTGGTTTTTGCTCCCCATGTTGTTTTTAAATCAATGGCGCTTACCGCTGTTGTTTCTAATCTCTGGTATGGGTACGCGTTTTGCACTCTCATACCGCAGCCAAAGTCAATTTCTAAAAGAACGGACAAAGCGACTTCTGCTACCGCTGATAGTTGGCATGATAGTCATCATTGCACCGCAGGTCTATGTGGAGAGGTTGGTGAATTCAGAATTTTCAGGTAGCTACTTTCAATTTTGGCCAAAAGAGTATTTTCAAGGCATCTATCCAGAGGGTAATCTGAGTTGGCATCACCTATGGTTTTTGCCTTATCTATTGGTATTTTCAGTAGTGTCAGCCCCTCTTTTTATTTATCTCAGAGACCATCCCAATGCTGCACTGCTGAGGGGACTTCGCGCCCAGCTTAGACGTCCGTTTGGCCTGTTCATTTTCGTTATTCCACTCTACTTTGTTGAGGCCTTTATAGAACCTTTCTTTCCAGTCACTCATGCCTTGATAGGAGATTGGTTTGCACTTGTGTATTACTATTTGTTTTATTTATTCGGTTTTGAAATGATCTCTGTACAAGACGATCTTTGGCCAGCTCTCGAACGACATCGTATATATGCTGTTTGGATAGGAATTATCTGTTTTTTTGGGATGGTCATCATGTGGCAATTACCTGATACCACCTTGCGACATTTTACAGAGGCATTTTTGAAAATTACTAATGTTTGGGCCTGGATCTTTGTGTTGCTGGCCTTTGCCGCCAAGTACCTCAATCGACCTGGGCCTGTTTTACATTATTGTAATACTGCTGTCTATCCATTTTACATTTTTCATCAGACTGTCATGATGATTGCCGCATACTTCATCATCCATGCCGACTTGCACATCTTGCTTAAGTTTTTACTTCTTTCCGTGATCACATTTTTGGGTTCATGGATTCTCTATGAGTTGGTTCGGCGAAGTCGTATTTTACGACCCTTGTTTGGATTGAAGAATGCGTGAGGTGTACTTGGTCATCATACTGACTTGAGCGAGAGTCCTGTACTTTAGCAGATTCATTATCTGGTCATCATGAAAGTTTTGAAGTTTGGAGGGACCTCCGTCGGTACCCCAGAACGCATTGTGGATATTGGGAAGTTGCTATTGGATCGGCACCAGGCTGGGGAGCAGATGACTGTGGTTACTTCAGCCTTTGGTGGGGTCACTGATGCATTGATCAAGTGTTCTGACTTAGCAGCCTCAGGAGATAAGAATTACCTCCAGATCGCAGAACAAATCGAATCTCGACACCATAATACTATACGATCTTTAGGACTCTCAGGAGATGAAGTCGTAGGGGAAATCACAAGAAATTTCGTCAATTTCAAAAACCTACTTCATGGTGTGTTTTTGGTTCGAGAAGCCTCGGCACGAACGATGGACTTCTTACTCAGCTTTGGTGAGAGAAATGCGGCACCCATTTTGGCGGCCTATCTAAGTACTCTGGGACTTCCAGCTCGCTATCTCGATGCACGTCAGATTATCAAAACGAATAAAGAATTCGGTCGTGCCAAGGTGAACTTCAGTACTACCGAGAAGCTGATTCAAGACCGCTTTCGGGGCGGTGAGAATTTCATTGAGATTGTGACAGGATTTATCGCCACCGATATTGGCGGTCTTACAACAACACTCGGACGAGGAGGGTCCGACTACACCGCCGCCATCATAGCTGGAGCGCTGCGTGCAGAAGTGTTGGAGATTTGGACTGATGTCGATGGAGTGCTAACCTCTAATCCTAAGATTGTTGAGAATGCGTATACCATTCCTGAGCTGAGTTATGACGAAGCGATGGAGTTGTCTCATTTTGGTGCTAAGGTGATCTATCCACCTACTATCCAGCCGGCATTGGCAGAATCCATTCCGATCTATATCAAGAATACGTTTAATCCCAGCTTCATGGGCACCTTGATCTCTGACCGCATTCCTCGTGGCGGTAAGGGGAATATCACAGGTGTTACAGGCATATCAGATATAACCCTCCTGACATTGGCGGGTAGCGGTTTGATGGGGATCCCGGGATCTTCGGCACGCTTGTTTAGCGCTCTGGGTCGTGCCAAGATCAACATCGTTATGATCACACAGGCGTCGAGCGAACACTCCATCTGTATCGCCGTACGATCTGGAGATACTCCTCAGGCAGTCGAAGTTCTTAGTGAAGAATTCCAAAAAGAAATGGAGGCTCGGTTAGTCAAGCCGATCAAAACAGAGCCCGGATTATCCCTTATTGCAGTGATAGGCGAAAAGATGAAAAGCGTCCCAGGTGTATCTGGCAGCCTGTTCAAGGCATTAGGAAATAATGGGATAAATGTTGCCGCTATCGCACAGGGTTCATCCGAACTTAATATCTCAGTCGCGATCAAGCGCAAGGATGAGGTAAAGGCGCTTAATTTGGTTCACGATGCCTTCTTTCTATCTGAAAGCAAGGGACTTAATCTCTTTTTGGTTGGAGTAGGACTTATCGGTGGAACTCTTCTTGAACAGATCAAGGACCAATATGACACCTTACGTGAAGATAAGAATCTCGATATTCATGTGATTGGAATCGCCAATTCCAAAAAAATGTACTTCCATAGTGATGGTATTGACTTGAGTCGATGGCGAGAAGATTTAGAAAAGAGTGGGGTGCCATCATCATTTGATGGCTATGTGG
>JBCBIX010000098.1:0-10778 GCA_038523965.1 Bacteroidota bacterium
AGCGCCGTGACTGTATTGGGTTAGTTTGATAGGATTCATGGAGTCATTCGTTTAAGTATCAGGTCAGCATTTACCTGAGGATCGATTGTATTTGTAACGATGTGATTTACTTGTGATTCAGGTCGCTTTTTGATCGATCGCAGGTAGTATTTGTCATAGTAAGAAAGGCATCGTTCGGCGATGTAGTGATAATCTTTATGTCCTAAGGCCTCTATACTCTTTTGAAAGTCTAACCCTCCGAGGCGCTTTTTGATGCGTGAAAGACCATCTGCGATCAATTCATCTCCCGAGTGAGCATATTGATCTACGAGATACTGCACTCGGTATTTCTTAGGCACTTCTAAAAAGACTGTCTTTGCCGCTCGTATCTGATTGAATATCGGAATCGGGACATTGACTCTGCCGATCATGATGCCCTCATCCTCCACCCAACAATTCCTGATTCTGCTTAGTCTACTCCATGCACTGAATAGAATATTGTGGTAATGCTCGTTTGTGGGCTGCTCACTCTCCCCTATCGCTCCAAATGCCGAGCCTTTGTGATTGGCGTATCCCTCAAGGTCGATGATCTGCTCTCCTTGTTGACGTAGTTCATGGAGTATCGCTGTCTTAGCTGACCCTGTATATCCCGCGAGGACTATCATGCGCTGCTCCTCCTCAAATGAGGCCAGCAGATACTGACGATAGGCCTTGTATCCACCCCAAATTATTGGGCTATCGGCAATGCCCTCTTTCAAAAGGTGCTCAGCGAATGACTGACTGCGCAGGCCCCCTCTCCAGCAATGAACCACGACACGTCCTTCAGGGGCCAGACGCTCCGCTTCTGAGACGAAGGTGTCTAACTTCGGTAGGACATAGGCATAGCCAATTTCCTTTGCCTTCTTTGGACCTTCGTGTTTATAAACGGTTCCGACATGCGCGCGCTCAGAATCAGAGAAAAGTGGGACGTTATGGGCACCGAGGATATGTCCGTTGTTATACTCGCCTGGCGATCGTACATCTATAAGAGGAGGACGCTGGGCATCATCGAGAAATGCCTGAATAGTTATTTGTCGTACCTCTCCCACAACTCTTTAATTAAAGATAGATTTAACCTGATCGAGGAACGCTTCCTCTCTAACCACCCTATCACCATAGACTTATGAAACAACCTTTAGTCAAGCCCTTGGATCGCCATACGAATGAAAAAATATCAGAGATGGCGGATTTCTATGAAGAAACACTCGGATTCACGCCGACCAGTTTGTTTACGATGATGCACCGACCCCGGATCGCAGATGCATTCGTAGAGATGAACCAATCTGTCATGGAAAACAAGGGTCGTGTCACCAGCGCCCTAAAAAGACTAATCGCCTATCTATCCAGCCAAACCACCGGATGTCGATACTGTGAGGCACACGCTATACGTGCTGCCGAGCGCTACGGTGCCTTAGAGGAACAAATGACCCATATCTGGGAGTACAAGACTCATGCTGCATTCTCAGATGCTGAAAGAGTAGCCTTAGACCTGGCCATCGCCGCCTCACAGGTGCCCAATGGTGTAGATGATGCGCTTGCCGAGCGGATGCGAGAGCACTGGTCTGAGGGAGAGATAGTCGAGATCTTAGGTGTCATCGCCTTATTCGGGTATCTCAATCGATGGAACGATAGCATGGGAACCATGCTTGAAAAACCTGCTATCGAATCAGCTGAGAAGCGCTTAGGTAGTCATGGCTGGGTAGTTGGTAAACACTCGTATTAGGTTTGTTTTGATCACCTGCCAAAAGGCATTCGTCGAGGTTTGCCTTGGGTTCTCGAGAATTCCCAAGCATTGGTAGGACAAAGTTGGAAACAGCTTCATGTCACCCACATCTTTGTGTTGTCACTTGATAATCAGTGACTTACGAATCAACACTCTTACACAAACTTGAAAACTTTAGACATGACAACCACAAGAACAAACTTTAGACCAACCAAATCACTCGATCATTACTTTAGACTTGGAATCTTAATTGTATCGTGTTGCTCTTACGGCGCCGTACTCTTCGGATCAGTCATCATGTAACCCACGAGAACTCATGTATGAAGGGAGATTTGAGTAGTTTTCTCTAATGAAATGTCAACTCCCTCTTCTTGTCTCACTGATTATTGGCTTACTCGCTTGTACAAGTCCTCGGTCAGATAGTGATTCACTTACTGCAACCCCTGCTGAATATGCGATCGCCATCCACGGCGGTGCGGGAACGATACTTAAAGAAAACATCACAGATGAACAAGAACTGGCCTATCGCCAAGCATTAGGTGAGGCACTTGACATCGGTGAACAGATACTTCAGAAGGGAGGAGATGCGATCGATGCTGTCGAACAGACCATCCACTACATGGAAGATTCACACTTGTTCAATGCAGGCAAGGGAGCAGTGTATACACATGATCTTAAGAATGAACTGGATGCATCGATCATGCGGGGGTATGATCAAAATGCTGGTGCAGTCGGTGGTCTATCCACAGTCCGCTATCCGATATCTGCTGCACGGGCCGTATTAGAGCATTCGGATCATGTGCTCCTTACAGGTGCAGGAGCTGAGGAGTTCGCCAGAAACCAAGAACTGGAGATCGTGGATCCATCTTACTTCCGCACAGAAAGAAGATGGCGCAGTATCAACCGTATCAGAGACCAAGAACGTACCGAACTATCTGAGTCACCTGAAGATCCCCTCGATAAGAAAATGGGCACCGTAGGATGTGTAGCTCTTGACAAAAGCGGAAATATCGTCGCCGGTACTTCCACCGGAGGCATGACAAACAAGAGATACAACCGTTTTGGCGATGTACCCATCATCGGGGCAGGCACCTATGCTGACAATGCGACGTGCGGAGTCAGTTGTACAGGCCATGGCGAGTACTTCATCAGATACGCTGTCGCACATGATGTCCATGCTCGCATGTTATATCTCGGAGAATCAGTTCTGGCAGCTGCTGACCATGTAGTGAACACAACTTTAGTCGATAAAGGGGGCAGCGGTGGACTCATCGCCGTAGATATTATGGGCAATGTAGCAATGCCATTTAACTCTGCGGGGATGTATCGCGGCTATGCCAAACCCAATGGCGAACGCGTGATCGCCATATTCGAAGGGGAATAGCTTACACCTACTGCTTCTGTCGGACGAAAATCGCTGCTATAAGCGCTACGATAAGTGATCCAATGATAGAGCCCGCTAAGCTCAAAGGAAGGCTTTTGAACGCAAAAGGGTTTTCCTGAATATTTACTTCACCACTTTCAATTTGATCCCTCACTTCTTGTCTCGCCTCTTCTTTGGTTGCTTCATCTCCTCCAGCAAGTCCTGCACCCCAAGCAGCAGCGTTTTCCATGGTCGTTTTCTGATACTCTACGAAAGTTTCGCTCAATTCTTCATTACCTGCGAAGAGAATAGACGAGCCCAAGGCGCCGACAACACTACCGATTAAGGCTGCTACAAACAGGTACTTAAACGCTACTCCAAACGAGAGGGTGACATCGTCTAATTGACGTAAAAAATATCGACCTCCTCCAATGAGAATAGCCATTCCTATTCCAGAGGATACCAATATCATCCATGGTTTGAATAAAATCTTGGGATCTACAAAAACAAGAATCGTTGTCAATAACAGACTGACACCTCCATATATCAGTCCTAATAGTGCCGCTTTTTTCATGTTATCTCTTTAGCAGAAAAGGTAAGGAAAGAAGTTGACTACCATCCGAAGCATACCTGATTTCGAATCGCTGAACTCCCGAGGGAATGCTATCCAAGGGTAGATAGACCATAATTCCCTTTTCGTGGAGATTAGGGTGTTCGTAAAATAGACTTTCGCTAACTGAGAGCTGCCTATCATCGATCCAGTACTGGTACCTATCGATGATGCTCTTTTTGGTATTTTCTAATTGCTTGGTGATCTCTATCTCCTTCAGGTTATCATAGCGCGTTCTCAACTGCGATTTTTCATATTTAAGATCATCTTCCTCTAAGGACATCCAGTATTTGATGTCCTCTTCCATCGTAGGATAGGATGCGATGTCAGCCTCCTGCATCCGGCCTCTGGCAACCCGATTAAATACCCGGATACTGGCAGCCTCGATACTATCCAAACGCTTGATCTCAGGCAATCTATTACGACCGGGGAAAAACAACGAATGCTTCAGTCCATGCTTTCTGAAAGGCGTCAGACCATCCTCCTCCAACTTGTTATGATGATTCGAGCGATAATCGATGAAAAGCTGAAGGAGATCTCCTTCTACTTCAAAACTGGTAAGGCTAAATCGATTAATCGGAGTCTTCGGTGGCATACGATCCCCATCGACAAAAGTGGCGTTGTGCTCGATGCGCTTATCATCATAATATCTCCAATTAGCCGACTGGTTAGCGATGGAGGTCCTAAACTCGCGTGCTCGAAAGTCAGGGAAGAACCCATGCCGTTCTAAGCTGACCCCACGACCTAAGAATAATATCATCAACATGTATGGTATCGCCAAAAAGAATAACCTCCGGGTATACTTGCTGTCGATGAAGTTGAGCAACAAAGGTCTATAGATGAAGGACAGTGATATCGTACTGTAAAGACGATAGACATAGAAGTATATGAGTGAGAAGCTGCGATCATTGACCTTCTTGAAGGCTCCCATGGTGAAGAAATCTACGAGGACAATCAGACCGAGACCGTAAAAAAGGAAACCAAATGCTGTCACGGCACCCTGAAGATCTTCTGGGTCTTCGGCCAAGTTGAGAATGACCTTGACCATCAACGCGAAAATGGCATTGAGAACTACGAAGGACACAAACATGAAGACGAGCAAAAAAGTGAAACTGAACAGCACGCTACTCAATTTCTCCAGTCGCTCGATGTAGTTATCGAAGCTGCCGATCTTCTTCTTTAAGAATCGACTAAAGCGCTCAGAATAATCGAGCTTATCAAAGTCAATGTCACCAGACACGTACCGAAGCCCTATGGCTCCAATCCAAAGACCTCGGATAATGATGTGGAGCAATAAATTGATCAAGAAGATGCCCCATGCTGCCCACAGCGTAAAGACAATGATGTTGCCATAGCCCTCATAGGCCGAGGAGGCGTTAACATCGATATAGTATCCCAGACGTCGAATGACACTCTGGCTCTCCCAGATACCGAACAGGGCTAATCCCGATATGAGTAACTCCAACTGCCAGCTCTCCTGCTGAAGCTTCTCGAGCCACTCAGAGAAAAAATTGTTCTTATCGTTCCTTACCGTCGTATTCATCTACACTTATCGGGTGGTGGTCTCTCGGGGTTTCCTTGTAAGCCTCCAAAGTAGCAAATGCTTCAGGTTTGCTATGCCAGACCCAGAATCCAGCTGCGATAAGACTAAATGATCCCAATAGTGAGCCCTCATAACCGAAGGATCCTCCAGTCCACAGATCTATCCCCGTCTCGGTCGTATCGAGCAAACTGTAGACATCGTAACCACTCACCTCAAATCCATAAAACGAGCCCTGTAAAAAATTCCAAAAGGCATGTAGACCAATGGCTGGCCATATACTGCGGTATCGGATGAAAAGCATGCCCATGAGAATTCCTGCCAGGCCGATGTTAACCAATGAGATCAGGTTGACATTCGGATTACTACCGTGCACAACAGAAAATAGTAGGGAGGATACAAAGAGCGCAATCCACACATTGGAGCGACTCTCAATGATCGGTATCATAGCTCCTCGGAATACCACTTCTTCAAAAGAGCTCTGCACAAAGAAAAAGAGGAAAAAACCCACGAACAAAAGCAGGTTCGGATCCACCTCTTCGATTCGTATCCCACCAAATATCCATAGGACCAGAAAACCAAAGCTGATCATAAGTCCTGCCATCATTCCACCGACTGAGATACCTGATCCAATCTTGTCTCTTACAAATCCAGTTAACTCGATAGGCCGCTTCATGATCCATCGATGGATGATCCAAAGCGCCACAAGCGAAGCGATGAGAAGGGGAACATATTCTTGTAGGAGACCTTTGTAAGGATTATCCAATATATCCTCAGCTGAATCTAAGCCTGACGGATCGATCAGATAAATGATGCCAGATAGTGTCGTAGCAACACAGAAAAACAAGAAGATGTAAAGGACCAATTCTGCGATTATCATCAGGCCCTGTCGCCAAGGGTTCGGTCGCTGTGCTGCCATACCTCGAAGGTACCAATCCGTCAGGGACGTCACACAAAACCAAAAGTCATGTACGGTGGATACAGGCATCTAAACTGGCGCACTATTTGCTAAGTATCTATCGATTCATATTATCAAAAGAGCTAATATGAAATGATGACTATTAATTTATCCAGTTGCGCACTATCACGCGAAGTGAGCATCGTTACTTAGCCTAAATCGCAGAATCAGCTCATGCATACATTAGGATTCATACTACTACAAACCGCTAACTCAGAAGACGAGGTCAAGAAAGAAGGCATTTTGAGTCTTATCACCAATGGGGGACCATTAGGGATCGCTATCGTGGCCATACTCTTGTTCCTGTCCATTATCGCCGTAGCTATCTTCATGGAGCGATGGCGAACGATAAAGCAGGCAGGCAAAATCGATCAGAACTTCATCGACAATATTCGCGCATCCGTTGCAGCCGGAAACATCGCTGGAGCTCGTGCTCTATGCACCTCCAAGAATACACCAGTGGCCAGGATGATTGAAAAAGGCCTCATGCGTATTGGCCGGCCACTCAAGGATATCGATGCAGCGATCGAAAACGTCGGAAACCTCGAAGTTTTCAAATTGGAAAAGAACCTGTCCACCTTGGCCAGTATTGCCGGAGCAGCACCGATGATTGGTTTCTTCGGGACAGTAACCGGGATGATCTTAGCGTTTTATACCATGGCCACTGAGCAAAACGTAACTCCTGACGTACTTGCAGGGGGAATCTACCAAGCTCTGATCACTACGGCGTTTGGCTTGCTCGTAGGCATATTCGCGTTTATCGCGTATAATCTGTTGGTGGCTAACGTGGAGAAAGTCATCTACAACATGGAGCGCACTACCGTAGAATTTATGGATCTCCTTCAGGAGCCATCTGCATAGAGCATTATGGCAGTCAAAAAGCGAAATAAAGTCAGCGCAGAGTTTAGCATGTCCTCATTGACGGACATCATCTTTCTCCTGCTAATTTTTTTCATGCTGACATCATCCATGATTCAGATCAATATCGAGCTTCCAGAATCGAACTCGAAGACAGTCGCGCCCACAGACTATTCCGTCATTTTAACAAAAGATGGGACACTCACATTCAATGGCAAACCGGCGAAACTGTCTCAGCTCAAATCACTGATCCAAAAGGCAAACGCTGAGGCCGAAAACAAAGAGAACGCCACGGTAGCCATCATCTCCGAAAAGGGGGTGCATTGGAAGAAAGTAAATGACGTGATGGCCATAGCCAGTCAACTTAAGATGCGAGCAATCATCGCCACAGCACCTAAAAAGTAAATGCATGGGACTACGCAAGAAAAGTAAGGTCAGTGCTGAGTTCAACATGTCCTCGTTGACAGATATCATATTCTTACTCTTGATCTTTTTTATGCTGACTTCATCTATGGTGGTGCCTAATGCACTCAACCTCAAGCTACCTGGCAAAAGGAAATCAAGTACTGAACTCAAGGCTCCGCCGGCAAATCTTGTCATCAAAAGGGATGGAACATACTGGCTAAGCGGCAAGAAAGTCAGCCTTAATCGTATCGAGAAAGCAGTCAAAGCTCTCGGAGCCAAAGGGCGTCCGGTTTCTCTTACCATTACACCAGACCCCCGAGTACCTAATCAATTTGTTGTCGCCATCTTAGATATCGCCGTTCGGTACAGGGTAGAGGCCATACTTCAGGACCCCTATTAACATCAGCACAGGAGTCGCTCTACCTTAGCAGACATGCTAAACACAGCCGAACGATCCAGGTACTCCAGACACTTTAATCTGCCTGATTTTGGTTTTGAGCATCAAGAGATGCTGAGCAAGGCGAGTGTCTTGGTCGTAGGAGCGGGAGGCCTTGGCTGTCCAGTACTTTCTTATCTCGGAGCGGCAGGTATTGGAACCTTAGGTATCGTGGATGACGACAGGGTCGAACTCTCCAATCTTCAACGTCAGGTCCTCTACTCCACCGATGATGTAGGTAAGATGAAAGTGGAGGTCGCTGCTCAACGGCTGCATCAGATGAATCCTTACATCCAGATCAAAACCTATCCAGTTCGACTTTCTGCAGCTAACGCACAATCGATAGTCACCTCATACGACATCGTCGTGGACGGCACCGATAACTTCCCAACTCGCTACTTAGTCAATGATGCCTGCTGTATCATGGGCAAAACCAATGTATATGCCTCGATCTATCAGTATGAAGGGCAGGTCTCGGTCTTTAACGCCCCGCTACCTGAAGGTGGTCGCAGCAGCCATTATCGAGACTTGTATCCCGTGCCTCCGGAGGTTGGATTAGTGCCTGACTGCGCATCAGGAGGAGTACTTGGTGTACTTGCAGGAATCATCGGGAACTTACAGGCTCTGGAGGTCATTAAATGCGTGACCGGAATCGGAGAAACACTTGTAGGCCGAATGCTGGTATATGATGCGCTTACATCGACCTACAACACGCTTAGGTATCCGAAGTATTCCTCAATTCAGATCAAAGAATTTATCGATTACGAGGACTTTTGTGGAATACAAAAAAATACAACAGACACTATGAATACGATCACTGCCACAGAACTTCAAGCCTGGCGCGAATCCAATAAGGATCACCAGCTTATCGATGTCCGCGAAACGAAGGAAGTTAACTTCGCAAGTATCGGAGGCGACCACATCGTTTTAGGAGACATCTTGAATAAGTCCGACCAGATCAGCAAGGATAAGCCTGTTGTAGTCATGTGCAGAAGTGGTCGACGCAGCGCCGCCGCCATCAATGCTCTTAAGCAACATGGGTTCGATAATCTGTACAATCTGGATGGTGGCATCCTCGCATGGTCCAGGGACGTGGACTCATCTGTTCCAACATATTAGCATTAAAAAAGGGGTCTTCCGACATGGAAAACCCCTCTTGAGTATGCAGTACTTTATGGTTATTTAGATCGCTGAACTCGACGCGGCGAGCGTGATGGTTAAGCCGATCTCATCATTGATAAACTTGTCACCCAGGTTATCAAAGATGGACTTGGACCCATAGTTAACTCCCCAATCAGTGCGATCGATCGTGAATGGTGGAGTGCTCACCTGGATAGCATTGTCGCTTAGACTTACCTTGGCCTTGAACCCGACTTCCTTGGTTTGATCTCTGAGTGTAAGGTTACCGTAGATGAGGTGCGTTGCATCTGCATCACCTTCTAACGCTGTGGCCTTTGTGATAACATACTTTCCTGTTGGATACTGTTCCACATTAAAGAAGTGATCTTCCTTGCCCTCTTCGTTTCCTTTAAGGTGATTTTCAAGGTTTGCCTTCATATCCCCCTCGAGGTCGGTGACTGTGATTGAGGTCATGTCTAAGGTGAACTCACCTCCTACTACTTGGCCGTCATTCACGATAATCTCTCCATCTGACAGGGCGATTGTCCCGGTGTGAGTCCCTGTTGGTTTGGCACCTTCCCAGTTAACGGTGGAGGCATCAAGATTTACTGGATAAGTAGTTCCATCCGTAGTCTTGGTGACCTCTTTAGCCTCAGATACGGCGGCTTGTTCACCCTCTGCTTTTTTGCATGATGTAAGAAGTGCACCTATGGCCACTGCCAAAAGAATCAATTGTGTTTTCATGATAATGTGATTTTGTTCTATTTGAAATTGTAAGTAAGAGTCGAACTAACAAGGAAGCAGGGTTGGCTATTGTTCCAGTACAGGGAGCGATCTTAACTTTAGGGCTTACGTCTAAGGGTTATCTCCGTAATCTCAGGCCACATACCCACTCGACCGTGGAAGCCCAGATAGCCAAAGCCTCGATTTACGTAGAGATACTGCTCATCTTCTTCATATAATCCCATCCATCGCTTGTATCGATATTGGACGGGAGACCACTTCAAGAATGGCAAATTGATACCGAACTGCATGCCGTGCGTATGTCCACTGAGTGTTAGCGGGATATGTCTGGGATGAGATGCCACCTTTTGTTCCCAGTGGGTAGGATCATGCGAGAGAAGGAGACACCACTCTCGATCATCGACATCTGACAACGCCCGATCGAGATCGCCCCTCTTTGGAAAGTAGGCACCATCGCCCCAGTTCTCGACTCCCACGAGCTTTAGAGAATCACCATTGCGTTGTACGGTTCGACTTTGGTCAAGGAGCAAGTCCCATCCCATTTGCTCATATTTTTTGAAGAAGTCCAGGTAGTAGGTAGGCCGTAATTCACTTTCTCGAGGTTGGCCATAGTAGTCATGATTACCCAAGATGGCATACTTGCCCAGTGGGGCATACAAATCGCAGAAAATGTCGATAAACGGATCAATCTCGTCCTTGTCCGAATTCACTAAATCGCCAGTGAACACAATCATCTCAGGTTCCAACCTCTGAATCTTAGAGACTGCAGCCGATACTCGAGATATACTATCCCAGCTCCCTGAATGAATATCTGAGATCTGCACAAATCGAAAACCGTCCAAGCCTGCAGGGAGATCATCAAATGAAATAGTCACTCGTTCGATAACATGTCGATACTTCCCAAAGAGAATGCCATAGGTCATCGCTATTAAGGGTACCCCAGAGAACATTACAGGAAGCCAGCTGATCCAGATAGGTATCAATCGGCCTGAATCAGTGGACTG
>JBCBIX010000099.1:0-10594 GCA_038523965.1 Bacteroidota bacterium
ATTCTTCATCCGACAGTAAAGTTGACATTTCTTATTTTAGTCACCTCGCGATCAGTGATTACTATATATAATATTCCAAGGCAATCCACTTCAATATTTCTTTGCCGTCCATATTTGAATAAATTAATTTCGCTAATTCGCTGTTTAATCTTATATATTTGTTTGTCACTTAGTTCAAATAATTTTGTTCCAATTTGAGTAACGCAAAGATTTTGTCCTTTCGCAAATAGAATCTTCAGTTTTATGATTCCACTTTTATTTTCGCCAAGATTTACTTCACTAATTACGTTACCAATTAGTTGGTCAAACTCTGGTTTGCTAAATTGATTTAGTGCTGGATCTTCTTCAACTTTTAAAAATATTTCTTTACATGTTCCTTTTGGAAAACAATCTTCAGATTTTGTCCATTTGAATTCGGAATCAGCGATTGTTTGTGCCTTAGCCGAAACACATGTTAGTGTAATTAAAACAATATAAATAAATACTAATCTCATTGGTATTTTATTCTATAGATGCAGATTTTGGTTTGGTTGGTGTTTTTATCTTTTCTGTATCTGCTTATCCATAACACCTGTATATACGTAATTACGTATATATCTCTTATGGGAACACGTAAGATAACTTAGCCATAAGTTGTTGATAATCAATAGTCTAAGCGTTAGTAAACGGTTATAAACGTTTTTATCCGTTTACTAATCGTCTATTCTACGACTCGCTTTATCAAAAATAATTACTAATGCGTTATCAGGCGCATCGAGCGATGTTAAGTTTTCGCTTTTCGTTCGATGATGGAGATGGCATCTCCTACAGTTGACATGTTTTCGATCTCTTCATTGGAGATTTCGATGTCAAACTTGTCCTCGACGTCGATCACGATGTCAACCAGGTTTGCGCTGTTGATTCGTAGATCATTGATGAGGTGTGAGTCCGAGGAGATGTCTTCTGTGGAGATGTCATCGGGGAGATAGGCTTGAATGATGGCTTTGAGTTCGTCGATCATAGGTTAGCCAAGATATCGTTTGAAGGCGATACACGCATTGATGTCGCCAAATCCAAAACTTGCCTTTAGTACAATGTCCACTTCAGTGGTTTGGGTAGTTGTTGTAGGAATTAGATCAGCATCGTACATGTCGGCGATCTGCGGATGGAGGTCTTCGCAGTTGACATTGGCATAGATCTCTTGATGATGGAGCTGCAGGATAGCGGCTATGGATTCGATACTCCCGCTGGCGGATAGGGCATGGCCGATGAGGCCTTTGGTGGAGTTGATCGGAGCCAGTTGTAGTTCACACTCGGTCAATGCTATTTTCCAATTTTGTATTTCGTCGGCGTCTTTAGTGGTAGCGGTTAGATGGCCGTTGATTGCACTGATCTTGTTGATCGGAGTTGTGGCGCTGGCGATGGTTCGTTGGATGCAGGTTTGTACTCCCAGTGGGTTGGGAGAAGTTAGACTGCCCCCATCTCGTTGACCGCCGCTACTGACATGGCCGCTAATGATCTCGGCATAGATCTCTGCTCCTCGTTGTCGGGCATGTTCTAATGATTCGATCACGAGGGCTCCAGAGCCACTGCTGGGCACAAAGCCTTTGGCCGACGCACTGAGTGGGCGACTGGCTTGATGTGGCGTGTCATTGTAGACAGAGGGTAGGATCCTCATGGCATCAAAACCCGCCCAGATATACGGACTACTGGCACACGTACTTCCGACCAGCATTGTCGTTGCTTGCCCAGATCGGATCCGCTCATATCCCATGATAATCGCCTCTGTCCCCGTAGCACATGCGGACGAATTCGCAGTGACTTGGTTACCCGCACCAATGCGCCCGGCCAACATACTGGCGCAGCCACTGCCCATGGTTTGGATGACGGTGTTGCTACTGAGCCTGCGGATCTGTCCGTCATCGATGAGGTAGGTACCGTCGCGAAACTTGTCAGGACCCGATAGTCCGACTCCCATGATAACACCAGTGGAGTAGTCAGTCTTCTCTGGACCTATCTCAAGTCCTGCATCCACCCAGGCATCTTGTCCAGCGATCATCCCATAGATGATGCCCGAAGCATTGAGACCGCGCTGTTCGACTCTCGTCAGGTAGTGGTCGATATCGATGTCATTGAGGTCTGGCGCTCCTGCGACTTGACATCTGAACTTGAGTTCTTCGAGTATGGAGTGGTGTCTGATCCCGCTTTTACCTTCGACCAGCGCCTGACGAAATGCCGCTAAGCCTATGCCATTCGGTGCACACACTCCCATCCCCGTGACAACTACTCTGTTATCTGTCATGGCTTTTGGATTGTCATTCCTGCCAGAACTCCTCTACAGATCGTCTCTCCGGCATCGTTTGTCATAAGTACTTTGCATTTCAATTTATGATGGCGATAATAAATCCGTGTACTACTTACTGATACGCTCTCCCCAGGATATACAGGTTTATAAAATTCCATTTCTGAATTCGTAAATGCGACGTTCTGTGACTTGTCATCGGATAGATAGATACCGAGACATACGAGTCCGATCTGTGCACAGCATTCGATGAGGATCACACCGGGTGTGACGGGATGGTCGATGAAATGACTTTTATAAAAATAGTGATCGGGGCGAAAGACATATGTACCTACGATATGTTCTTCACTTACCTCAAGAATATCATCTACAAATTGGAATTCCGGGCCATACGGCAATCGCGATATGATCTCCGTCGATGTCATAATAGATGCTCTCCACCATCCGCGGTGATGATCGTACCTGTGATCCAGTCAGCCTCTGGTCTGGACAATAGATACACCGCGTCTGCCACATCTTCTGGGCGAGTTATACGTCCATACAAAGCTCGTTCCTCGGCATGTAGTAGCATGTTCTCCGATCCAGGGATGGCCCTAAGCGATCGCGTATCAGTGATGCCAGCCTGGACAGCATTCACTCTCAGGCCGATGGCGCTGTATTCCAATGCGATACTCCTGACCAATGCTTCTAAGACGGCCTTGGCCGCTGAGACGCCAGCATATCCAGGGTAGGGGCGTCGACTACCAGCACTGGTGAAGGCGATTACTCGTCCACGACTTGTGAAGAGACCTCGAGCGGCTATGGCGTACACCCAACTATACAGACTCACACCCATCACCTGGATGGTTTGGTTGAGATCTTCGTCTGTGAGGCGATTCTGATCAGCGACTAAGGGCTTCACATTCCCTCGCGAGATGCTGTGTATGAGACAACTGATTTTGCAATTATCTTTTAGAAGATCGTCTGTGATTTGATCGATGTTATGCTGTTTGCTGGCATCGAGATTATAAGTTTTCACTCTGCTGCCATTGGCTTCCATCGTAGCGATGGTAGCTTGAAATGTGGTGAGTAGCGACCTGGGATCTCTATGGACGATGACGATGTCATGATCGTGTTCTGACAGTTTCATGGCTGTAGCTAATCCTAATCCTCGGCTACCTCCTAAGATTAGCGCCGTCTGCTTTGGACTCACTCCTACTCCTGATTCTAATTCTAATTGGCTCGTCTCTACCATTCTAATAAGACACGTTGTGCGGTGAAGCCAGGTCCGAAGCTGAGCATTAGTCCCTGTTCTCCAGATGTTGGTTGATCCGCCAAAAACTTGGCCAAGACATACAAGACTGTGGCGCTACTCATGTTGCCATACTGGCGAAGGACTTCTTTGGTATGATTGATATTCTTCCCAAGGTGGCCAAAGAGTTGTTCGACTGTTTGAACGATCTTTTTGCCGCCAGGATGGAAGATGAGGTGGTCGACTTGTTCAATCGATGAATTGTATTTTTCTAAAAATGGATGTACGATATCTGAAAAGTGATTAGAAATTTGATCTGGCACCGTCTGGTCTAATACCATCTGCAGACCGTTGTCCGTCAGGTCAAAACCCATCATGCGCGTCGCATTGTAGAAGTGATACATGTCGCCACCGACCACCTTCGGCCCCTGGCTATCTGGCTCCGATGACATGAGGGTACAGGCAGCGCCATCTCCGAAGATGGCTGCACTCACGATGTTGGTCATGGAGTAATCTTCTAATTGATATGTCGAAGTTGGACTCTCGTAGGCGACGATAGCAGCCTTTTTTCCAGGATGTGCCGATAAGAATTGGTGTGCATAGATGATCGCAGAGACACCAGCTACACAGCCCATCTCCGTAACCGGAAGGCGATAGACATCTTGGCGCATGGACAGTGCATTGATCAGATAGGCATCGAGAGACGGGATCATGATGCCAGTGCAGCTCACAGTAATGAGATAGTCGACATCCTGAGCTTTCCAATTGGCCTTCGCCAATGCTTTTTGCAATACGGCAGTGCCTAATTCGATGGCGCCTTTGGCATAAACCTGATTTTTTTCTGCAAAAGACGTTTTTTGAAATACCTCCTCTGCACTCATGATGCTGTACCTGGTATCGATTCCTGCCCCTTCGAATATTTTGACCGCCTTTCGGACATATCGATCTTCTTGATCGTGTAGCCACATCTTGAGATAGGGGCTGATCTCAGCCGTACTCCGATGATGAGGCGGCGTCTGTGTCTCGCAGGCTACGATTCGTACACTCATGATGTCTGGATGATCCATAGATAGCGAAATGCCCACTTCCAAGATATCTGAGACTGTTGGAGTCCGAGACGTTGAGCGTATGATTCTAAATCTGATTTGACAAATCCACTTTTGATCGACGTCAGGCCATCTTGTTTTGCAATTTTAGTTTTCATAAACAGGTGACTGAATGGTACGAATAACCATGCTGCCAGCCTACTGCGATGCAGATCATTGATGATGACTGTGCGTCGTGCCAGCGTTGTCATTCGCTTGACCAATGGGATGAGCTGGTCATCGCTAAAGTGGTGTAGCGTTAGTGTACACAGGATGATATCAGCGGTCGCCAGCGTTCGGTTCATATCGAGAATGTCAACGCACTCGTATCTAATCCGATCATCAGTGGAGGTCAGTTCACGCGCTATCTGAATGGAGTCTGGATTGATATCGACGCCGATCAGGTTCAGTGTAGTAGAACTTTGGGCTAACTGCCGAGCGATGGCCCGCAGCATGTCTCCATCTCCACAGCCTACGTCCATGATGGTAAGCTGTTGAGGTTGATGCTTTTGGATGTGCCTCTTGATGGCCTTGATGGTGATCGCATTACCACCGAGGAGGTGATTCGCTTGACGTATATCCCTGAGTACCAAGGTGATGTGATCCTTGCTGATCGAAAGATCATCCATCAACTCCTCCTCTTCAGACCGCACCGGATACGTAAGCATTGATTGAATATACGTGTATCTCGTGATCAGCTGACTGGTTCACCATGGGTCATCGTAATCAGGCGTTTGACGATCCACGGAGACTTAACGACTGTCTTCATCGAGATATCTGATAGCATGGGCGATAGTAGGATCCGCTGTAGCAGTCGCCCCGCGTTCATTCGTGTGTTGAACGTTCGGTTCCATTTCTTTTGGTACATCGCTCCAAGAGCTTCGAGATGATAGTGGTCTGAACGATGTGCTTGTGCTGCGATGAGCTCAGCTGCGATCTTACCACTGTGTATGGCCATGGCCATACCATTGCCACAAAGTGGATGGATAAGTCCTGCAGCGTCACCCGTCATTAGTATTCCGTCGAAATACGATTCGCGTTGTGCAAATGAAATTTGGGCTATCGTTTTTGGTTGATCAAAAAGAGGTTCAGCCTTTGCAAAGAACATCTTGAGTTTTGGATTTTTAGTCAAGGTTGATTGGAATTGGGAGACGTTCTTTGCTTTTTTGAAAGATTGATAATTGGCGAGATAGCACACATTGACAGCTCCACTTTCGATTCGGCTTAGACCACAGTAGCCACCTTCGAAGTTGTGGAGGGCGACCTTTTCATTTGGGAAGTCAGGATGATGATAATGCGCCTTGATTCCGACCCAATTCGCCGGTTTTGTAATGTGTTGCCGTTGCAAGACCTTGTCCAAGTTGCTTCTTTTTCCAAATGCTCCTACGATGTAGTTACATTGGAAAATCTTTCCACCTCTGGTCTGTAGCACAAAGTGGTTGAGATGTCGGTTTACACTTTGTACCAAGTCAAATTGGAATCGTACACCGAGCTCTACTGCTCGTTGGTACAGCAACATATCCAGACAATAGCGACTGACACCGACACCTCCTAAGGGCAGCTCAGCGGAGACACTTTCTCCAGATCGAGTACTGATCTCCATTTGTTGGATTGTTACTGCTCCGGCGATCTTCAGATCTATGCCAAGGGTCGTGAGATAGGGTACGACCTCTTGTGACAGGTATTCTCCACAGACACGATGTCGAGGATATGGATCACGCTCGATGACCAGCACGCCGACTCCATCTGTGGCCAATTGTATAGACGCAGTTAGTCCTGCTAATCCACCGCCGATGACTATGACATCCTCGCGTATCACTTAGTATGTGGTTGTGATTCTGATTAGAGGACTTGAACCGATGGGGGCTATTCCCATGCGGTATTCTTCGTGCATGAGCGAAAGCATCCAGCTTCGTATCTAAATAGACCTCCCCAACCACCAAACCAATGTCGATCCTGCGAGTCTACATAGTTGCATATGATTCCACCACTTTCTAATCCGTCTGCAGCATCGTAATGAGAGAACTCCTCCCCGTCATATCGATAGACACCGTGATGCTCAGCGGCAAACCATATGTCGCCATTGGGATGTAAATAAAGCGCACCTGCCTCGACACCGCGGACGATACCGTCTAAGGTGTAATTGAAAAACTGACTGCCATCGTACCGACTCATACCGCCGAACATGGTACCAATCCACATATCTCCAGAAGGGTCTTCTAAAAGATCAGCAATGTTGTTATCCGCAAGCCCATCTTCTTTTGAAAAATGTTGGAATTCCGTCCCATCATATTTGAAAAGTCCCATTCCATCTGTACCGATCCACATATTCTGGTTTGAATCTTCATAGACCTTGGTCACACGCTTGTACCAGAGCACGGAAGTAGTATCGTGCACGCTCACTTTGGGCAGTGGAAAAACCTCAAAATTCACTCCGTCAAATGTGTAAACCCCATCTCCGGTACCGATCCATATGATGCCATCGCTATCCATGGTGATGTCCCAAGTCTCCACCTGATCACGCCCGTCCTTGACATGATAATTAGAAAAGGTAGCCCCGTCATATTTGGTGAGTCCGTCAGATGTACCTATCCAGAGATGACCATTATCATCTTCGACGATTCCCCTGGATGCATTGGATCCGATACCCTGACTTTGATCGTAATAGGTCAATGTATCTCCGTCGTAGCGCATAAGGCCATAAATACTGGAGCCGAACCACAGATTCCCATCTCGATCCTCGTGGATATCCCTGACATATTGCGATAGCTGTCCATCGATGAAAAACAGTGGGTCGTCATAGTCGCTGGCTTGCTCCGACTGTATGATGACGTATGGCTCAACCTGGCTGATGTGCTGTGCGCTGCACCATGTCAGTAGTCCGAAGCAGAGCACCGTAAGTGTACATCGTCTCTCCATGATCTGCAATGTAGAAAAGGCTGGATCATTAATCTGGCTAATCGATGCCAATGCCCACACGCACTCCCCAACTCTGTTGCCCTTCGTAAAAGGACGTTGCAACATCTACGCGTAGCAATCTGATAAAACTAAACCCGACGTTGTCAACACCGACATGGAATTCTGCGTAGTCGCTGAGATCGCCGCTTTTGAGGTATTTGGCACCAGCCACCAGGTTCCAACCTAACTCATTGAACAATGGCACCTTGTCCAGAATCCATCCATTAAAATTATGCTGGAGATGCGCCTGTACATAGGTGTCCGCCGTACTGAATTCGTAGAATGGCAATAACAAGAATCGCTGACTGTAATCTGTGATCGTCGACACTCCCGTCTGCACGGTATTGAAGTGCCGAACATCCATGAACTCGATACGGTCCACATCAAAGAATGTCCCGCCGTTCAGGTACCAATCTAATTCTCCACCTACGCCAATCTCCCAGGTATCACTGATTGTGCCAGCCAGTTTGTGATAGCTGAGATCTCCACCTAACCAATTGTAAGATCCTGTGTAGGACAGCGCTATTCTTGGACCATTATTCTCGACACCGTATCTGATATCGGGCCGCACAGCAAACTTTAATCCTAATAAAAAGATCAGGTCAGCCTGGATGGTTAGCGCCTGATGATCTTCAAAAGAGGGACCATCGTTATTTGGAAATAAAGGATCATTTGATTCATAATCTTCATCTCTTTTGAAAAAACTGTAGTTGGTCGTATTAGACAATGGAGATCGATCTGAGTAGGATACCTCACCACGCATAAAGATGCCCGGAGTTGGCTCGAATAGATGTGCTACTTGCACAAAGGTCTCGTCATAAAATAGAGCGAAATTATCTTTTAGAAAAAGTGAATAGAACATGTTCGAGGAGAGCTCGATGGCGTCTGGGTCAAACTGTCGAATGCGAGAACCTCCTCTGATATCCCAGTAATTCCAGGTCTTCCCCGAGGGATCAATCCGAAGGAAACCATCGGCACGAGCTCGTTGCTCAGAGAAACCATATTCTACCTTGGCACCTCCGTAGACACCGTGCGTCTCACGATCATTGGCATATCGCTGGAAGTTGAATTCCACCGCTGAATTCCAGCCCTGGACACTGTTAAAACTGATATGGTTAAGAGGTGATGACAGCTGTGCGTACAGCTGTTTTGATCGCTTGCGGTAGCTGTAACTGCTAAGGACATCTCCGAGACCAAACTTGTTATCGACTCGATCCATACTATCCATATAGATGGGATCCTTGCGCGCTAACTGGATACTATCCTTCTTTATGTAGTCGACTGACTCTTCGCTGGTCAGTGGTATTGGTCTAATCTCATTCCAGAATGCTGTATCTCGCTCATTAGAATCATCCAATACTTCTAAAACGACCCGATTAAAAAAACCATCTGGGATCGTAGGTTCGAGATCGTAGTCGCTATATACCGCAGAGAATACACCCTTCACATCAAACCCAAACATCCCTGCACTGAATTCTATCGTATTGTTGAATGATCCCCAGACATCAGGTTCTTTGAGCGGCACATTGACCTGTCTAAAATGGAGGGTGTCGATCAGATAGACTTGCAGTGATTGGCCTGTGGCGGCGAGATCCGTACTCTGCAGATTCCACAGGTCTTCGACGATGTAGACAGTACCAAAGAAGGTCGGATCACTTTTGCGCTTTGGAATGACCTTGATCTTGTTGATGAGTCGATTTTCGTTATCGTAGTAGGTGCCAACTAATTCGTAGCGGTAGTAACTGAGCGCATTGTTAGCGATAGGAGAGACCATTTGGCGTTGGAGGTCGATGTTATTTTCATAAAAGGAGAAGCCCATATCCCGAGCACTATTCCAACTATACCCTCCGTCGTCGCCGCTGATCTTAGAAGATGTGATGACCTCTTTAACATCACTTCTTTGGACATAGAGATCACTGATAGACTCCGAGAGATAGATGATGCCCTGACGATTAGAATCCAATGCTCCTTCTAAATCTCCGACATCCTGCCCAAATATCTTCTCTGGTGCATCTGTCAGTTTGGTGTTGCCTTTGACATACACCTTGCACGTGTAGGTATCGATCAGATCTCTGTAGTAGGTACGTTTCTTGATGGCCTCGCGAATGACTCTGTACGCTGGATCTTCTGCATCAGCAGCGATCACGATCTCGTTCAAGAGGGTCGCTTGTGGGGTAAGCTGGACATCCATACGAAGTGGTTGATCTCCGATCTCGATGTCTTTCTCGACTAAGGTGTAGCCCACATACTGATAGGCGATCGTGTATTGGCCTGGTGCGATGCGCAATTCATAGTTGCCGTCGAGATTTGTCGTAGTGCCTGTGGTTGTCCCTTTGAGATAGATGCTCACATAGGGTAGTGGAGCACCTGTCTCATCACTCACAGTACCAGTAATCTGACCAAAGAGGCAAGCATACATCAGCCATAGACCAATACCCCAAAGACCCTTTCTGCGCATACTTGTTGATTCTGTGTAGGGTTAAAATTAGGGTCTCGAAGGCTGACAAGATGAGCGGGCCAATAGGTTTAGGACGAATTTGACAGCTTAATCGATGAATGCATTACTAACAAAGAGGCCGCGGAGCTTGAGGAAAGAGCATGGTTGCGAAGATGCGCGGAGGCTGGAGTTTGTGATGAGGAGGGTGCTGGGGGGTGAGAGTAGTTATTTGATATAACGGTCCGTGAGCATGCGCCGTGCCCTTAAGGCATGGTCGTCATCGCTCTCTGTTATAGCCAGTCATTTATGCTTGTTCTGTTAATCCTTTCCAATGTAGTTCGTCTTCGTTTTTAATATAATTGAACAGTTCTTCAATTGCTTCTGTTATTTGTAATAATTTATCGTCGTGATTCTGAACCATTTCAAATTTGTTTTGATGAGAGAACCAATGTAATAATTTTGTGCTATGATATATTTGATCTCCTGAGTCAAATACTTTTTTTACTCTATTATCTACTTCCTGTTCAGTTGGATACCTCATTAGGGTATACAATTCTAAAAATCTTCGCACAGCATTTGGAAGAATATTCTTCCAAATGCTG
>JBCBIX010000100.1:0-10447 GCA_038523965.1 Bacteroidota bacterium
GTTCGACTCTCCACACGCCAGTAGGAGAGTCGAACTTCAGATTGGTGCCACATCTTTCTTTAAGAGTATTAGGGTTGAAACAATTAAACCCAATCGACTGAAAATTGACTTGGCAACCGAGGGAAATATTCAACTACGTTCAAAAAATAGAAATAGGGTTTCAATTCACTCTGAGTATCTCCAGGGCGCCACAGCCAGTGGTCTTGATGTCACCGTTGATGGGTCTTTCAAGCAAGTAAGTCCAGATTTTGATGGTTACAAAGACTTCACTTTTGTAGATCCTGCTCGAGAAGGCCCATCAGGCGAAGTGCGCTTATTCGAGGGTGTGTTAAGCGATTCTGGAAATAGAACTTTCAAATTGTCTCTTGATCCGAATCAATCGTATCCAGCTATGCTGGAAGCATCGCTTACCACCAGCGTTACAGAACGAAACGGAGAATTTTCGGTAGCCTATGATCGAATATCCATAAGTCCGTATAATAACTATGTCGGTATCGACATGCCCACAAACAAGTGGGGTTCGCGTAGTATCAAAATCGGAGAGACTGCCTCAGCTGAGGTTGTCCTCGTGGACCTAAATGGAAATCCATCAGCCAATAAAAACTTAACTGTTGGAGTGTATGACGTCGATTGGCGATGGTGGTACTACAGTGGAAACCGATATCAGATATACCAATTGGGAACGGCAGAGCATAGAGATGCTATCTACGCTACAAGCGTCCAAACCAATCAACAAGGCAGGACGACGGTAAAAATTCCAACACAGGACATGGAGTATGGCCGAAAATTGATACGCGTCTGCCAAGGGGATGGTCACTGCACTGGAATGTTCTTCTATGCCTCTGGCTGGAGTTCGTCAATGTCTGAAGAAGAGCGCGGGAGTCTTACACGACTCACATTTAGCAGTGATCGAAAAACGTATGATGTCGAGAATAAGGTCAGATTACAAATTCCTTCACAGACAGATTCCAAAATTCTAATCTCTATAGAAGATGGTCAAGAAGTAATTCTACAAGACTGGATAGAAGGTGATAGCCTGATGACAGATTATGAATTCCAAGTAAATCAAGAAATGGCACCCAATATCTACGCCCATGTCATTCTCATCCAGCCATATACCGCCGACAACGATCTCCCACAGCGGATGTACGGCGTAATTCCAATTATGGTGGAGGACCCAAAGAGTCACATAAGTCCGGTAGTCAAGATGTCTGAAGTGCTAAAACCAAATGAACCTTTCGAAGTGATCGTTAGCGAGAGAGACGGTCAAGACATGTACTATACGATCGCTGTTGTGGATGAAGGGTTGCTGGACTTAACCAACTTTGATACCCCTGACCCGCATGACTATTTCTACTCGAAGCACTCACTCGGAGTTAAGACATGGGATATGTTCGACGATGTTAGCTACGGAAAACTGGTCAATGCTGGACGGATTGTCAGTGTAGGAGGAGATAGGGGAGAGGACGAGACGACAGATCGTAGTAAGAGCGCTGTGCGATTCGAACCTGTTGTTTTCTCAGCTGGACCATTCCGTTTAGATGGGAAGCAAAAGGCGAAGCACAGTTTTCTCATGCCTAATTATGTTGGTCGAGTGAGGACTATGATCATTGCCAAAGAAGGAGATGCCTATGGGTCCACTTCTCAGTCCTCGATCGTCAAACAACCCTTGATGATCTTACCTGGTCTACCTCGTGTACTTTCTCCAGGTGAAACCGTGATCGCTCGGAGCTCAGTTTTTGCAATGGAGGACGATATCAGGAATGTGAACACCTCTGCCAAAACCAATGGATTGCTATCTGTGGTTGGTGCCAGCAATAGTTTACAATTCACCTCCTCAGGTGAGCAGTTAACCTCAGTAGAAATCAATACAGGAGATCGTCTGGGCATTGGAAAGATCGATCTATCAGCATCTTCTGGGAGATACAAAACCAATAGCTCAACAGAAATCCAAATCCGAAACCCAATGCCTATTCAGACGGAAGTGGAGCATGCCATCCTATCACCGGGTGAGTCATGGTTCGCAACGTTGAAGACAGTTGGGATGCCAGGAACCAATGAAGGCCTGATCGAGCTGAGTCAGTTTCCCAATCTTCGACTTGGCGATCGATTAGAGGGACTGATTAGATACCCGTACGGATGTGTTGAGCAAACGACAAGCGCTGCTTTCGCACAGCTCCATTTGGCAGAAATCTCAGATTATATAAGCAAGGAAGAGATTGAAAACAATGTTAGAGCTGCTATACGCCGACTATCCAAAATGCAATCATCCGATGGCGGATTCAGATACTGGCCAACTCCGACTTCGCCAATCGATCAGTGGTCTACATCCTATGTCGGTCAGTTCCTGCTGGAGGCCAAACAACAGGATCACTTTGTCTCTCCTTCAATGCTGCAACGATGGGAGTCATATCAAACAAGACAAGCTCGTGACTGGGTGATCAGTGATGGTGCATCAGATATTCAAAAGCAGTCTGAAATGGTCACCCAAGCATATCGACTGTATACACTCGCCTTGTATGGAAATCCCGCACTGAGTGCCATGAACCTGCTCCGATCAGAACCTGCTTTGCCCGTACTCGGCAGCCGACTTCTCGCCGCCGCATATGCCATGAGTGGTAAACAACAGATCGGAATGCAGCTCCTGCGTGAGTTAGATGGAGAGCAACCTCCTCAAGGACGATACGAACGTACCTATGGTGGAGAACTAAGGGACTTGGCGCTCACGGTGCAAACACTTCACGTCTTAGATCGAAAAGCCGAGGCAAGGCGTCTCGCTATGAAAATTGCTGAGCAGCTCAACGAGTCTGCTTGGTACACTACTCATACTATAGCTCAAGCATTACATACTGTCGCGAAATATGGGGATAAGTCTTCAGGTCTGATCGAGGCGACATTAAAACTCGGAGATCAGAATTCACAGACCGTTAGCTATGACAAGGGCGTATTCACCTATAGCCTTGACCCCGATGAGCAAATGAATCAAGCACGGATTACAAACACCTCAGAGGACGATCTTTTCGTCAGCCTCCAGCTCTCTGGACAACCCGCGCCAGAAGACGTATTAACCACCACACCTCAGAACAAGAACGTATCCATCAATGTCAAATACCAAGACCTAAACGGAGAACCAATTGATATCTCGAGGCTCGAACAAGGCATCGACTTTTATGCGATGATCACCGTAAACAACCTGAACACTCGTGGACCCCGACTCCAAGACATGGCACTTCGTCATATTATCCCTTCAGGTTGGGAGATCAGGTCAGGTAGGCTTTCTGGTACGTCACCTGATTCAGATGCTTACGATTACAGAGACGTACGAGATGATCGGATTTATACCTTTTTTGATCTGGAGGGTGCCAAGACGTTTTCAGTGCTGCTCAATGCAGCTTATGAGGGTAAGTTCTTCCTTCCTCCAGTTCAAGTAGAAGCCATGTACGATGGTGATACAAAGGCCCAAACATCTGGCCAGATGATCCAGGTGACTCGATCGTCGGGACTCTGACATGCCGGCACTGCTTATCTTGTCTGTCAGCAAGTTAAGTGTCGTATGAAAAAACCGCTATTGTCCTTCGGTCAGATCATGAATATGAGTGTAGGCTTTATGGGCATCCAGTTCGGGTTTGCTTTACAAAATGCCAACGTGAGTCGCATCTTCGAAACTCTTGGAGCCAATGTCGATGACATACCAATTCTCTGGGTGGCGGCACCAGTAACTGGTTTGTTGGTCCAACCGATCATCGGTTACATGAGTGACAGGACATGGAATCGGCTCGGCCGCCGAAGGCCATACTTCTTAGTCGGGGCGATCCTTAGCTCCATTGCTCTTTTCTTCATGCCGAATAGTCCTTCTCTATGGATGGCGGCCATATTGTTATGGTTGATGGATGCCTCGATCAATATCTCCATGGAGCCATTTCGCGCCTTCGTAGGTGATAATCTACCAGATGAACAGCGGACGACAGGCTTTGCGGCACAGGTCTTTTTCATTGGCATTGGTGCTGTTATTGCCTCGTTTATGCCATGGATTCTAAGCAATGTCTTTGGTTTTGCGAATACTGCACCTGAAGGGGTTGTACCGGGATCAGTGAGGTGGTCGTTCTACTTCGGCGCGATTGTGTTTCTTCTTGCTGTGTTGTGGACAGTCCTCTTCAGCAAAGAGTATGATCCCGACCAATTGGCGGCTTATGAGGCTGCAGAAAGTACTTCTACAGAGTACTCCCCTCAATCCATGAATGCGGACGCACGTGCCAGCTATGGCTCTTCACAGATCACGCGAGGAGCATTGATATTGGGAATCGGAATAGGATTGGCAGTTTGGTTCTTCAGTGCTGCTCTTGATAAGCAGCTACATGTTCTATCCTTTGGTACGATGCTATATGGATTGCTCTTGATCGTATCGGGGCTACTGCAGCGTGCAGGGCAATACCAAAGCGGATTTGTAACGATCATGAATGATCTACAGCACATGCCCGAGACAATGAAGCAGCTTTCGGCAGTGCAATTCTTCAGTTGGTTCGCCCTCTTCTCGATGTGGATTTACACGACTGCGGCGGTAACAAGCGGTATTTATGGGTCATCCGATACCACGTCCCAAGCCTATAATGATGGTGCCGATTGGGTTGGAATTTGCTTTGGTGTCTACAATGGGCTTGCTATCCCATTTGCCTTCTTGCTTCCAGTTATTGCAAAGCGATATGGGCGAAAGCTTACTCACATCATCTGTCTTGTTGCTGGTGCTATTGGGTTAGTATCTATCTTTTTTATTGCCGAACCGATGTTACTCCTTCTCTCTATGGTTGGTATCGGATTAGCGTGGTCGAGTATTTTGTCAATGCCATACGCTATGCTCACGGGTGCTTTACCGGCATCGAAAATGGGCTACTACATGGGAGTTTTTAATTTCTTCATTGTCATTCCACAGATAATTGCAGCAGCCGTCCTTGGTTTTATAATCGGACGAGTCTTCGATGGCCAGCCAATCTATGCGATGATTATTGGGGGGATTTCCTTCTTGATTGCAGCGGTGGCCACGCTTGGCGTTGATGACAAAACTGACCCTATTCATAAGCGCAGAGAAGTGGCAATATGAGGATAGAGGTGATTTGGATCGGAAAGTCTAAACAAAAGGCTTATCAATACCTCATCGATCTCTATCTCAAGCGTCTGCAACACTATGCCAAGGTCTCGATCGCTGAATTAACTGAACTAAAACAACATGGAATGCCAAGGGATCAGTTCATGGCGAAAGAGGCGGATCTTATCTTGTCCAAGATTCGCGCTGGAGACCATATCGTGCTTCTCGATGAAAGAGGCGAACAAAAGACCTCAGTTCAGCTGTCCTCTTGGATGCAGCAACTTATGAACAGATCGACCCAACGATTAGTCCTCATCATCGGCGGTGCCTATGGAGTTCATGAGACACTGAAATTAAGGTCAAAGGAAACCCTGTCATTATCGAAGATGACGCTAACCCACGATATGGCCAGGGTATTCATACTCGAACAACTTTACAGGGCTTGGACCATCATACGCGGCGAGAAGTACCACAACGAGTAAGCACTCTACAGTTTTTTCTGTCGCTCTAATTTATCTACCTGATCCAGGACGGATTTGGTCTGTTTAGACCGAGCGGCAATGACTCGTTCCCTGATCTCATGGTCAGACACTGCAAGTATTTCTGCTGCCAAGATTCCTGCATTTTTAGCTGCATTGAGAGCTACAGTTGCTACGGGTATTCCGTTTGGCATCTGAAGGATACTTAGCACACTATCCCATCCATCTATCGAATTAGACGACTTCACTGGTACTCCTATAACTGGTAGATGCGTAAGGGATGCCACCATACCGGGTAAATGAGCCGCTCCTCCAGCGCCAGCAATAATGACGTGATAACCCTCATCCGCTGCAGACTCGGCAAAATGCATCATTCGCTTTGGAGTGCGATGAGCACTTACGATCGTTAATTCATAAGAGACGTCGATAGAATCGAGATACTCAGCGGCTTGTGACATGATCGGGAGATCAGACTGAGAGCCCATAATGATGGCAATCTTGGGAGTGGAAGTTGACATGACTTATGGTTTACTTGGTGATCACCTTTAGGGTTTGTAAAATTTGTTGATAGCGTTCGACCAACACCGATGTATCAGGATCCAACAGGTTGATGTGTCCCATCTTGCGATACGGCTTGGTCATCGTCTTACCATAGAGGTGCACATTAGCTCCTGCGATAGCTAACACCTTCTCCATACCTTCATAATGTACAGGCCCACTACATTCAGGATTACCAAGTATGTTGAGTAATAGAGATGGCGAAATCAATCCATGATCACCAAGTGGTAATCCACTGATGGCCCTTAGGTGGTTTTCATATTGAGAAGTATAACAAGCTTCGATAGTATGATGACCACTGTTGTGTGGACGAGGGGCTACTTCGTTGACCAGGAGTTGGTCTTCTTGATCTACGAATAGCTCTACAGCTAAAAGTCCCACAACTCCATACTTCTGGGCTACATCCTTGGCCAACTTTTGGGCTGAGGTACGAATCGACGCCGAAACATCAGCTGGCGCCAACTGATAAAGTAGAAGGTTAGCCTCAGGATGGAAGACCATTTCGACAGGATCATAGCAAATGGTATGTCCTTGGGTATCCGTACAAGTGACTACCGCTAACTCTTTTTTGATATCCACAGCAGCCTCAATGAGGAAGTTGTTTGGAAATGCATCATCCCAATCAGCTTCACTGCGAATCATGTGTACACCTCGACCGTCATAGCCGTCGGTACGCATCTTTTGGACGAAAGGATAAGTCCATCGACCCGAGCTCACCTCACTTCGGGCTGCTTCTTTTGAATGATAAAGTGCGAAGTCCGAGGAGGGAATGTCATCAGAAGCATAAAACTCTTTTTGCCGACCCTTGTCCTGGATCAGTTCTATAACATGAGGTTGAGGGAACACTTTTTTTCCAGATTGGCGTAGCTCTTCGAGCACAGCCGTGTTGACCTTTTCAATTTCGATAGTCAGGATGTCCTTATCAGCCCCAAATGCCAGTATAGCCTTGGGATCTTTAAGTCCTCCCACCTGGACTGATGGAGCCACTTTGGCGACAGGACAATCAGGTTGCCCATCTAAAAAGTGAAGATCCATATCTAACTGACTACCAGCTGAATAGAGCATCTTCCCTAACTGTCCACCTCCAAGGATTCCGATGCGTTGGTTCATATCTTATCTTGAGCGCAACGAGCACTACATAGGATGGCGAAAGTATTAATTAAGAATGGCTTGATAATCAATGAAGGGATCTCTACAGAAGGTGATATCCTCATCCAAGACGAGCGCATCCTGCGAATAGATCGAGACATTTCAGACGCAGAGGCTGATGTCATTGACGCACAGGGCCAGTGGGTAATGCCGGGTATCATCGATGATCAAGTTCACTTTCGAGAGCCGGGGTTGACACATAAGGCAAACATTTACTCCGAGTCCAGGGCAGCCCTCGCTGGAGGTGTTACCACATTCATGGAAATGCCCAATACAAAACCAACGGCAACCACCCAAGAACTACTACAGCACAAGTACGATATAGCCGCTCGTAGCTCTGCTGTGAACTATAGCTTCTATATGGGAGCGACAAACGAAAATCTTGACGAGGTGCTACGCACTCCAGCGGATAAAGTGTGCGGCGTTAAGGTCTTCATGGGCTCCAGTACAGGCAACATGTTGGTTGATGACCATCAAGTGCTCGATGGAATCTTTTCGAAGGTAAATATGCTGATAGCGACCCACTGCGAGGATGAAGAGACCATCCGGGCTAATCGAACGAAGTATGCAAACGAGCCGATGAGTCCATCCATGCATCCCGTGATTCGCAATCGTGAAGGATGTCTCAAATCGAGCTCACTCGCAGTCAACCTGGCAAAAGAACACGGTACCAGACTTCATGTCCTGCACATCAGTACAGCAGATGAGATCGCATTATTCGATGCTGGACCTGTCGCTACGAAACACATCACCGCAGAGGCTTGTGTACATCACTTGTACTTCGATGACAGCTACTATGAGTCGCTGGGTAATCAGGTAGTCTGCAATCCGGCCATCAAAACAAGCCAGGACCGAAAGGCTATCTTTCAAGCAGTCCTCGATGATCGAATAGATGTGATCGCCACGGATCATGCTCCTCACACGCAGGAAGAAAAAGCCAATCCGTATCCAGCAGCACCAAGTGGCCTGCCCCTCATCCAGCACACATTGGTCCTCATGTTGAGTCATTATCATGACCTGCGGATTACAAAAGAAAAGATCGTCGAAAAAATGTGTCATGCTCCGGCTGACTTGTTTCGGGTCATTGATCGCGGGTATCTGCGAGAAGGATATTTTGCTGACATAGTCCTGGTAGATCCAGACCGAGAAGTAAGGATCAGGAACCAGGATGTACATTATCGATGTGGTTGGACTCCACTCGATGGCATGATGATGAAAGGTCACATCGATAAGGTATTCGTTAATGGAGAGCTCTCATATGATCAAGGCATGATCTGCGAGACCTGTGTGGGTAAACGCCTCACCTTTAGGATATAAGTAGGCTATGACATCTTTTTAAACGGATGCCGTTGTGTCCACTCTTGTGCGGGAACAAAGTATCGGAACGCCGTCGGAGCTACTAATCGATTGAGTATCGTGTTCATGTGTTTGAAGTAGCAGGTCATGTCGTGGGGTTCTGCACCGACGGAGCTTTTAATTTCCAAGGCAGTTCTAAAGTAATAGAGTTGTTTAGCACCTTCTTTAATTGAATCTCGGACCAAATCCAATAGGATGTTCAGGTACAACTGGTGCCTAAGATTATACGCAGGATCAATTCCAATAAAATGGCTGTCCATTTTAGGACCATCCAAAACCCAAGTATAAAAACCAATCAAGGTGTCATCCATGAAGTATCCTATCAAATGAAAATGGTCGCCTAACTCCTCCTTTAGCACCATGAAGTAATCCTCATCTCCACGTGCTAAGACAAACCCTGAACCATCAAGTATTTCGTTGTAAAGGCGGTAGATATCCGCATTGTACTCCTTGACTTCTGGTAAGCACAGTTCGCGTCTTGTAATGCCGTCGAACTTGCGCATCGCACTTTTTAGCCGAATACGATACTTCGAGCGCATATCGAGTAGATAATCGTCGAAACTCAACCAACTGGATCGTATTGGAAGTATCATGTTTGGGTCGATCTGGAAAGAAATTAATCCATGTTCTTGTGGGTTAGCAAGGCATTCGTGATCAAAGAAGTCCTTAAACAAGGCTCCGCTAAATCTGTACTCAGTTCCACAAAGTTCTTTGCGGAGCCATCGGACGATTTTCTGGAGGAGTACATCACGATCCTCGACTGGTACTTGATCCATGTGTACTCCATATTGACCTGTCAAATAAAGATTACCGATGCACAGCATACGAAACGAGAACAACGACACAAACCACTGTTGGAATCGTATCCAGAGTCGCTTCCAAAGGCTGGGCTCCCGGTTATAGTTAGCATAGTCAAAGCTGTCACCAGGTCTAATGTGTGCTGACTGAAGGAGTATGGCTCCTATCGCCTGATCTTCCAGATGTATCAGGAGATAAAGATTTTTGAGATGGTCAGGATTAGTTCGCTCTAATGTTCGGAGATAAGCTGACCTCGCCAAATGCTCATCATGTACGAGGGTGTCCCAGATTGGCCCTATCTCAACGATCGATTTGTGCAGAGAGATTTCGTAGTCTGTGTCTGGAAGAGGGAGAAGACCCTGGATCGGTGTTGATGAGGAGGAACAAAGCAAGGTAGTATGTCTTGCGATAGACGAATCAGAGTCAGAACCCATGTCATGACGAAGATAGGGTAGTGAGTTGTGCAGGTCGCCAGTTTTCGACAGATGCTCCCGAGAAACCCAACTTGTTCGCAAACCAAGTTTCCAACATGATCTTGTAAGCGAACTGTTCGACTAAGAAGGATGAGAAATCAACAGGTTCAAAAAGTTGAAGAGCTGGATCAACGGGCACCGCCACCACAACATCCTCTGTATCTCTATCATTGTATCTCACTGTGAACTGAGCCAGAGGTAGGATCTCTACCTGGCTGCCAGATCTGACCTTCCGAGATAGTGTTACGACGGTATACTGATTCCCATCTACGACTAATTCGCTGCTATTGAAGGGATATGGAGCAAAGAAATGTGTACTGTCACCAACTTGATACGAAAAGTCGTCACCACTACTAAAGTCAATTTTAATGATCGAGCCGTTCGACGATTCTTGGATGTTTGTATTCTTACACGAGACCGCAAGGCACGTGAATAGGATAAGCATAGTTATCAGTGGGGCATCCTGTGAAGTCATGACATTATTTTAGAAGGATAGACAGGTTGATGAATAAGCGTCAATGCAGTATGGACAGGATACGGTATGTGCTACCGCA
>JBCBIX010000101.1:0-10371 GCA_038523965.1 Bacteroidota bacterium
GCTATCGTCCGCTCCCTCCGATTTCCAAAACTCTGTTGACCTGACTCCATCTTAGGCATTGCTATTGGGTAGATCGAAATTCGATCACATCATGATGGTAGTGAAAAATGAGCTAAGCCCGACGCACAGAGGCAACCCAATGAGATGAATACCTCTACTAACCTCAACAGTTGATGCCTACCAGTCTAAACTCAAGGCATCCGCCGACAAGTTTTTTTGGTACTTAGTGTCATAGCAATGAATTGAATTAAGCGTGTTCCCCGATTTTAATATTCACAGTACGCCACTATTGATTCTGGTCATTCAGGGAGTGCTTTTCGCGGTCCTACTATTATGGCGATACACTCGCACAGGCAACTCTGCAGATCTCATCGTGGGCGTGCTCCTTTTGATCATCGCTTATGATCAGATCACCTATACCGTAGGGTTTATGGGGTGGTACACGACATTCAAAAACACCAAAATCAACTACTATCTTATCCCTGTTGGTCTCATCATGGGGCCTCTCATCTACCTCTATGTAAGGAGTCTAACCATTGCTCCTTTTAAACTCAGAACCCAAGACTGGTGGCATGTGCTCCCTTTCGGATTGCTGTTCGTCTGGCGAGTAATTTTACTTGCGCATGATAGTATGCAACCTGGCTGGGATGAGGGGTACAGCGGCGAATGGAAGGCCAATATTCATGAAGTCTATGTGGACCCTTTTCTGGCCTTCTTGAGCTATATCTCTAAGGTCATCTATCTCTCATTTGCGATCCAACTATTTATCCAATACAATAGTCGAATACGGCAGTACTTCTCGAATCTCTATCGGATTGAACTGAGGTGGCTTCGCAACTTCCTCGTGCTCTACGTCTTACTGTTTACATATGGCCTCGGTGTTGACATCGTGGATTCTTACATCACAAATCTTGACTACATCCATCGCTGGTGGACTCAGCTCTTTTTTTCGATAGCGATCGTCTATGTCGGTATCAAGGCCTACTTCACCGATATGGACGGCTTGTACACTCTGACCATGGATGTGCCTACCCAAGCAGTGCGCCCGGTCCAAAACGTCAGAACCTCTTACGACCGACAGGTAAAACGGCTCGAAGATTACATGGTTAGCTCTGAGGCTTATCTGAACCCTGAGTACTCGCTCAAGGATCTATCCTCCGATACTGGTCTTTCGACACACGATACTTCCGAAGCTATTAATAATGGTATCGGTGTCAACTTCAATGAGTTTATCAATTCTTATCGAGTCGAACGAGTGAAAACCTATCTCCAAGATGACTCCATGTCTCATCTATCGCTGGTGGCTATTGCCTTAGAAAGTGGATTTAATAGCAAGGCGACGTTCAATCGAGTATTCAAGAGGCTAACTGACCAATCACCAAGCGAATACAGGGCCTCACTGCGGCCTGAGGCGTCCTAAACTATGATTTGAGACGTCCCAGAGGGATCTAAGTCGCAACAGGGCATGGTGCAGTAGCACATTTGGAGTATTCATTTCATTCTCAAAAAAATCATAAACGAATACTCATGAAATCTTTAGTCCTCTTTCTCACAATGGCCCTTGGCTCTACTGTCTTTGGTCAGATCAATGGAAACAAAAACATCGTTACCAGGACTTTTCCTCTTAAAGATGTCCGACAGCTTGAGATCAGCCTATATGCTGATATCACAGTGGATGCTGGGGCATCTACCGAGGAGATAACACTCACCATGGACGAGAATCTAATCAAGCATGTCGATATGGAGGTTGTAGATGGTCGATTGGATCTGGGCCAGCTGAGATGGATCGAAACAAGTAATGATGCTATGATCCGAATAAGCGCACCTCTGATAGAACAATTCATCCAAGGCACTCACGACGTGACTCGGATCGTGAATCTGGATCGGAAAGAATTCAGTGTGATGGGCTTAGTCGGCGACATCATCCTGGAAGGAACTGTCCAATCCATCAATATCGGCGGAGAACTTGGCACGATCGACGCTCGTGAACTTCGTGCAGAATCTGTCGATGTCAACCTATGGGGTCCGAGTGCGGTCCTTCTGAATGAGCCTGCACGAATCACTGGAAAAATGACTGACGGTGGCACGCTAACCTATGAGGCCGGTGAGCCAGAGGTGAAGGTCAAAACAACGAACGGCAGCATACTGGGTACACCCACTCAGATCAATGAAAAAAAGAAGCCTAAAACACGCTACATCACCGTCAAGATCAAGAACAATTCCGACCAAAGACTGCAGGCATACGTAAGAGGGCCAAAGCCCGAGGGCAAATTCTTTAGCTACGGTTTTCCCATGCGTCCAAATCAAGTCAAGAAAGAACGCTGGACGATTGGAACCAAAGTGTTCAGAACGTCAACTCTGGGGCGTCGAAAATTGATCGAGTTGACCGCAGAAGACGAGGGAAAGACTGTTAACCTATTCAGCTCGAAATAATGAAAGGGTTACTACTATCTGTAATCTCCCCTACTAAGCAATCCTCTTGGTTTGGCGATCTTCTCTTCGCTATGCCTCGTATCATCTGTGGACTTCTACTTGCCCTAATGTTTGGCTCTGACAAGTTTGGGATGCCGTGGACAGACGACTATCGCAATCTTCGGTTATTCGAAGTGGTGTATTGGTTTCCTGAGGACGTAGCCGAGTATGGCGGGATATTCGCACTATTCCCAGGGTTTTTTGCCTGGATGGGTGCCTTTAGTGAGGCCATTGGAGGATTATTTCTGGCCTCTGGGCTGCTGACGCGGGTTTCTGCTTTTTTAATCATGTGTACGATGCTGGTAGCCATTTTCATGCAGAAGTGGGACGCGGGTATTTGGAACATGCTGCCTGCCATGGGCTTCCTGTGGGTTGCACTTTTTCACCTCGTCCTCGGAAGTGGACGGTTTGGTGTAGACCATTTGATCACCTACTTCACTAAATCCACTGACGAATGAAACCCTCATTGATTATACTTCTCGCGGTCATATTGATGTCGTCGGCATGCGTTCAGAAACGCGTTGCTCGGACCATCACCTTCGAGGTTGATACTACAGGCATTACGAATATCACCTCGCTCTCTGTCAGAGGTGATGACGATCCACTCAGCTGGGATCAGAATACACCGCTATCTGACCAGGATGGTGATGGCATCTACACAGGGCAGGTGACCTTTACCACTCCATACAAATACACGACGATCAAATTCGTCAAGAATGAAAATCAGTTCGAATTAGCGGGTCAGGATAATAGAATCATTCCCCTTGCGGACGCATCTGCACGGACTTATCGCTGTAGATATGACGTCATGACAGAATAACCCGTCAAGGGGAATGAAACCATTATTCTTGAATGCGAAGAGGTATTTGGATGGTCCGAGGCACTCTTTGTCCTCGAAGTACAATGGGATTGACCTTAGGCAGAGAACTGAATGCCTTCTGGAGAGCTCGATTCACAGAAATCTCTGATGAAGGAGTATTTACCTGCACAACTTGGCCATCCTGATCTACTCTCACCGAAACCGTGGTGATAAAGGAATTGCGATAGTCCATAAGGTCTGATGGAATTACGAAGTGATCTTGAAGATGACGTTGTAACTGGCTGACAGCGGTGAAGTCAGTAGCTTCCGCCTCTGTGGCAACGACAGTCTCGCTGGTAGTTGATACGGATGAAGTGAGCGCAGCAACAGCCTGACCTGAGACTTGCAGCGAAAGGAAGAGGCTAAAGGTCAGGATTGAAAGAAATTTGAAATTTGACATGATGCATAAGTTTTGATGACTAATTAATGATCGATATGATGCGAACATAGACCCTCGTCTTGCTTGCAAATACTACCCGATGGGGTGGTTTTACATCGTATCCATGGATCAGATCGACATCCTATATGTTCATAAAGTTGAGGGTCATTACATGCGATAGCCAGCGATGATTGCTGGACGGTCTACTATCGTCACTGGGACGAAGAGTTCTTACCCTTCACCAGTCGAATGGTCTAAAAGGGGTGCTGAACCGTACCTCATGAATCAAAAAAAGGGCTGATGCCAACGCACCAGCCCTTTTTGACCCTCCTCCCGAAGCATTTATCCTCCGATCAGGCTCATATAGTCATTGGTACCTCCATCATAAGAATTCGAGCATCGCTGGTCGCTGAGATAGTTAACTCAGGTGTATCCCATACGCCGAATCCGTCACGTGTGGCTAAGGCGTGCCCAGCCATCACGACGTCTCCTTCAAGGACAAAGGTGTAGACACCATTAGCTGGATCTTTCAGTTGATACTGCTGGGTATCTCCATCACCGAAAGTGCCAAGATGAAACCAAGCGTTCTGATGCACCCATACACCATCATCATCAGCATGAGGTGAGAGGATCTGATGGAGCCCTGCTTGTTTAGTCGTCTCATCCAGAGTGATCTGATCGTAGCGCGGCTCCACATTCCGCTTGTTTGGAAACATCCAGATCTGTAAAAACTTGACTTCTTGGTTGTGATTGCGATTGTACTCGCTGTGGTACACCCCTGTTCCGGCACTCATGACTTGGATATCTCCTTGGCGTATGGTTGCGATATTGTCCATACTGTCCTTATGCTCGAGATCTCCGGCTAAAGGAATGGAGATGATCTCCATGTTATCATGACGATGGCGATCGAAGCCGCGACCTGGGGCAACGATGTCATCATTAAGTACACGTAGGACCCCGAAGTTCATGCGCTCGGCATTGCGATAATTCGCAAACGAAAATGTGTGTCGACTTTGAAGCCACCCATGATTTGCGAGGCCCCTGGTGTCTGCTTGATGAAATACTGATTTCATGGCTGTGAAGTTGTGATATGACGAGATCAAGTCTGGATGTGAACCTTGTATGGTGATAACCAGCTCAACCTCTTTATGAGTAATTCAATTTCAATGTTTAAACATTGATTAATACGTTTTAGTTCCCAAACATCGAGTACGAATGGGTATCGGAACTATGAATGCCTATGAGTCGGCAACTCGGTCACGCTATAGACTTAGTGCAAATCAGTGCTTATGTCAGCCTCTTTTTTGACTTGATCCAGTAGAGTCACGACATCTATCGTCGGATGTCCACATTGTGGCGGCAGCGATCGAAGAAAACAGTATGAATATCACCAACAGATCATCCTGTGGCGTATCCATGGCTACCAGGAAACCCATGAGGAACAAATAGCTCGCTGCGATACCGAGATTAGTGGCCGCCTTTGAGGAGATCTTCATTGTGGTGATGTATGATTCTTATGTCGAAGCAAAGCGTCCTGTCGGACTTCACGAATCCATCCACGACTTAAAGGCAGATAATTTCGACCTACTGACGATGAATTCATCTGTGGTCTTCAGTTGCTGAAGATCGATCTTCATGCGCTGATTAAAGTAGGGATGCACCTTGTGGATCACATCGATGTTGATGATCTGCCGTCTGTTTATCTGAAAGAATTGCTTCTCATCGAGAGATGCCATGAGTGCTTCTACCGTGGTATTGTAAAGATGACGATGACCATCACGTGTATAGATGAATGTCAGTCCGTCGTCTGATGCCACGTACGATATGTCTGCGATATCTATGAATTCATAGTGTTTGCCTTTTTTGACCAGACATCGTTGCTTCTTTTGCCTATTCAGGTGACCAAAGATCTCAGTAAACTGATCTGAGATCACCTTAGCTCCACCACTCATTCGCCGTTCATACTTGGTGATCGCACGCTCGAGATCATCGATATGAATTGGTTTGAGCAAATAGTCGATACTGTTCACCTTGAATGCATTGATGGCGTACTCATCATAGGCTGTTGCGAAGATGATGGGCGACTCTACCTCGATATGATCGAAGATCTCAAAGCTATGGCCGTCAGAAAGCTGGATATCCATGAAGATCAGATCTGGCGCCTCCCCTTGATCTAACCAATTCACGGCATCCTCCACACTCTCTACGTGCGACAGGAGCTTCGCCTGAGGTCTTAGCTGGACGATACATCCCCAGAGGTAAGTAAATGCATTTACCTCATCCTCAATGATGAGCACGTTCATGGGCTACTGGCTTGTAGATGAGTGGTATGGCCACCGAAAATTGGTTTTGCTCGTCCATGATCAGTACAGGCAGCTCTGAGAAGAAGGCAACTCGCTCTTGGATATTGCGCAGTCCCATACCCGTAGAGCTGACTTCACGAATCTTAAGCTGCTTGTTATTTGCAACCTGGATATACTGACCATCATCCTCCAAGGTTATGTCCACACAAAGTGGTCGCTTAGAAGAGACGATGTTATGTTTCACGGCATTCTCGATCAGTAACTGGAGGCATAGTGGCAGAACATCTGCCTCGGTATATGAGGGTATCTGGACCGACACATCAATTCCCTCTTTAAATCGCTCCTGCAACAACTCTACATACAGGCCGACATTCTCGAGTTCCTCGCGAAGTGGAACCAGTGTTTCTTCTTGATTAGACACCGTGTATCGATAGAACTTGGACAGCTTACTGAGGTAGCTCATCGCAGAGGCTGTATCCGTTGGGATAAGACTCATCAGCGTATTGAGACTATTAAAAAGAAAGTGCGGATTAATCTGATTCCGGAGGTTATCGAGTTGTCCCTGGATATGATTCATCTGGATACGATCCTTCTCACGGATAGCCTCACGATACATATGAAAGAAGTAAATCGACTCATAAATGGCCCAGATCAAGAGAGTCAAAAAATACGTGGCCGCAAGGGCTTGGTAGAGCTTTGGTTGATATGGGCTCTCAATTCGACAGACCACGAAGACTGCCTGGAGCAGCATCGACAGTAGAACACTTACAACTGGCACCATGATCAGCACAAAAAGAAACTGAACAGCCATCCTCCGCCCTGTTGACGCAAAGGCATCATAGTGTCTTCTGAAGCGAAGCATGGTCTCCCGATTAAGCAACCAAAAGGTGATGCAAAAAGCCAAACTCTGCGGATACTTAGTCGGAAAGGTGCTCAGATAGGCAGATAAATCCATCCCAAAAAAGATGACCGGTATCAAGAAGGCAATCAACGGCGCACCGATCACAATAAACTTGCGATCGTCAAAGGCCAGGTATGGATTTATCTGTCGCTCCATCCTATGCAAGATACCTCAGGGACCAATACCTCATCAGAACTGAACCCGATATAAGAAGTCTGGGAAGAAGCCAATCTGATTGATCTCATCTACATTGTTCGTCTGCCGATTATACTGTCTGACAAAGACATTTTGTCGATTTGTCAGATTCTGAAATTCAAAGAAAAACTGATGTGACAATCGACGCTTTTTACTGTTGATCTTGATACCCATCTTGACATCCCAGCGGAAGTAGCCTGGATACTGCAGCGTATAAGCCACATCCTCGATGAGCTGTTCGAAACCTGCCAGTCGCGACGCCTCTAAGTCAACTGGAGTGTACCAACTACCGCCAGCAGTGGTCAACTTGGTATCGAGAAGTAAGGCTCTGTTCTTATCTCTACCGATGGTCCACTCGCGACCTGCGAGCACATTCACCACGTATCCATTATCAAAAGGGGTGCTGCGCTCCACACCATCGCTACCAGTGTACTTGCTTTCGAAAAACGAGCCCGTTGCCAACATATGGAAGCCATTACTATAGAATTTTTCCAAGGTGATCTCCACTCCTCGATTAAATCCAGTTCCCTCGTTAACGAGTGAGGTTTTATCATCCGAGAAAACAAAATCCGCCCCTTCGGTAAGCGTCGAATAGCTCGTGGCCGTCGACTCGACAGGGACTCGATCAAGCTCCTGATGATAGAATTCTGTCTTCAGTCGCCAGTCGTTAGCCAACTTTAGGTCATACCCCAAGACAATGTGCTGAGCTCTTACAAAATCAAGGTCTTCGTTGGTCCTCACCAATTCACCTCCTTGATCCTCATTGAGAAAAAGAATGGGCAAAGGGGCATTCTGATTATGGATACCATAGCCGAGTGTCAGCTTGTTTCGATCATCTAAAGCATATGATAATGAACCTCGTGGTTCGAGCGCAAACTGTTCATTAAGCGTCGAGTACTGTCCATGCAGACCTGCCAAAATGGTTAGCCGCTCTGATAGCCGATATTTAGTCTGGACATACGGCTGTATGATACCAAAGCTTCCATCAAAGTCATACACAGTAAACCAATCTGGCTCACCATCTCCGTTAAGATCTGGAGCATCCTGACGATCATCTAAAAAGGCGTCTGTCCCAAACTGCTCATAGAGCACGCCAGCTCGAATCGTTTGCTTCGCGCTCATCTTAGTGTTTAGATATGAGGAGACGGTGAATCTTTCTTCTCGATTATCAGCATCAACAACACGAAGTTTGACCTCGTCTGGTTGATCAAAGTTGAAATAGCGATCCTGTTGAAAGTCATTGCCTCTAAGCGATGCACCCACGACAGTTCTGAGATAGGTGCGATCATTCAGCAGTAGGTTATGCTTAAGCCCAACCACTCCAAACTGCCCAGTATAAAAAGCGTCCTCGTCCTCCGCAGCAAACAAATCTGTCTCGTCTATCTCATCTCCTAAAAAATCAATGCTGGATACGCCACCAATCCCAAACAGCGTAAACCGCCCGATGTCGGTCTGCCCGAGATCTACCTTGAAGGACACATCCTGGTAGTTTGGTACTGCTGCAGTAGATCCTGCTCCAACGATTCCGACAAAAGAGTATCTCCCCGCCACCAGATAAGAGCCGCCGCGCTTGTTAAGCGGCCCTTCGATCATCCCCTCGAATCCACTGAATGCTGACACTTGGAACGTATACTCGGTGCGATCTTTGTTCCCATTTCGGAATCCGAGGTCGAAGACTCCTGCAAGTGCATTGCCGTATTCTGCTGGAAATGCTGAGGTGATAAAATCAGAGTTGCGTAGAATATTAGGATTCACGGCACTTACGGGTGCCCCAGTTGTTCCCAAGGTCGAGAAGTGATTAGGGCTTGGGATCGGAATACCTTCTAACCTCCAGAGAACTCCGGTCGGACTATTTCCTCTGATGACGATATCATTTCGACTGTCATCTGGAGTAGCTACACCCGCGAAGTTGGCTGCTAAGCGTGCGATATCATTGCGCCCGCCTGAATATCTATTGACCTCCTCTAAGCTGAATTGACGCGCAGATATGCTTGCCATTTCGTTTTGAGCCTGGTCCTTGATGGCTTTGGCTGTAATAACGACCTCATCTATCTGATTTAAACTCTCTTGTAGCTGGAGCTCCAGAACAACATCCTTTCCAGCAGAGACATCGATGTTTGGCAAAGTCAAACTTTCATATCCCAGGTAAGAGACTCTTATGATCTGACGTCCAGTAGGCACCTCAGTCAAAACAAAATCGCCATCGAGATCGGTTGTTGCCCCTGTTATTGGATCTACAGTGAGCAACTCAACAGTCGCACCGATTAGCGGAATTTCGGACTGTTGATCGATAACGGTGCCTTTTATAACACCAAGCTGGGCGATACATAGCTGCGCAGATAGTAGAACCGAGATAAGGAGTAAGCAAGTTTTCATGTGTTGATACAAAGTTGGTGTACCAACAAGGTGATCTTACTTCATTCGTAGATCCTACGACAATACGGTGGAGTGCAGATTAGAGATGGTGAATTGCAGATTAGATGATCGTCACAGCTCCAATTCTTGACATCCACCAGCATTCCGTTCATCATTCGACAGTTGCCAACATGTGCCATATACCGAACAATAGCAGAGTTGCAACCACTGCTTAGAAAGGAGAGTGGCGATTTTGGACTTGCCACTTCCCGTTCCAATGATCTGCGCTACGGACATCTCTTCACCAGGAGCAAGAACGCCCGAAAAACTGTTTATAGTTGTCAAAACTCCATCGCTGTCATCCAATATTTCGCTGATGAGCATCTGTGCAGTGGCCATATCTGGGACAATAGACTCACCGATGTAATATTGGAGATTACTTATCAAAGCAGGGCCAACTCCCTTGTTACGAATGACAAGCTCCATTCGTGCAACCTCTGGATCAATTTTATAGCGCCGATCGACTTCGATATGGGGCCACACTGATGCCTGTTGTTGTTCTTGCATGATCCGTTGTTGGGCACTCATGATATTCGCCTCATAGATGGCTACACCAAATGCACCAAGACTAATGATCAGTGCCATTATGCTGATGAGGTCGGAACGATCGATCTGTAGGGCCATAGGTATAAGATTATCCGGTGGACACAATGTCGTCAGATTTGCTAATCCACTATCTTAGTGTAGCTACCCGCTGAAGCGCCTCCCGACTGTAATGCCACGAGCCATGCCAATGGCTCGAACAAGAGTACTCACCGCTGCAGCCCTCTTCGATACTCGAACAGCGTGCAGACTCCAGATTCGCTCCTCATTTCATTCCGGGGCCAAGCTTCCGTTTCGTAACCTC
>JBCBIX010000102.1:0-10165 GCA_038523965.1 Bacteroidota bacterium
CCTTGTGCAGCCGATAGCAGAACGACTAACGCACTAATCACTCTGCCAAGTAATACTATTATGACCCGATTACTTCGTCAGATACGCCTCAAACAAATCGGCAACAAGGCCGCCAAAAAATATCTGCTCTATGCCGTTGGTGAAATTGTCTTGGTGGTCATCGGAATTCTAATCGCATTGCAGATTAGTAACTGGAACGAAACAGCCAAAAATCAATCACTCGAGCGAAAGATCCTTCGCGAACTAAGGCAGGAACTCGTGACCAACAAGGCCGAACTGGACGACCTCATTAACGATCGAAACCTCTCGCTGCAAGTATGCTACGCACTCCTACCCTCTTTCCAAAGCGGCCGCGACGTACTCGATCCTGATCAAATCTCTTCCATCCTGGCACAAGTATCGCCGTACCGAGTTACGATCGCCCCGTCAGATGGTAGTCGCGTTGATTCGCTAATCGGATCTCTTCCATCCTACGTCATGTTCTTTCCCCGCATTGGGAATATCAAGTCGATCATCTACTCTGGGAAGCTTGATCTGATTTCTAATCCTTCCATAAAGTTGTGCATTGCAGAATTTGAGGACCGCGTCGCCGGTGTCAAGGTGGCTACCGAAGGGGCAGATAGAATTATGGCTGAGGAGATTCAGCTGGCCATGCGATCCTATCTCCGAGAAACAGGCTCGTATCCGTTAGACCAAATATTTGATGATTACGACTTGCATTTTAATATTAGAAATTATCTGGGCTGGACTACTGCAGCCATCAGTACGTCCATGGGTTTTTCTGAGGTTATGGAAGCTGCGATCGCATCCATCGATGAGGAACTACCTCGACAAATAGAATAGGCCTGAATGAATGGTCTACAAGTATGTGAAGGTGAGTACTGTGAAAAATTCCTTCACTCCCTACATGATTCTTTGGCAACCGATTCTCAATTATCTTCAACGCAATGATAAAGGCCTACACCGTCGAAGGAATGACATGTCAAAACTGCAAAGCAGCGGTAGAAGATCATCTGCAACGCATAGATGGAATAACCAAGGCCACCGTCGACCTGGACAGAAAAGAGGTGAACCTCCACATGACTCGAGTCATCACTACCAACAACCTACGGCTCGCTCTTCCGAAGAAGTACAGTCTATCGGAGCTTCATGCAGCAAGCGATACGGTCACGATTGAAAAATCAGGATCTAAGGACCCAAGTAAATGGATGCAGTTACGGCCACTCATCCTCATCTTGTTCTACATCGCTACAGCCAGCATCCTCATCAACTATGACAATTGGGACGGGCGTGAAGCCATGTTGGATTTCATGGGACTCTTCTACATCGTATTTAGCTTTTTCAAAATGCTCGATCTGAAGGGCTTCCCGGAGTCGTTTCGCATGTATGATCCATTTGCCAAACAGATTCCAAAATACGCCTGGATCTACCCATTTTTAGAAACAGGCCTCGGCCTACTTTTTCTATTTCGCTATCAGATCCAGATAGCACTCATCGCGACCATTATTATATTAGGTATCACCACGATTGGCGTAACCAGGACTATCCTCAATAAAAAATCAATTCGCTGCGCTTGTCTTGGCACCGTGCTTCAACTGCCAATGACAGAAGCCACCATCATCGAGAATGTGCTAATGCTAACGATGGCGGTCACTCTCCTATTTACTTAGTACAGTAGCACACGTTCTGATTAGTCTTGTCACGTTTGTAATTCATCTAAAACTGATCTTTCATGAAGCTGAAAGGCAGAAATTTGGCGATTGTCATGGACTACAATTAAAAGCCTCTGTCATGAGAACCTTTATTTTGAACATCCTTATGCTAACTATCATCAATCAGTTAGCGAGTCGGCATTCGACAACATTCCAAACAGAGGAGATAACTTTCCCAAGTGGCACCATTCATCTGGCGGGAACCATATACAAACCCTCCGATCCGATCATGGGTATCGTTTTGGTTCACGGATCAGGTCAGGAGCCGCGACTGTCCCAATTGGCCGAGATGTTAGCGCATGAGCAGATCGCTGTCCTCACATATGATAAGCGAGGCATCGCAGCGTCTGGCGGTGTCTATGTCGGGCCAGAAGTTGGAACGAATAACGTGGACTCGACCAACCTAAGAGTATTAGCACAGGATGCGAGTTCTGCCATCGATATGATGCATAGTCACTTTCCAACACTTCAGTTAGGTCTGATGGGGGCGAGTCAAGCAGGCTGGATCATTCCATTGGCCGCTTCACTAAATCAAGAAGTAGAGCTAATGGTGCTATTCAGCTGTCCATTAGTCACTGCCAAAGAGCAACTTCGATTCCAATTTTACACGGATGGTAGATCTGATTTTTGGGAGCACCACACGGATGCCGACGCAAGAGAGCATACCTTCTCCGATCCAGATCGCTATGAGTTCACAGATACCGATCCGCGTGAAACACTACGCGAACTTTCGATCCCTGGTCTTTGGATATTTGGAGAGCAAGACATTCAGGTACCTGTCCAAATATGTATCGACTACCTTGATGTCTATCAAGCTGAGAGGAAACCATTCGAGTACATTTCATTTCCCGAGATGGGACATAGTACGATGTACAAGAAACCAGCATTTGATTCGGCGGTGCGATGGTTGAAACGTATGTCTCATGCTTCTAACCTGAGGTCTAATTAGTCTGAAGTCTATTTATAAACTTATGAAAACCTCTCCTCTATAAAATTAAAAAGGACCGCCTCAACCTTTGCGAAACGGTCCTAATCGACTTGGGCGTCGATATCTACTGAAAAACCTTCTATTCTAAAGACTCAATAACCCAATCCAATTGAGTTAATGGCTTGATAAAAGGATCGTAAGACTTGCTTAAATCTTTGAGTTGCGATTCATCTCCTCGATGGCCTGGGCAATGCCGCGAGGAGTCATCTCGTACATCGAGACTATCCGCCGGATCATAGTAGTGGTCCAGGTAACAGACCAATACTTAGACTGAATGGGATTAAGCCAAGCCATCTTGGTAAACTTCTCTTGAAGCCGACCCCAGGAGAGCATGCTCTGTTCATTGAATTCATATGGTGCCATCGCAGCATCACCGATTACGAACACCCGATAGGTACTCTCCTTAGCCAATAGTCGCTCGATCGGAACCGCTCTGGTGCGCCGGACATCCTCATAGACACTGCCATAGATCGTGTTGTGGAAGTAGTAGGTCTCCAGATCGTGAGCATAACGCGTTTTCATCTTTTTGAAAAGTGACTGAACTGGTCGGATATGGTAATCCATAGAGTAGCCGCCGTTATCGATGAGAAGCATGACTTGAAGTCGATCTTCAGTTTTGTCAAGCTCTACGGGCAAGAAAAGACCACCTTGGGCAACTCCTTCTTTGACTGTCAGAGGGATGTCGAGATATCGGTCATTTGTTTCCTGGAGGATTCCCTTTAGCGAAGCCAAAGCGGCATCAACATTGTCATCATTGATGTTAGCATCGATATCAACTGGATAGTAATTCGGATTATCGATGACTTCTCGTGCCATGCGTCCACCCCCGCTCCCACCAGTTCGAATACCGCCTAAAGCTGCTCCAGAGTGTCCATAAGGTGAGATTCCACCAGTACCTATCCAGTGCGATCCACCTTCATGTTTAGTCATCTGCTGCTCCAAAACACGTTCCATGCGCTCTCGCAGCTCTTCCAAATCGACGAAACGATAGTCGGCCGCCCGATCGACGAGCCGCTCTCCAGCCTGATCAGCATTTCCGCCCTCACGATCAGACATCTGTGGATTATCCTCAGCCAGAATCGTCTCCCCATCCAGCACCTTTTGGATGTCATAGGTAGTCATGTGAATCTCATCGAGAAAACGATCGATCAATTCATCTGGAGAGAGTTGACGACGCTCATCATTGCCCTGAAAAAAATCGTCCAACCAATCTCGAAATGCATCGCTCCTATTGATCGCATCACTCAGTCGTTCTCCTTTGCCCACTTCGATACCGACGAAGTAGTCATAGAAGGCTTGACTATAGGGACCGATCTGCTCAGGATCTTTGACAATTACCCCTTTAAAAAATGCATAGAGGTCCCCAAGTGTATGTACAAGTCCTGCTTCCATACCTCGCCGTAAAGTCAGCAGGGCGCGGACATCTGCATTGACACCATAGTTCCGACAAGTCTCTGGGAAGCTCTCGAACATCTTAGTAGCGTTGGTTCACCGGACCTGTACCCATATTTCGTTCGACACGACGAAGGTCATCCTGGGTTTTAATTAATGCGCCGAGACCCCCAAGTTGTGAGATCTGTTCAATAGCTTCTTCTTCTGGATATCGATTCATGTACTTCAGCCAATTCAGCAACTCTCGCGTGGATGGGGCTCTCTCGAGACCGAGTTGGCGTAATTGATAAAAGACCTCGATCGCACGATCCACTACTTTCGTATTCGACTGTTTGTGATGTTTTGCGATGATCAATTTCATGGTCTCTGGTGAGGGGAAGTTGATGTAATGATAAATACACCTCCCTTTGAATGCAGTGGGTAGTTCCTGTTCGCGATTAGATGTGATGACGATCGCTGGCATGTCTTCTGAGGAGCACTCGATCACTTCTCCAGACTCGGGCATAATAAATCTCCGGTGACTTAGCGCATAAAGCAGATCATTAGGAAACTCACGTGGTGCCTTGTCTATCTCATCGATCAATAACACCGAGTGCGGAGATGCGTAGGACTTGGCCGCCGGACCTTTGACCACATAGTCGGCTAATTGATCCGTACTTCGGCCACCAGTGCTGAGTGGATTCTGGAGGCCTTTATCTTCGCGTTGAGCATTGAGCACTTCGACCTGACTATCGCGGAGATATTTGACATGATCAAATCGAGCTACTAATTGCTCTACTGAGCTTTTAGAACCGACCGGATATACAAACAGCGGTAACTCACGGTCCTGGCTATACTGCAGGGGTAACTCTGTCTTTCCGGTACCTGGCTCTCCCTCTATCAACAGTGGCATACCAAGTGTTCGAGCCATGTGAAATGCCTGTGCCAACTCTGGGTCACAGAGATACGCGTCGCATCCGTCCCAATATTCAGTATGTGCCATGGTTCGGTTGTTTAGTATGTGCGCGGAGCCTTCATCCTTCTGTAAGGATTTAGGGCAGCCAATCACGAATCATTAGTTTTGTCTGTCGCCTCATCAATCTGACTGAGACGGTAATAATATCTCAACTGCCCTAACTATACCGTGAAAAACGAAACTGAAATCACATCCGCCAATTTTGAGGAAGTCTTCAAGGCCTACTTCGGCCCATTATGCAACTATGTGAATAGTTACATTAACAATTGGGAAGGCAGCCGAGAGATCGTCCAGGGTGCCTTTATGAAGATTTGGGAAAACAAAGAGGACATTACGATCACTTCATCAATCAAAAACTATCTCTACTCCACTGTGCGTAACCGAATGATCGATGGCATCCGCACTGACAAGAAGTTAGAAGAGTACAGAAACTCCATTTCAGTCGACGCCCTCGTAGAAAATCCAAAGGACTTGGATCCATATCTGCTTCGAGAGGAAATTTTGAAAGCAGTTGACAATTTGAAGCCAAAAATGAAGAAGATCTTCAGTCTCAGCAAGTTCGAGGGTCTAACTTACAGTGAGATCGCCTCCTTTATGAATATCTCGAAACGAGCTGTCGAGGATAACGTGGCGCGAAGTTTGTTCCTACTTCGTGAAGAATTGAAGGATAATGAGGAGTTGTTTGGGTAAAAACGCATAGAAAAGATGTGTGATTACCATCGAACATCGTCTACACATTGATATGTCTAAGGTGAACGAAATAGATCTGTTACGCTACTCTCAGGGGAAACTCTCTTCTGAAGAGGCGAATAAGGTGAGCAAGTGGCTCAGCTCAGATCCTAAGCACCAACAAGACTACGAGGCGATCCAACGGATTCAGTCTGCAGCTACTGACTTAGCTGGTCATCGCACATTCGATGTCTCTACAGAGTGGCTCACCTTCCAATCGAAAGTTTCACCAGGTCTGTCGGACTACGATGTTCTTCAATTGGTCGATCATACCGCAGACTACAAGACGAAGAAGAAAATCAGCGACTGGGCGGCGGTATCATCTGATAACGCATCGGTCATAGACCAATACAAGTCGATAGGCGGCGCCCTTGATGGAATACGAGATTACAAAAGAATAGACCCTTCTGAGGCTTTTGAAGCATTTAGCAAGGCGTTGACTACGGTCCCTTTCTCTAAGAGCCCGAAAAATACTCCGACCCCCGCCTCGCCGACCAAAGTGCCTGCATCGACCCCATCTCAGCTGTCTCCTACTGGTCAGGTCGTAACCATGAAGCCTGAGCGAGAGGAGTCACGTTCCGTCTTCCCATTATGGATGAGGTACGCCGCAGCCGCATGTGCAGTCTTGTTAGTTGGCGCCTTGGTTTGGATCAACCAACCCAAGCCCACGACTGCTACACTCATAGCATCCACACAAGACGAATTCATCACCTTGAGTGATGGCACGGAAGTGCGAATGAATAAAGGAAGTGAGCTAACGTACTTCGTCGATGTGGATCGTGTGAATAGCAGAGATGTGAAACTTAGCGGAACGGGATCTTTCGAAATAGCACCCATGGAAGAGAAGCCTTTCACGGTAACCGCAGATAATCTAATTGGAATAACAGCACTTGGCACTGGATTTCGAGTGGAGGATCATCCTGATTTTGACAAAGTGGTGACCATCACAGAAGGAAGCATACGAGCATTTAGTGTAGAGGAGGAAGATGTCAGTATCGTTCTATCTGCCATCGAATCTGCAGGATTTAGAGATGGTGGGTTTGAGCGCATCATAGAAGAGGAAGAAGTAATATATGACGGTGAGCCACATACAGTGATCGACGTCTTGGACCACCTGATGAAAGCCTCTTCATGGCGCGTGATTAGCTCTCCTTATACCGATTTTGATGGTGACGCCACTGTCATGATTGATCTCGATCGTCCATATGAAGAGATCCTCACTATCCTGAATGAAAAGCAGGTCCTTTCCTTCACGGAGCTCAACTGCACTGGCTGTTACAAAGTGACCAAATTCGTTGGTGAGGACGAATAGTTCTCATTAAGAACGACTTTATCTAATCTCCGCCATTACGCCTTATCCGTATTAACTTCTTGGCTCCGCTTCGGCTATCGGATGAAGATATCTTTCTCGCGCAAGTAAGACTTGAGACTTGGGATTGGAATCTCTCCAAAATGAAAAATACTTGCCGCCAATGCTGCATCTGCCTTCCCTACTGTAAATGCATCCATGAAGTGTTCCTCAGAGCCCGCCCCCCCGGAAGCGATAACAGGAATGGTCAACATATCGCTCATTTTAGCCAACGCCTCGCAGGCGAACCCTTGCTTGGTACCATCATGATCCATAGAGGTGAATAGGATTTCTCCCGCTCCCATTTCCTGCATCTTATAGGCCCAGTCAAAGACATCAAGATCAGTTGGACGGGTACCACCATGGGTGTGCACCAGCCATCTTCCATCTACCTGCCGTCCATCGATTGCCACCACAAGAACCTGAACACCAAACTCCGCGGCGATTTCTGTCGCGACTTCGGGTCGTCGCACCACAGCACTATTCACACTCACCTTATCTGCTCCATTTTGTAGTAGACGAGACACCTTATCTACGCTGCTAATCCCTCCCCCCACGGTAAATGGAATATTCACATTCTCTGCTACTCTTCTGACGAGTTCATAAATCGTCTCGCGCTCTTCTATGGTCGCCGAGATATCCAAGAATACCAGCTCATCAGCACCCTCTGTGGCATACTGGGCAGCCAACTCGACTGGATCCCCTGCATCGCGTAGATTGACAAAGTTGACCCCTTTCACAGTGCGGCCATTCTTGATATCAAGACAAGGGATGATTCGTTTCGTAACCATGATAGGCTTACACTTCTACAGACTGTGGAAATACTCTTTGGAGCTCGATTAGATCAAGTAAGCCTTCATAGAATGCCTTACCGATAATGACTCCATCTACTCCAATTGACTCAAGTGTTTTTATCTCATCGATGGTTGTGACACCACCACTCGCGATGAGTTTTATGTTCGGAAATTGATCCAAAATCCGATCATATAAGGCCACGGATGAACCCTGCATCATCCCATCCTTTGCGATGTCTGTGCACACGAAATACGTCGCGCCTGCATCCACATAGTCATTGATAAAGTCAAAAACATGAAAAGTAGAAGTCTCGGTCCATCCATGCAGCGCCACCATCTCTTCTTTGACATCCGCACCGATGATGACCTTATCACTGCTGTACCTCATGATCCAAAACTTAACCAGTGTGGGATTTCGCACAGCGAGACTGCCGATGTTGATCTGGGATGCCCCCGAACGCAACGCCTGAAGTAGACTCTCTTCGCTCTTCACCCCACCGCCAAAGTCAATCTGTAGATTGGTATCCAAGGCCACACGATTGAGGGTTTCCAGGTTCTTTGGTGCGCTCGACTTGGCACCATCAAGATCAACCATATGCAGATACTTGTAGCCAGATCGCTCTAACTCTCGAGCCACCTCAAGAGGGCTTTGATCATACACCTTCTGTTGGTTGTAGTCACCCTGTGTGAGACGAACGCATTGGCCGTCGATGACATCTATAGCAGGTATCAGCCTCATGTAACTTCAGTTTCGATCGTTATAAAATTCCGAATGAGCTGTTCGCCGAGACTACCGCTCTTCTCAGCGTGAAACTGAACACCCCAGAAATTACGGTGTCTTACAGCTGCCGAAAAAGCGTGCGAGTAGGATGTTGTGCCTATCGTAGCTTGAAGAATTGGAACGTAATAACTATGAACAAAGTAGAAATACTCCCCAGGACCAATACCTCTAAACAATAATTCTCCTCCGCTATCAACCACCTGATTCCAACCCATATGAGGCACCTTGACCCCATCTCCAGGGATAAACTTGGTCACACGCCCCGAGACAACCCCAAGACAAGCGACATCACCTTCTTCAGAAGAATCGAGAAGGAGTTGCATCCCCACACATATGCCCAGAACGGGCTGTGATAAGTTGCGAATGACATCGACTAAGCCTTTCCTCTCCAATGCTCTCATTGCCGCACCAGCGTGCCCCACTCCAGGAAAAATTACACGCTCTGATGATCTAATGAGTTCTGGATCAGCAGTCAACACAAAGTCCGCATCAATGCGACGGAGGGCATTCATCACAGAGCAGGTGTTCCCAGCATCATAATCAATAAGTGCAATCATAATACACCCTTCGTACTTGGCAAGAAATCACTCATGGCATCACGCTGGCACCCGTCCCGAAGTGCACGCGCGAACGCCTTAAATATGGATTCGATCTTGTGGTGAGCATTGTCTCCTTGGCACTTGATATTCAGATTACATGCAGCATGATCCGAAAAGGACTTAAAGAAGTGATACACTAACTCTGTCGGCATATCACCGACACGTTCTCTGGTGAACTCTACATCCCAGACAAGCCATGGCCGCCCTCCAAAATCAATAGCCACCTGCGCCAGACAATCATCCATCGGAAGACAAAACCCATACCGCTGCATTCCGATCTTGTTGGCGATAGCCTCCTTCATGGCCTCTCCAAAAGCTATCGCCGTGTCCTCGATCGTATGATGCTCATCTATATGCAAATCTCCCTCGGTATGAATGATCAAATCCATGCCTCCATGTTTGGCAATTTGCTCCAGCATGTGATCAAAAAAATGGAGTCCTGTACGGATGTCTGAGTCTCCACTTCCATCTATGTTGAGATGGATACCAATCTTGGTCTCTTTGGTCACTCGAGATACACTTACTTGACGCGGTAACCTCTTGAGATATGCGTAGATCTCCGCCCATCGATCTGTCTGCAGCGCCACCGAGCCAGAGAGCTCATCTGGACATGTGGCACTGATCCCGTCGTACTCATTGAGGTAGATACCTTGTGCCCCGAGATTCTTAGCCAGGTGCGTATCGCTCCACCGATCACCGATCACGAAAGATCTCGCCAAGTCATAGTCACCAGAGATGTATTCAGTTAACATGCCTACACCTGGCTTGCGATAAGGACTGTTGTCAGCCTCGTGATGTCGATCGATATGTATCGTTCGAAAGGTGATGCCCTCTCCTCGTAGGGACTCAACCATCAGTTCTTGGAGA
>JBCBIX010000103.1:0-10126 GCA_038523965.1 Bacteroidota bacterium
GTTGAGATCCTACGAATTCTAATTTAGAAGGAACTCAACAGTATCCAGGATGTACATACATTGGAATTAAAAAAACAGTCGCAATTGATAATTTAAGTAGTGAAATGGGCACTGATTTTGATCGGCTGGCCTCATACATTACTGAGCAACAGGTGGAAGTAACCGCAGAAACCTTTTCGATCTATCACAAATGGGACATGGTTAAAAAAATTGCCTCTTATACCGCTGGAATTCCTGTTTCGTCAGTTCCTTCATCTTTAGCTCAAGGCATCATCTCAGGTATCATACCCCCTGCGAACGTGAATACAATACGTCATATCGGCTCCTATGTACACCTTGGGAATGCCTGGGCGACCCAATACATGATGCAGCGCGGAAAAGAATTCAAATTAAACAAGAGCCTTGATGCCTTCGAAACGTATTACAATGTTCCTGGCGAGGTGCCTGAGCACGAATTAGTTACAGATATTCACTTCCCCATAAAATAGGTCAGCAGAAATAGAACGGTGTAGCCTTTGGATGAGACTTTAGTAACGTTCCGATGATTTCTTGTTCTTTAGGATTTGCAACAGCAATGATGACTTGAGAAAGTCTATCAAAATTGTGGTCCGCAGTCGATGCCAGTGGAACACCATAGATATCCTGTCCTATTTTATTTTCATTATTCGTGATCCAAACAAATGGAATGTTCGAGTCCTGTAGAGATCGAGCTATTAGCTTTCCTTTGTGACCCGCACCCCAAATGACTAATGTCTGTTCAGAATTGTAATCTGAACGAAGAAACCACATCAACTTTAGTTCTAAAAATCGATTGTCTCTGTAGTGTGGATCGTTACGTGATGCCCGATGTGGATGGTCACGCCACATATGAATCACTTCGGGCACCTTGACCACTTTAAGCCCAACACTTCTAAACCTAAAGGCCAAGTCATAGTCCTCGGGGTAAATGTCAGCATCAAACCCTCCACTTCTTATCAAGTCTGATCGATGCACCATCCAGCAGGGAGAAGGGATCACACACTCCCGGTAGATATCTTCAAAGTTTTGCTCAGACATGGTTAGATGATTCAACCAATCAGCATAGCGACGATATCCAGGTCCTACACCATCAACAGAGAAGTAGCGGACAAGTCCAACGGCGAGATGACCAGGGCCACGGTTGATCAATCGTTCTCTCAGCTTATCCAACTTGTGAGGAGTCATGAGATCATCAGCATCCATGCGAGTGATGTAGTCTCCTCGGCTGCGATCAAAAGCTTCTCGAAGCGCGGTAATGATGCCAATCCCAGGATTAGGATACCATGATATCCGTGGGTCTCGAGCAGCATAACGCTCGAGAAGGGCTACTGTATCATCGGTGGAGCGATCATCCACAGCGATCAACTCCCAATTAGAAATCGACTGCTCGACAATACTGTCTATGCACTTTTCCAGGAATGGCAAACCATTCCTGATGGGCATTAAAATGGAAATCAAGCCGTCGTGAAGATCTGTTTTCAAGGTGCTAATTAGAAAAAGAAACTTGCTGAAGAAGAGAAACTAACTCTTTAATTTCCTTTATACCAGTCTTATAATTAGTGATACAAGCTCTCAGACAAATTCGTCCATCGATCGGATATGTTGAGATCCAAGCTTTACCCGATCGCACAATCTTATCACAAATTTTGACGATTTGGTCATTATCCAGTTCGGGATGCGAAAAGCAGATGATAGGCATCGGAGTGGCATTGTCGATCTGCCAGCCCTGTGACACAAGACGTTCGCGTAATACATCTCCCAACTGACAAGTCGACTGAATCATTTCTGCAATACCTTTCCACCCGAAACATGCCAAAGTCATGTATAATTTCAGCCCAATAAATCTCCTGGACCATTGGATACTACTTGTGTAGGGATCTTGGCTAATCGAGTCGCTATCAGGAGGCATGTAGGCCGCGGCTATTCTAAATGTCCGCTGAAGGATATCTGTATGACGGGTTAGAAACAGACTCGCCGCCATTGGAACATTGAGCCATTTGTGAATATCGAAAGTGATAGAGTCCGCACCGTCTATTCCATCGAGGTGATGTCTACCTTCCGGCCATAATCGCATAGCCCCGCCATAAGCCGCGTCCACGTGCATCCACAAACCAAGCGATCGACAGATGTCTGAGATTCCAGACAATGGATCAATACTCCCAGGTCCAGTTGTCCCCGCAGTTGCAGCAACCATTAGAGGATCATGGCCATCACTTTTATCTTGAATGATTTGCTGACTAAGCACTTTGAGATCCATCCGGAGATTAGAATCGGTGGAGATCATACTGACCGCATCCATACCCAATCCAGCGATCCTTGCTGCCCGCGCGATGCTATGATGACTATGAGCCGAGGTATAGATACGCGGTCTTGCGAGAAGGCCAACGGCTCCTGACTCCTGATATCTCGGATACTTGTGCGTCAGCGAGGCCAACACGGCGGTCAGATTAGCCTCAGCTCCCCCACTACAGAAGGTTCCAGCACTGGTCTGTCGTGACCAACCCATTTTTGATCCCATCTCCTGTATCATGTGGTATTCACACGTTGCGGCGAACGGTGCATGGCTCCAAGCCGCCATCTGAGGATTCAAAGTGGCGGTTATGACATCGGCAATAATGCTTGGGAAGTTTGGCCTCGGATTGAACAGTCCGAAATACGATGGATGGGGCGTGTGCACAGCATATTTCTTTAATCCATCCACGACATGGTCAATCGCTGTGGCTGTCTCCACAGGCGAATCAAAGTCTATCGACGTGACATGACTCAGTAACTTCTCTTGATCGAACTCTCTCGTCACGGGTATATCATCTGTCGCCGAGTAATAAGACTCTAATCGATCCATAAGTATCGACCAAACCTGTCGACGTTCGTCCTGAGAGAGGTCCATCATAAGAGATATCTATGCTGTCTATCTATGTCGGAAAAATAGAGGTTTAGTCACATCCGTATCCTATAGCCGAAGGTTATGCCTCTTGACTGATATCCTTCTCCAGCCAACCACGTGAGATCTTGTTAACTTTCGCAACGTCTACCATCTGATAACGCCCTTGCAGTTATGATCAAACAAGTCATGAATCTCATAGACAATCCCCGAATCAAGTCAGTACCAGGACTTGATGCGAGTTTCTTATACGCTGAGAACCCAAGAAGTCCCATGCACGTCGGAAGTGTAGCTGTCATCGAGGGATCGTTACAATTTGAGACTTTCAGAGCGACCTTGTTGTCAAGGCTCCACCAGCTCCCAACCCTACGTCAGCGGCTGATGTTTGTACCCATGAGCATCGATAACCCGTATTGGGTAGACGATCCTAACTTTAATATCGATCTCCATCTTCAGCATGTGGCGCTCCCGCAGCCAGGCGATTGGCAACAGCTAAGGAAGATGGCCTCCTCGATATTCAGCGAGCCACTTGATCGTTCACGCCCATTGTGGGAATTCACATTTGTTGAAGGGCTCGATAGCATCAATCAAGTACCCAAAGGATCCGTGGCCATCATCTCTAAGATTCATCATGCAGCGATCGATGGTATGGCTGGTGCAGGTATGATGAGCTTGATATTTGACATGAGCGCCAAACCAAAGGAACTCTCGCCCCCTCGTCCCTGGAAACCAGGTCCACTTCCTCACGAAATTAATCTCATGCTGAAGAGTGCGATGAGCTTTGCTAAAAATCCACTCAAGCTACCCAAGATCGTGGCCAGCACTGTCACTGCTACCGTCAAATCAGGTGTGGTTAATCGCATTCAGTCAGTCGAGTTACCTACAGCACCATTCACCGCGCCAAATACTCCTCTAAATGGCATCATCTCTCCACAACGCAAATGGGGGACAGCTGTACTCGACTTCTCGCGTGTCCGAAAAATCAAAAGTGTTATGGGCACCACGCTTAATGATGTCGTTCTGGCGATTTGCGCGGGAGCTCTACGTAGATATCTCCATGAAAAAGGAAAACTCCCCAACAAGCCCCTCGTTGCCATGGTCCCGATCTCAACACGAGATCAACAAGAACAAGAGAAAACAAATGGTAATCGACTATCAGCCATGTTAGTCCAATTAGCTACTAACATCGAGGACCCAATAGAACGATTAGAAGCCATACATGAGAATACGATCCGCGGCAAAACCTACCAAGGTGCGATCGGAGCGAAGTCGCTATCCAACTTGGCAGAAGTGGTTCCATTTGGCGTGGCTAATCAGGCAGCTCGTCTGTATAGTCGCTTTAATGTGGCCAAGATGCACAACCCGGTATTCAATGTTGTTATCACAAATGTACCTGGCCCTCAGATGCCCATCTATCTGCATGGACATAAGCTCCATAGTGTGATGGGCATGGCACCCATCATCGATGGCATGGGGCTGATCATAACTGTACTTAGCTATAACGGTTCGATCACGATCAGTCCAACTTCAGATGCAAAGTCGATGCCCGACATTAACACCTTCGCCACTTATATCCGCGAATCAGCTAATGAATTAGAAGAGCTCACCTTAGCTCTCGAGGCTCAAGGGAAAAAGCCAAAAAAGAAGCCAGCTCCCCAAAGCGATAAAGTGATGCTTCATATCAAGGACTATCTAAAAAAGAACCCTGAATTCCTCAAACCGAACGCGGGTATCTACCAAATCCAAATCGAAGGAAAGGCTGAGGCAATATGGCAACTGAACTTCAGCGAACCGCCGGGTGTGGTTAGAAGAGGGAAAGCCAAGGAACCAGATCTTGTGCTGACGGTGCGTGATGAACACATGCTAAGAATCGGGACAGGTGATTTGGATTTTCAGACAGCGTTCATCCAAGGTCGGCTCAATGTCAAAGGGGACATGAAAAAGGCCATGAAGTTGGCTAAGATCCTATCTCTAATTCCAAAATTAGAATTAGAAAAGGCGTAAATCTTCTACATTTTAATTCACTCCTGCTACCTCCTTCCCGATCCAGACCTGCCGTAGGCTATGGTCTTGATTAGTGTTCCGGATGCGATTTGGTCAGTGAGTTCCATATTATTAAGTACAGCGATTTCTTCCATATCCTCTTGCGAGTTGGCATAGGACTGCAAAATCGAAGAGAGTAAAGCAGTTCGGGGAACTTGGACGACTTTGATACGATCTGGACTGACATCTATCTTTCTCTGATCAGTGAGACGATCAAAGTTGCCCATGGTATTTGCAAACGAGCGGTAGTAAGTATTGAAATCAGCAGTCTTGGACAATCCATGAAATTTGTAAATCAGGTTATTGTACAAAATGTGATAGGTTAAAATCCGAAGATCTGGATCCTGAGCTGGCTGCCCATTCTGTGTCTGCTGAGGTTTTATCACAGAGATCATCGCATGCGCCTGTAGACCATTCACTGTGATATTCCGCTGTTCTACTATCTGAAGACCATCATTTTCTATGGTGGCCTGGACAGCCGTATTAATATCACTTCCTTGGGCCAGGGTCATAATCATGAGCGCTTTTCCATCCTGGGAGGCCATCTGAACACTCTGTGGTGAATTAATTATCCTCCAATCTGGCGGAACTGGAAAATGGAACTTCAATTCTGGATGAAAGAAGGTATTGTACTCCACATATCCTTGGCGCGGATCTTCTCCATAAATAAGACCATCGATGAGGCGCAGATAGGAATCACGATTCACCTTGAGACTGGAAAAAGCTGATTTCTCTTGATAGATTTTTGACAAGTGATGAACGCGATTAAATCGATTCACTGGATCTGGATGAGTAGATTGGAACTCAGGTATTCGCTGCTGCCCAGCTAACTCTCTCTTACGATCCAAGACTTTGAAAAAATTTGCCATCTCATGTGAATCGTATCCGATCTGGGTGCTGTAGTCTACTCCGAGTTCGTCTGATTGGCTCTCATCATCTCGTCCAAACTTGAGGAACAAAGCGCCTAACGCCTGCGATCCTAACTCTCCAAACTGACGAAACTCTTCGGAGACAATCATGCCAGCGACAAATAATCCAGAATACAATTGCTGCTTAGACATCTGAACCACGGAGTGTCGCGCCGTGACATGTCCGATCTCATGGCCCAAGACCCCAGCGAATTCAGCTTCATTATTAAAGTGTGCCATGATCCCACGTGTGAAGTAGATATATCCTCCAGGAACGGCAAACGCATTCACAACTGGACTATCCAAAATGCGAAACTGATAGTCCAACTCTGGGCGATGGGAGATGGCTCCCATTTCCTTTCCCTTGGCAGTAATGAAGCTTTGTAAATCCTCATCCTCATACATCCCAAACTCAGCGATGATGGATGGATCATACTGCTTGCCCATGGCAATCTCTTGAGACTCAGAGATGAAAACAACTTGCTTCTTGCCAGTGACTGGATTAACTGCGCAAGCTTGGATGATACACGAGATAAGAAGCACGACGGGCAGTGCAAACAGGTTTGACTTTCTATGTGTCATGGTCGTTTCTTTGTGAGCTTTTGAGGACGAAGTAAGAAGATGACGCAGTATCGGTCCTTCTGACAAATTACCTGATAATCAACAATAGTCGAGGGCACAAGCTGCCAGTGTATCCATAAATTAACAACTGATGAGCAAAAAGGGAAAGGTACTGGTCGCCATGAGTGGTGGCATCGACAGCACTGTTACGGCCATGCTCATGCACGAGGAAGGATATGAGGTGGTCGGGATCACGATGAAGACTTGGGATTACGCCTCATCGGGAGGGTCAAAAAAGGAGACGGGCTGCTGCAGTCTTGATAGCATTAATGATGCTCGACAAGTGTCCGTAGACATGGGCTTTCATCACTTTATCATTGATATCCGCGAAGAGTTTGGAGATTATGTCATCGATGACTTTGTAGACGAATACATCGCTGGCAGAACACCAAATCCATGTATACTATGCAATACTCACATCAAGTGGTCGGCCTTGCTCCGACGTGCGGACGCGCTGGATTGTGAGTTCATTGCCACCGGACATTACGCAGAAATTAACGTGCACAATGGACGATATCACATATCACGTGCAGTTGATATGCGCAAGGATCAATCTTATGTGCTCTGGGGACTCAGTCAGGAGTGCATGGCCCGGACCAAATTTCCACTTGCGCCTTACACTAAGGACGAAATCAGAAAAATGGCTGCCGACCGCGGCTATGAAGCACTGTCCAAAAAACCAGAGAGCTACGAGATCTGCTTTGTTCCAGACAATGATTACCGCGGGTTTCTGAAGCGGCGCATCCCCACATTGGCAAATGAGGTTGCCGGTGGCTCATTCGTAGATCGACATGGTCAGGTGTTAGGAAGTCATGACGGCTATCCGTTCTACACGATCGGTCAGCGCAAAGGACTCGGAGGAGGATTCAAAAAGCCGATGTTCGTCACCGAAATCCAACCAGAGACCAATACCGTCGTCCTCGGTGAAGTAGATGAACTCATGCGTAATGGGATGATCGTCTCCGATGTGAATCTCCAGAAATATGATCAAATTCCGGCTGGCATGGAGGCACATACCATGGTCCGCTACAATGATAAAGGCACGATGGCAATGATCAATATGAATGATGATCAGACAATTACTGCAGAATTCATGGCCAATGTCCGTGGTGTGGCACCCGGTCAGTCTGCCGTCTTCTATGATGGTGATGACGTCATAGGAGGAGGTAGAATTCGATCGAGCCTATAAGTCTTTAGATATCAGAATACTACTCTGGCCTCTGATACCAATGGCGGAGCACATCAATTGCTCCAGTCCGCTGTGGCGTGAAGTAGATGTCTCTGGGTTTGTACGTGCGACCTCGCTTCTTGGCCCAATTGCGACGTCGTTCTTCTTGTGCTTGCCAGTAGATCTCAGGGTCTTCGTACCGGTGTGTTGTGTGAAACCACTTCCAGATAAATATCCCAGCCAGCCATGGTTCGTCCCATAACGCATTAAACATACCTTCATAGCACTCGATCTGTGTGTTCTCTGAACGCTCGATACGATCATCCATTTGCTGTGGCCATGTCCATGGTTCGCGAGCGGCATCGGCCGTGTTTTTGTAGCCAATCTCGGTGAAAATAACTGGCTTACCATAGCTCTTAGACAGTTCGGATAGAGTTCGAATGGGCTTCTTCCACCCTTTTTCGATATCATGTCGAGTGGGGAGGGTCTTCCGCGTGAGTGGATAATAGGCCTGGACACCTATGTAGTCCAGCTCATCCCAAAAAGCAACATCTATAACCTCCTCGTACCAGTTCGCCGCATATGTTAACTCCCCAGAATAAACCGCTTTGATCTGTCGAATCATCTGTCGCCATTCTTCAGGATGAGTCTTTGTGGTCTGATGCAACTCGGTCCCTATACAGAGCAACTCGATTCCCAACTCCTCTGCTAAGACAGCGTAATGCATCATCCAGTCACCATAACTTTCGAACCACGCCTGCCACTCTGCTTCACTATTCATAGCGATGTCAGGTCTCCATTTTCCATCATCAGAGCGCAGCCAGATGTGTGGTTTGAGTATCGTCTTGACGCCCTGAGCACTGGCTAATTTTGTTGTGTGTCTGAGGCCCCGATCAGCCTCTCCCCACCAAGCTCGCTCAAAACCTCCTACGACTACAGGTGAATCGATTCCCTTCATCCAACCGAATGGTGTCTGGCTAATCCAGTCAACACCAATCTCTTTGACTTGACTTATGTTATGTGCTGCTATCGAGTCACCTCCTACCCAGCAGACGCCCTTCATTTTAGGAGATACCTCGATCGGATCACTTATATGGCTTGTCTGAAGCAAGTGGGTAAAAACCACATAAACGATGATCAAACCAAAAATGGATGCAGTTAAGGCAAGCCAAGGATGATTCATAAAGGCAAAAAAGAATGTTCTTACTACAAAGAAACGCTCCTGTGGGATAGAATATGGTCTGCTTATGATTCGGACGACTTCACAGCCACTCCTTTGAAAAATGTATAACAAAAGGTTCCACCTCCCTGTGCTGTTCGTTCCAGATCACAGATTCCAGCAAGGAAGTCATCCTTTGAAATGAGTCCATTGGCTATGGCTTCATTTTGGATACCTCTCATCATAGCTGTAAATGTGTTTAAGGTAAATCCCTCGACTAAGTGGGGTTTAGAATCATCTACATACACCTGACGAGGAGAGGATGTAATTTCCTCAAAACCAGTCTGCTGAAGTAATGGATACAATTGTCGACCAATATTTGCGTCTCCACCTTTGGACTGTTGCAACTTGACTTGTGCTTCTACTACTGATCGGGCTTTCTCGCTATCTGGGTAGAAAAAGGTCGATCCGTGATCCCCCTCTGTAATGGTTATAGTGCCTCCTGGCTTAAGCACCCGCTTCGCCTCTTGTAACGCGGCAATTGGAGACCGGAGATGTTCTAACACAAAAGAACAGAAGATATGATTAAAGGTATGGTCAGGAGCATCGATCGGGTGTAAGTCTTCCTTTTTAAAGGACACATTTGTTAAACCCAATTCATGAATTAGATCTTGAGAAATCTTTAGAGATTGGTGCGAGATATCTATTGACACAAAATTACAATTCGGATTTTGAGTTGCTATGATCTGTGTTTGTGCTCCGACACCGCATCCAGCCTCTAATATCGTGGAGCCATCTTCCCATTTAGAATCCCAATGCAGAATCTCGGTTATGGAATTGGCCTGATCATAGAGGCGCCTGGTTTCGTCAGAGGAGTAGCCATGAATATATTCTTAAAAGATACGATGCCTGTGCTCTTCAACTTGATCCTCCAAGTGATCAATCTTAGCCAAAACTTCTTTAGAAAGTTTACAAAACTCTTCGCCAAACTGGGTAAAGGTCAATTCATTATGATTCCTATAAAAGATGGACGAGCCTACATAACCCTCGAGCTGCTTTAATTGATGACTTAGCGCAGATTGAGTCAAATGAAGTTCAATAGCTGCTTTTTTCATCGAACCCAATCGATTAATAGCATCGATCAGCTTCAGGTGTCTAATTTCTACCATAAAGCCCAATTATTCGCACTCAAAACTAAATCGACACTTCAAAAATTATCAGCGTTAGACATGAAAAGAAGTAATCGATGATATTACCTAAGCTAAACAATGGATGACCAACTTTAGTAGAACCATCACATAACGCAATAGCTAATTCCCCTTTCCTTT
>JBCBIX010000104.1:0-9945 GCA_038523965.1 Bacteroidota bacterium
CAAATCTTGGGAGATACCAATACGCTTGTGGGTATCTATCTCAAATTACGTGATCGCTATGGTCAGGTGCAGCTTTTAGAAACATCCAGTTATGCGACCCGTGAGGGGAGTCTTTCATTTATTGCTTTTGGAGTGGAATCGACTCTCCAGGTAACAAATGGAATCCTGGATATCGATGGTCAGGTCAAATCTGACTTCGACATCGTTGAAGAAGTGAAGCAATTCATGTCGACGATTAGCATCTCAGGAGACCAAAGTATGTTGGAGCATATGGCAATACTGGGATACTCCGGTTACGATGCTGTACAGCACTTTGAGACCATTAATTTTGATCCGTCTAAGGAATCGGAGAGTATTCCTGAACTGCGCTATGATTTCTATCGTCACATGATCGTTATGGATCACTTTCATGAGACGGTGTATATCATCGATTGTGTGCCTGAGGGTGGTGTCAGTGCAGTCGAAGATATCCACAAGATTATCAAGCATCGCGATGTGCAGACGTATGAATTTGCCATAGCAGGAGAGGAGACCTCCAACATTACAGATGAGCAATTCAAGAAGCTTGTCACTTTAGGGAAGGAGCATTGCAAGCGAGGGGACGTCTTTCAAATTGTACTATCACGTAAGTTTTATCAATCCTTCAGCGGAGATGAGTTTAATGTGTATCGGGCGCTGAGGTCGATCAACCCAAGTCCGTATCTATTTTATTTTGATTATGGTTCGTTTAAAATATTTGGTTCAAGTCCGGAGGCACAATTGGTTGTGAAGAACAAGGTCGCGGAAATACATCCCATAGCTGGTACATTTAGGCGTACCGGGGATGTAGAGTTTGACGAACAAGAAGCGATCAGGCTTTCAGCGGACCCAAAGGAGACATCCGAGCATGTGATGTTAGTTGACTTGGCGAGGAATGACTTAAGTAAGAATACATCAGATGTAAGCGTCGATAATTATAAAGAGATTCAGTACTTCAGTCATGTCATTCATCTTGTGTCTAAAGTGACAGGAACGCTGGATGACGATAGCAATGCATTTGAAGTGTTCGCAGATACCTTTCCAGCGGGCACGCTAAGTGGCGCACCGAAGTATAAAGCGATGCAGCTGATCAATGAATATGAGAAGAATGATCGAAGCTTCTATGGTGGTGGAATTGGATTGATTTTCTTTAATGGAAATTTAAATCACGCGATAATCATCCGTTCATTTCTGAGTCAAGCAGGAGTGCTGGTACGCCAAGCGGGTGCAGGTATTGTGATTGATAGTCAAGAAGAAAATGAACTTCAAGAGGTAAATCATAAACTCGCCGCTCTCAAACGTGCGATCACCTATGCGGTAGAGGTGACAACTGTATCCTAATACATCATTCCAGAAATTAGAAATGTGAAAAAGATCATTATTATAGATAATTACGACTCCTTTACTTATAATCTGGTTCATGCCATACAGGAGATTGTAGGTCATACTATCGATGTGGTTCGTAATGATCAGATTGATTTCGAGTTACTCTCATCTTATGACTACATCGTTCTCTCTCCGGGTCCTGGCATCCCGGATGAGGCTGGAGATCTTAAGCGCGTGATTCGCGAATATGGCGAAGGAACGAAGATGCTCGGTGTCTGTCTGGGCCATCAAGCCATAGGCGAGGTGTATGGTGCGCAGTTGCACAATCTTGAGAAGGTGTATCACGGTGTTCAGACTTCAATGCAACAGACGCAAACAGATAGCTTGTATGTTGGAATAGATTCGACCTTTGAGGCTGGACGTTATCACTCTTGGGTGATCCGTCAGGGGACATTATCAGATGACTTTGTCATCACTTCTGTAGATGATCAGGGAGAGATTATGAGTATGAAACACAAGGATCATCACTTGTATGGTGTGCAGTTTCATCCTGAGTCGATACTAACTCCAGAGGGACCAAAGATTTTAGAAAATTTTCTAAACATCCAATAGATTTCAGTCGCATGAAAGCACTACTTGAACGACTATTTCATCATGAGACGCTAACAAAGGAGGAGGCGCGCGACGTACTCACTCGCATATCAAGGGAGGAGTATAATCCATCACAAGTAGCCTCTTTTATCACCGTTTTTCTTATGCGTAGTCTGACTGTTGCGGAGCTGTCAGGATTTAGGGAAGCATTGTTAGACCTCTGTGTCTCTGTCGATATTGGCGGGATCGAATCGATCGATGTATGTGGTACTGGCGGCGATGGTAAGAACACCTTTAACATCTCGACACTATCTTCGTTTGTTATCGCAGGTGCTGGTTATAAAGTAACGAAGCATGGCAACTACGGCGTGTCTTCTGTATCTGGCTCGTCTAACGTATTAGAATCATTAGGCTATCGATTCACGAATGATCAAGAAGCTTTAGCTCGTCAGCTGGATAAGGCAGGCATTTGCTTTTATCATGCTCCGTTATTTCATCCGGCACTCAAGTCAGTTGGACCAATTAGAAAGAACTTGGGTATTAAGACCTTCTTTAATATGCTTGGCCCTTTGGTTAACCCTGCACAGCCTACACATCAGATGACAGGTGTATATAACTTAACTGTCTTCAGATTATATCGTTATCTTTTTGAAGATCTCGGGCATCGATTTGCAATCGTTCACGGGTTCGAAGGTTTCGACGAAATCTCATTGACAGACCAGACTAAGTTGTACAGTTCTAATCGTGGCGAAGACGTGGTGTCGTCTACTACATTTGGCATGCCACGCTATGATGTAGCACAGATCAGTGGAGGTGATTCTATCGAAGATGCCGCCAAGATCTTTCTACACGTATTAGAAGGAACAGCTACACAGGCGCAGACAGACGTTGTATTGGCGAATAGTGCATTGGCCATCGACTGTTTTAAGTCGGATTCAGACCTGCATGCCTCACTTCATGAGGCGCGCGAGTCGCTGAGCTCGGGCCGTGCCCTCGAAGTATTAAAAACTGTCGTAGAACTCAGTAAGTGATGCATATCTTAGAACAGATAGTTAACTATAAACAGCGTGAAGTAGCTGAGCGTAAGCATCATGTGCCCTTCAGGAAGTTAGAAAGGATTGATTCTTTTAATCGAGAAACGAACTCGTTTTTACAGGCGATTAAAGAAAAAGATGCTTCAGGAGTTATTGCTGAATTCAAAAGAAAGTCACCTTCTAAACAGGCCATCAATCTGAACGCCGACCCTGTACATGTTGCCAGAGGATATGTAAAGGCCAAGGCTTCGGCCATCTCTGTGCTGACTGATGAGCACTTTTTTGGTGGTCACGATCGATTTCTACAAGATATTCGCGAGGCATGTCCAGAGACCCCGTTGCTTCGCAAGGAGTTCATTATCGATGAGTATCAGATCCTTGAAGCAAAGTCACTTGGTGCTGATATTGTCTTGTTGATTTGTGAGATTCTGAAGGCTGCTGAAGTCCACCACCTTGCAAGTTTGGCCAGGGATCTGGGCATGGAGGTACTGCTGGAGCTTCATTCAGAGTCGCAACTCGATAAGTATTCGGACGCGGTAACAATGGTAGGAGTGAACAATCGTGATCTCACAACATTTGAGGTCGACTATGACCGATCAAAAAAGCTGTTTGATCGTTTGCCGCAGGACGTGGTGAAAGTTGCAGAGAGCGGTCTAAGTGAGACAGATACATTGGTGATGTTACATGCCTACGGTTTTAGAGGGTTTCTGATCGGTGAGCAGTTTATGAAGCAAGCTGATCCTGGTGAGGCTTGTCATGGATTTATTTCGGATTTTTTGCAAAAACGAGATAGTCATGTTGCTTAAGGTCTGTGGTATTAATCAAGTTGACAATTACAGTCGCGTTAGGTCAATTGGGGTGGACTGGATCGGCATCAACTTTTACGCACCTTCCAAGCGGTACATAGGAACTACAGATCTACCTCCCAAGGAGAACGGAGGTCGTATAGGGGTATATGTCAAGGCGGATATCGATACGATTTTAGAGACAGCTCAAACCTATCAATTGGATTACGCTCAGCTTCATGGTGACGAATCTGTGGAGTTTTGTAAGGAAGTATCCGCTCATCTTCCAGTGATAAAAGTATTTCGAGTTGGAGGTGATGTCGACTGGACCGATGTGGCGCAGTATGAAGATGTATGTGAGTACTTTCTATTTGATACGAAGACGATAGAGTGGGGTGGTTCAGGGCACCACTTTGATTGGTCCGTCTTAGAAGGGTATAAGGGACATACTCCATTTTTGATAAGTGGTGGTATCGGACCTCATGATATAAAGCGAGTTAGAGGATTAAGTCATCCTCAGTTTGTGGGAGTAGACATCAATAGCAGATTTGAAGATGAACCAGGAATAAAAAATATTGACCTGGTAAGAACATTTGCCAAACAATTGAATCAGAAGAATACAATTTTGACAACATGAGTACAGCAGTTGTGTCCACATACGATGTAGATGAGAGAGGTTACTATGGAGAGTTTGGAGGGGCCTATATCCCAGAAATGCTCCATGGGAATATCGCGGCCTTAGCGAGGCAGTATCGAGTCATCATGGAAGAACCTTCGTTCCAATCAGAGTTCGAAGCGCTGCTTCGTGACTATGTTGGTCGACCAACGCCGCTATACCTCGCTAAACGACTTTCTCAGCGATACGGAGGAAGGATCTATCTGAAAAGGGAGGATCTTAATCATACAGGAGCGCACAAAATCAACAACACAATAGGTCAGATTCTATTGGCACAGCGCATTGGAAAAAAACGAATCATCGCTGAGACGGGTGCTGGACAGCACGGGGTTGCTACGGCCACGGTGTGTGCATTAATGGGTATCGAGTGTATCGTCTACATGGGTGAGGTAGATATCGCAAGGCAGGCACCGAATGTGGCTCGGATGAAAATGCTCGGAGCTAAAGTTCGCCCGGCGAAGAGCGGTAGTCGCACGCTAAAAGATGCGACGAATGAAGCAATCAGAGATTGGATCAATAATCCTGCGGATACACATTATATCATCGGATCTGTAGTAGGACCCCACCCATATCCAGACATGGTCGCGAGATTTCAATCCGTCATTAGCGAGGAATCGATCTGGCAGCTTAGAGAACAAGAGGGTCGTGATCATCCCGATCATGTGGTTGCATGTGTCGGTGGCGGTAGTAATGCGGCTGGTATGTACTATCACTATCTCGATGATCCGTCGGTTAACATCGTCGCTGTCGAAGCCGCGGGAAAGGGAGTTGACACCGGAGAGTCGGCGGCCACCTCAGTTCTTGGATCGATCGGAGTTATTCATGGTAGCAAGACCTTATTGATGCAGACTGATGATGGACAGATTGTAGAGCCTTATTCGATTAGTGCGGGTTTGGATTATCCAGGTATCGGTCCGCTTCATGCACATTTGATTAGCTCTGGTAGAGCTCAGGTCTATAGTGCGACTGATGAACAAGCCTTGGCGGCAGCGTTAGAACTAAGTCGAATCGAAGGAATCATCCCCGCCCTCGAGACGGCCCATGCATTTGCCATATTAGACCAAATGAAAATCCAGGATGACGAGGTTGTTGTCATCAATTTAAGTGGTCGGGGAGATAAGGATCTTGCGACGTACACAGAATATTTAGAAAAGTTAGAGGAGTAACATCGATTCTAACTATAAGGGTTATTCCAGAAACTACAGTTCAAATGTCTAATCGCATTCAAGCACTATTTGCAGGGAAGTCAAAGGATGTTCTCAATGTCTACTTCACAGCGGGACATCCTCAATTAGAAGACACCAAGGAGATTATCCAGGCCCTCGATGACAATGGTGTAGACCTGATCGAAGTTGGCTTACCGTACTCTGATCCTCTTGCAGATGGCGAAACCATTCAGAATAGTAGTCAGCAAGCTCTCCAAAATGGAATTACACTTGACAAGATCATGGATCAGATCGCCGAGGTGAGAGAAACTACAGATATCCCTTTGGTGCAGATGGGATATTATAATCAGATGATGCAGTATGGGTTTGAGCGATTTTTAGAACGTGCGAGTGAGGCTGGTGTCGATGGGCTGATAATTCCAGACTTACCTATGCACGAATATGAAGAGAGGTTCCAAGCCTTGTTCGAAAAGCATGGACTCGTCATGAGCTTTTTGATAACTCCCGAGACCGAAGATGATCGTATTCGACAGGCGGATCGATTGAGTTCTGGATTCTTATACGTGGTGTCCAAGTCCAGTATTACCGGCTCGGCCAGTGACTTGTCTGATGCACAGCAGAATTACTTTGAGCGAATCGACGCATTGGATTTGGATTCCCCTCGACTGATTGGTTTTGGTATCCATGATAAGAAGACATACGACCAAGCGTGTGAGAACGCCAACGGTGCCATAATCGGAAGTGCCTTTATCAGAGCATTAGAGCAGGATGGTAATATTCCAGAGAAAGTTGAGCGTTTTATTGAAGGGGTAAGGGGGGTATCAGCATAGATTTTGCAGTCACTCCTAACACGTTCAGAGGGCTAACTTTCTTTGGACGAGTATGATAACTGTCACCTGATCTCACTAATGTCGGATAGGTAACACAACAGCGGAGATCGTGATATACCCTGAGATCACACCAGGTTAGGTGCAAGATCTTTGTTACAACAACAAGTGGTTATGACTGGCAGATTGATTCCAAAGGAGGAATGCACGTATACGTATTGGCTTGTTTGCATGATACTGACATGTTTCGGAACGACGACTTCCGCCCAATGGTGTTATGCGGATCAGTATGATGTCTCCCATTTGGTAAAGGTTCCTCCATCTACCAAAGCAAATCCTTCTAAGGTCATTAGCATCTATCTCGAAACGGACAGATTCACACGGAATGCACTGGGATCAGATGCAGCTACTGAGAGTTGGCTACGCGATCAATATTTGGCTATGGCGCGTCTTTATGGCAACGAGGGAATCAGTACGGCATTGACAGGTATGTTTTGGCCTGCTAATAATGCTCAGGATTGGTCCTCGAATTTGATCAACAACCCGGGCGAGCTTTTACAGCGTTTTGGAGAGTTGAGACAAGATACGCCAGATGGGCGCCTGAAGCATTTCATCAGTAGACGAGGCAGACAGGCAGGTATCGCATGGTTGGGTGTTTTAGAATCCAATTACTTCACGTTTCGAGATAATAATGGTGTCTTGAATCATGCCGGTCCATATGCCATCTCTCTCGGACTCACTGACCCTGACTACTGGAACCCAGCCGTCCTTGCCCACGAGATGGGACACAATCTCGGTAGCCGCCATACTCACGCATGTGCTTGGGGTACTGGCAATCAAGTGCTGGATCGGTGTGCGTCGCCCGAATGCGGTGGAAATCCAGGTTTATCTGCCAATGCGCAGAACAATACCATCATGAGCTACTGTGGCAGTGTCTCGGAACTTACAAATGGTTTTGGGACAGAGCCTGGTAACCTAATCCGAAGTAGAGTAACCAATGCTCGGCGAGATCTCAGTGATGGCCATTGTCCGATCATACTTTATCTGGCATCTGATGTAAGCGGCACCTATGATGTCTCCGGTGAGGTGATCGTACATCCAGGATTTGAATCTGAGAACGTGACGATCTTGATTGGATGTGAGTGAGGACTACTATCATGATCGACTCTTGCTTCGATCTAATTCTGCGCTTAGTAGATAGAAGTCACACACGTACAAGAATGGGACTATCCAATTAGTCCCTACCTATCAATCGTTCCACGCCTTACTTTCACTGGACAGAATGTTGAATTAACTCAGTGAAACGGAGCTCAGTAAAAAAGGTAGTCTGCTTTGGAGAGATCATGATGCGGTTGGCACCTCCAGGATGGAAGCGCTTTTCGCAGGCATCCTCATTTGATGTCATTTATGGAGGAGGAGAAAGTAATGTCGCTGTCTCGTTGGCGAACTATGGCATTCCTGTCGAATTTGTCACTCGACTTCCCCAAAATGACATCGGTGAGTGTGCGCTGATGGAGATGCGCAAGCGAAATGTAGGCACCCAGCACATTCTCCGAGGTGGAGATCGACTCGGTATTTATTTTTTAGAGACGGGCGCAGTGAGTCGAGGGAGTAAGGTGGTCTACGACCGCGCCCACTCGGCTATGGCAACCATAGAGGCGGGGATGATCGACTGGTATGAAGTGTTTCAGGATGCGGGGTGGTTTCACTGGACAGGCATTACTCCAGCCATTTCCCAAGGTGCTGCCGATGCCTGCTTAGAGGCGATCGAACGGGCCAATGAGCTTGGCATCACGGTATCGACAGATCTGAACTATCGCAAGAAGCTCTGGAACTATGGCAAGAAGCCAGGTGAGGTAATGCCGGATTTAGTTGCTGGCTGTGATATCATCTTGGGCAATGAAGAGGATGCCGAGAAGCACTTTGGATTGCACCCAGAAGGTGTCGACGTAACCCATGGCGGATCAGTAGATGGGGAGGCCTATGCGTCTGTTTTGCGCCAGTTGACCGAGATGTTTCCGAGGTGTCAGAAAGCGATCACTACCCTCCGTGGGAGTATCAGTGCCTCATATAACACCTGGTCCGGAGTGATGTGGGATACCAATCAGCTTTACAAGGGACCTACCTATCAAATCACACACATCGTCGATCGCGTTGGAGGTGGAGACAGTTTCATGGCGGGTCTTATCTATGGCTTGATGACCTATCCAGATAATAACCAGAAGGCGTTGGATTTTGCCGTCGCGGCCTCATGTCTCAAGCATACCATCTATGGTGATGCGAATTTGGTCACGATCTCAGAGGTCGAAAAACTCTTATCAGGTGACGCCAGTGGGCGTGTAAGCAGATAGTAATTATGGCACGACACAGTAGGATAGACGTGTTTCAGCAGATGGAGAGTGATGGAGTAGTTCCATTGGCCTATCACAGCGAGGTGGAGACCATGCAGTCAATTGTTGCAGCATGTAATCGAGGAGGCTTGCGCACATTTGAGTTTACCAGTCGAGGTGATTTTGCTCATGAAGTATTTCGAGAGCTCTCCAAGTATTGTCGTGCCGAGCTACCGGGGTTAAAACTTGGAGTTGGGTCGGTCACGGATGCAGGTCAGGCGAGTATGTATATGCAGTTGGGTGCGGACTTTATCGTCACGCCATCTCTTCGCGAGGACATCGCCATCGTGTGTAATCGACGCAAGGTTATGTACGCTCCAGGCTGTGGATCACTTACTGAGATCGGTAGGGCGGAGGAGCTTGGCTGCGAACTTGTCAAACTCTTTCCAGGTAGTGTTTATGGCCCTAACATGATCAAGTCTATCAAGGCCCCACAACCATGGACTTCAGTTATGCCAACTGGAGGAGTATCACCTACTCGTGAGAATCTAACTGGATGGTTCGCGGCTGGAGCCACGTGTGTAGGAATGGGCAGCAAGTTGATCACCAAGGAAATCCTCCGTGATCACAATTTCCAATTGTTGGAGCAGAGGGTCCAAGACTGTTTAGTCTTGGTGCGGGAGATTAGAAGGGAGTTGGGGTAGAGATTCCATCTAAGAATGTTCTTTTCCAATTGAGCATCTCACTGCCGGGCGTGCTTCACAATCGCCCGTTTAATCATCCTTAGTGACAGTGTATAGAGACTTGCTCTGATTGAGGGCTTTATTTCGATTTAATCACAGGTATTTCCAATTGCTTACAAATCATCTTTCCTACGAAGGTCTTTATTTCGGTATGTCTTGGTATCATGGTCTTGATACCGTTGTCGAGGTTGATGTATTTATCGTGCTTTGATCCATGTTTAAGAAGAACACAGTTGTAAGTATTTAAATGCCTTATGAGTTCTTTTCTTTTCATATCGCCTGTAACGACATAAAAGGCTTCTTAAGAACTGCCACCGTGTGTTTCTTAAGTAGCTCGTCTTCATTCTCGTCAGGCTCTAAATACATTTGTAAAGCATCGATCAAATTTTCTTCGGCTTCTTCAATTGTTTCACCCTGTGTTATTACCCCCCTCATCTCATCGATGTAAG
>JBCBIX010000105.1:0-9328 GCA_038523965.1 Bacteroidota bacterium
ATTCTCTCCCCATCGGTAGCTGATAGCTCTTCGAATGGTTGACCACTTAGATACTGATGGAACCTATCATTAAAAAATTGATGATCTATTTCGCTACGATCATACATACCTGCTAAATAAGTGGGTAGGGCGGGCCATCGTTTTGCAAAAATATGGATCGGCGTTATTGCCCATGAGCTCAGGCGATCCTGTTCGTCTTGGAATGGATTTAGAATTTCTGCCTTTTGATATGCCTTGCGTAGCCAATACAATATGTCCTGGACGATTTGTCGCTTCAGTCTGGGGCTGAGTGAGGTTACCTCGATTAAGCCATCGATTAGGAATACTTCGTCTAATGCGGACTTGAGATAATTATAATATCGTTCGTCCAATTCTGGAATGAGATGAAGGTTCGGGTCAAACTTATTCTGCAAATAGTACACGAGATAGGTGCGCATCTGCTTATCAAGAAGTTGACCAAACTCAATGAACCGCTCATACTCGGATGCCAACTCTTGTTCCATCTCGGACATCGACAGCCCTGAAGTAGACTGTTGGTGCGATGGAGTGGGTGGGGAAATCCTGCTATCGGGTGCCATCAAGGGTTAAAGGTTTGTGTAACGGTATTGGAGTTTTTCGAGATCTAATTTTAATTGCTCCAACTGTGATTTTACAGACTCAAAATTCTGTGTGACCACTTCCGCATAGCGACTGTCGACGAAAAGGTTTTTATCAAGTCGCTCGATCTCTGCAGGTCTATGGTCGCTCATATGATGCAATTGCTCTGTGATGTAAGAATCTAATCGTTGATATCGTTCGTCCCAGAATTTTTGGACCAGATGGTGAGGCTTTTTGGTGATGTATTCTGTCTGATTCAGTAGTCGAGTGACAAGGGTATACGTTGTGTCCTTGCTATCGTGTTGGACAGTGATCGTATTGGCCTTATCACCTTTGGTAGATCTCAGTCGATTGACCAAGTTTTTTTGTTCATCGTAGAAGTTAACGACCTGATACTCATCGATCGATAAGGCGCGGTACTGAGCTATCTTAACGAGGCTTCCTTGGAATTTGGCGTGATCGATCTGAAGTCTGAAGTACTCATCATTTACTGGTAGTAGTTGCTCCGTTGAGATAGTATTTGGGATCTGGGTTTCTGTCTTGACCTCAACCTCAAATTCTCGGACTTCCGACTTCACGGTAGAAAGATTTACCGCCATGGTATAACCATGCTTGGAGATCGCATCAGCAAGGATATCTTCTACATATTGCTGCTGATCCGGGCTACTCCATAGACAATCTTTCATCAAAAAACAGTCCATCAGGTCGACAGCATCACGACCATTGAGGAATGCCGACGTCCGCATTAGTCGAATCATTTTTTTCCAGCGCCGATCATGGACCACGATCGGCGATAAACTCCCCGATGTCCGCGCGTTATGTTCCTCGATCTTGACCTTGATCAGCTGAATGGTATTAAGAACTTCTGGTCCTAAGATGATCTGGTCGATCTCGTGGCTGTAGCGATCCATCTCCTCTTTGTCCAACTTAATGGACCCTGGTATATCATCCTGATACACGTCCTTGGTATCCGCGATCATACTTACGAAGTTGCTCAGCTTGCGAATGTTTCCAATCTCGAGACGAACCAAGAATCTGTCCCATATGGGAGCCAAGTTGGCATTCTTGGGAGGTAATTCATTCGAAGCGGTAATAATGCCCCGGATGTCCACCTGCATGTCTTCCTCTCCATTGCGATATATTTTTTCGTTGAGTATGGTAAGGAGGGCATTCTGGATGGCAGGCCCTGCCTTCCATATCTCGTCTAAGAACACAATGTTCGCTCCTGGTAGATAGCGATCAGTAAGTCGCTCGTATCGATCTTCTTCTTTCAGTTTTTTGATGGATATCGGGCCAAAAATTTCATCGGGCGTCGAAAACTTACTCATGAGATACTCGAACGATGTTCCATCAGCGAAGGCATGCTTTAGCCGACGCGCGATGAGGCTCTTTCCCACACCAGGAGGACCAAGAAGGAAGATACTCTCGCCCGCGATCGTGCTGAGTAGGGCTAATCGTACCGCCTCATCACGCTCATACAATCCATTGCTGAGATGGGTGATGAGCTTACTGATCTTCTGGTGCACAGTCTGCGCAGGGGGAGTCATTGTTGTCATGACCTGTAAAAAACACAGGTTCCTTCATTTGTTCTCGTCTATCACGGTAAAGAGTGAGTAGTAAACGTTGGCAAATCAAGTAGACCCGCGAACCTTCACATGTTGATTTTGAGATGAGGATCGTGACCTTCACACCACAATCATCAAGACCCTCATCTTGTCGTCGTCCTCTATATACGAGTCACAACGAGCAACGAGAAGAGATGCAGTTATTAGAAGTATGGATTATGGCGGGATCGATCATTTGGTTGATACTCTATGGGATGTCTATCGGACAACGCAGGAAGGTAGTTTGGCTGTTCCTACTACTTGGTGTGGTGGCGCACCTACTGATAGACGGATGGAGATGGCAGATGATTCCGGCCTACGTCGGTATAGGGTTACTAAGCTTGATGCAGTGGGCCAAAATCGCACCACGTGTATGGCGCATCTTATTATCAGTCCTGCTTGTTTTGCTATTGCTAATCGGCGGATTACTATCTGTCCTTCTGCCTGTCTACAAACTGCCAGTACCAACTGGATCATACCAAGTTGGTGTTCAGCAATATCAATTAGAAGATCTTGACCGAGAGGATGAGATTACTGCTGACCAAGATGATCACCGCAGAATAGCTGTTAAGGTATGGTATCCATCCAATGCACGACTCAAGGATCGATTGACTAATTATCCTCCCGACTATGCGGCTGCTTTTTTGGCTAATCAAGGTATGCCCGGATTCATAGGATCGCATTTCCAGAGAGTGCGTACACATTCTGGGTGGGATCTGCCTATGGCAGATATTGATCGTGCTCCGGTACTGATTTGGTCACATGGACTGATGTGGAACTCTACACTCTATCTATCTATGATCGAGGAATTAGTAAGTAAGGGTTTCGTAATTGTGGCACCAGATCATACTTATGAGTGCCCGCTGACTATCATTGATAATCAGCCTGTGCCCTCTGCTCGGCAATATTTCGAGGAGATGGCAGACGCTAATTGGGACAGGGTTCATAGACTACAAGACAGTATTCTGGCGACTGATGACCCAGATCTACAGCGTGACTTGACCAAAACCATCCAACGGGAGCTACCTTATCAAGAAAGCCTTGATCGATGGACCAGAGACTTGATTGTAGTTGTAGATGATATTATTCAAAAGACGGAGTCTAACCATCCTGTTTTTTCAAATGTGGATGCTACTCAGTTAGGACTTTGTGGTCACTCTTGGGGAGGAGCGGCTGCTGTCAATGCTGCTGTACATGATGGGCGATTTAAGTCAGTTTCTAATCTGGATGGTGCTGTATGGGCAGATGTGATGTCTGATTCATTAGCGATTCCGATGATGACGCTATATGCAGAGCGAGATTATGACTCATTCTTTACGCCTAACTTCATTGTTAATGAGGTGATCGCTCGTAATGCCAACATCGAATTGCAAATAGCTGGTGCCGATCATGCCAGTTTTGGAGATTTGAACTATTGGTCGCCTATAAGAGGGCTCACACAAACAGGCACCATTTCGCCTCAAAGAATGACTAAAATGGTAGCTGAACTACTTCAGTCATTTTATATCGATGCCGTAGCTGGTTCTTCCGATGAACTTGATGAGATGATTGGTTCGGGACTATATCCTGAGATTACAATCCTTGAATAATGATGGAATAGGAATGCGTTAGAACATACAACTTATTCTGTCGTCAGGAGACTATGGTTTAAACTACTGTGTTATTTTCTATTCCTTATTAGTCCCTTGTTGTTTTCATTTGGCTCAATCAAGTCCCACAAATTGCCATATAAATCCTCGAATACCGCTACAGTTCCGTAATCGAATTCAGTAGGGGGTCTGACAAAATTTATTTCCTTTTCGATTAATTTGTTATAGTCTCTCCAAAAGTCATCTGTAAAGAGAAAAAATCCAACCCGCCCACCAGTCTGATTTCCAATACTTTCAATTTGCCGCTCATTTGAGGCTTTGGCAAGTAACAAACAACATTCTTTTGCTCCAGGTGGTGCAACCATCACCCACCTTTTCTTTTCGTCTATTCTCGTGTCTTCAAGTAATTTGAAGTCTAATTTTTTGGTATAGAATTCAATTGCCTCATCATAGTCTCTCACCACCAAGGCTATATGTGCTATTCTTTGATACATTCTTTAGTTGTGCGTTTTAATTGAAGATAAAGGGAGAATACACCTATTGTGCAGAATCAACTATCGCATCCACTAATTTTTGAAACTCCCAAACGACTCCTGTTCTGTCCAATAGTCTGAAGTTGCCTCCATCGTCCCAGACGATTGGAACCATGCCGCGAGTGGTGGCTTCACGAGTATAGATACTGAAGTAATCAGCTCTAATATCAACGTTGTTTTTATCTCGAGCTCCCCATTCGCCCAGAATCACGGGTCGATTTCGCTCTACAACCCAGTAATTATAGATGCGGTCGATTTCAGCTATGAGCCCGGACCGTTCTTCTTCGGTACCCCAACTGGAAGGGCCATTTTCATCCCCACAAAACGACCAAGGGAAATAGCTGTGCGTTGAGATAATCACATTGGGATCATCATTAGGTATGACCAGCGCATCCATCGCTGCTGGAACCGAACTTGCAGCGTATGTCGAGATCATGATATGGCGTTTTGTGTTGTTCCCGCCAGTCGCACGTATGGCATCGAGTGCAGCTTTGTGATAGGTATTGAGCACCGTTCGGCCTTCTTCGGTACCCCCACTCCATTCTTCAGGACTTCCTTTCAGACGAGGTTCGTTGATCGTTTCGAAGATCAGGGAGTCTCCATAGGGTTGGAATCGATCTGCGATTTGAGTCCATAAGCCCGCCAGCCGATCCTTGGTTCTGCTGCTATCCTGATAAGTGGGAAGAATCCATTCGTCATCGTGATGCACATTGATGATGACGTGCATTTGATTATCGAGTGCGAGGTTGACAATGTATTGGACTCGGTCGAGAAAGGCACTCTCCACTTGGTAAGGAGCAAATTCGCGCATGTGAAATGCCCAAGTAACTGGAATTCGCAGGGTACGGAAGCCTTGTTCAGCCACCTTTCTAATTTGGAATTCTGTAGGTGCAGGATTTCCCCAAGCTGTTTTATCTCTGGAGATGACATCAAAAGTGTTGCCCAGATTCCAGCCCACACCCATCTCGGCTACCAGGTCTGAAGACGAAATATCTCTAATAATACCAGGACGAGCTACATCGACAACTGGGACTGCTGGGGGGCTGACGATAGGTGGTTGTGTAACGACTTCTTCTTCAGAACAACTCTGTGTGAGGAGCAGGAGAAGTGCAATCAGGAGGGTAGTCATGGTTATCGCTCTCATCTTATCAAGTTACGGCCTAAACTGCCTGTTAATGCTCCCATTCCACCGACAACTCCGCCAACTGCGGCTGTTACCGCGATGAGTGATACTGCACCTAATCCTCCAAAAAGTGCTCCCATTCGATCTGCGAGGATTCCATCGTTCATCGCATTATGCGCAGCAGCTGAGATCCCCCACAACAAGGCAATTGCTGAGGCACCTATTAAAAATACTTTCCAATGAGCTCGATCGATCCATGCTCCCATGACAAATCCCGCGATGGCCACAGACCACCATGGCATTATCGCTCCCAGTGCGTAGGCCAGCGCTATTGTTAATATTAATCCACTGAATATTCTCATGACTGTCGCTATTTGAATGATTGAGTTAAGGTGATGTCGGTGGCCAGTTCGTCAGGCGAATCGACAAACTTCAATTGGAAATAATCCCCATTCGTCCAGTCGTCCACCATGTCGTCGTAAAATCTACTTCCAGGATTACCTGATTGGCCTCCAGGATAGACGCCATAGGCGGTAACTTTTTCTCCTAACTCCACGATCATCCGCCAACTTGGCCCATTGGTAGAGCTGATTGCATTTAGCGCATCGCCTTTACCGCCTACTTCCAGCACTTCTGAGGCGAATGCTGATATCTGACCCAGATGTCTGATTTTGGTCTTTTTGTAATCATCCCATCGAAGCTCGTCTTTCTCCTCTTTCATGCTATTCACTTTTTCGATCATAGTATTGAAAGACTGTTGGGCTATTTCCTTGACCGTTTCGACTTCGACTGTCTCCTGATGATCAAAGAATGTATGTTCTGGCTCCTCCTCGATGAGTGCTATGGTTCGCCATGATTCTGGATAAAGCACTGGATACTCCTCATTAGCTTGATACACTTCATCCCAGGTCTGTTTATAAAATGTGCTCCACCACACATCAAAAAATATAGGAGCCGCTTGATCTCTTGCGTAATTAAAATTCCAATTAGATAGTGCATTGTAGATGCTCGACTCTCGCTGAGCCTCCTCTGTGTCAGCTACTAAGGGTAGCAGTAACTCAAGCACTTCGCGGGCTTTGATACTCTCAGTATCATTCTGTAGCGCCATCATATCTTCAACGGTGATATTGTCCATAGCAGACAGTTTCTCGTTTAGAATACGCCCACGATAGTCTTCGAACCCTTCGGTATTATAGTAATAGGGATAGCTTGGATCTGTCGAATGCTGGTTAGCTGAGGATACAAATCCACGGGCTGGATTTTTGACCTGTGGAACTTCATCCATAGGAATGAATCCTTGCCAGTCATTTTCTGAAGTGCTTCCATCTTGGACGAATCTGCCTTGACCTCTTCGTTTGATGGGTAACTTTCCATTGACCTTGATGGCAATGTCTCCATCTCGAGCAGCAAAAACATAATTCTGTGCGGGAGAAACATAGTGAGTCAGTGCTTCGGAATAGTCGTCATAGTTCTTGGCTTGATTTAATCCGATGAACGTTTGGAGTTCAGCGTCTCCTGTGATATCGTGGGCGATCCAGCGCAAAGCCATGCCTTCATAACCACCTTCGGTATGCACGACCGGCCCCCACTTCGTATATTTCACTGAGTCGATAATAGGTTCGCCGCCAGCGACATTGATTTTTTCTATTCGCCATTCGACAGGCGTCTCCTCCCCGTCGAGCATGTACTTCGTTTCACTTTCGTTGGTCCATTGGATATCATACCAATCAGTGACGTCGTGACCAACATTAGTCTGTCCCCATGCGATGTCATTGTTAAATCCGATGATGACTCCAGGCACACCAGGGAGCGAAACACCGTAAGAATTCATGTTGGGTGTTTTGATCTGGATCTCATACCAGATAGATGGTAGTGTAAGTGAGAGGTGAGGATCATTACATAGGATAGGGTTGCCAGAGGCAGTCTTGTCACCTGACACTGCCCAGTTGTTACTTCCTAAAAATGGATCAGGTTTATCGTAAGGGCGATAGCCGTAGACATTTTTGGATGGGGTTAATCCTTCTTCCTCAGGTGCCGTGATATTTACATTCCAATCCGTACCAGTGGGTATGATTGGGGATTGCTTTGGGTTCCATTCTGGATATAGAAATTCAAATGTCTCTGGTCCAAAATGTCGAAGCGCATTCGAGGCCTCCAGGTCATCCTCTCTAAAGCACAGCGTCTGCGCCATCGATTTGATAAAGATGGCCGTCTTCTTAATGGTCCAAGGAGTTGGTTTATAGTTAAGCAACTTGAACTCCAATGGATAATCTCTCGGTGATAGGGTAGCGATGTAATCATTGATGCCGTCGCGGTAAGCTTCGATGTATGCGAAAGTCTCTGGGTTTTGTTGCCAAGCTTTCACTGCTTTGTCCGCTGCATAGTCAAATCCTAATCGCCGTTGTGACTTGTCCCGAGCGATTAGATCAGGACCCATGATCTCTGCTAACTGGCCCCCAGTCGCCCTCATCGATATATCCATCTGCCAGAGTCGATGCTGGGCATGGATGTAGCCCTGGACTCTCATGGCATCAAGATCTGTATCAGCAAATACATGTGGCACTAACCGATCGTCGTAAACTACTTTGACATCTCCGGACAGGCCTTCTAAATTGATTTTTTGATTAGACTTTCGGTGACGTTCAGCATTCTGCCAGAAGCCCGTCGCAGGACTGAGCAGCGAACCCAAGGGAGGAAGAGTAGAGGAGGAAGTCTTGATAGGACGATTCAAGCCTACGCAGAGGGCTATGGTTACAATTAGTGCGAATACAAAACCAACATATTTGAGCATACGACATTCTTTTCTTCCTCTGCATGTTACCAAAATTTCTTGTCAAGGCCTCAAACAAAAAAAGGGTAGCCGAAGCTACCCGTTGGTCGTAAGAATGCCGAGCTCAAAGCCCTTGCGCACCATCGCCGGCGCATTCATCGCTTGTAGTTTAGACAGAAGGCTCTTCCTGTAGCTGATGATCGTGTGATCACTTAGGTAGAGTTGACTGGCTATTTCTTTTGTTGTGTACCCTTGAGAGATGCCGTGTAAGACATCACGCTCACGGGTGGTTAGAGATGTTGTCATATGTCTTCATCTATTGCTTAGTTCGGACATGGGATTTGACTAAAGTTCATAGCGCCAGCATTAGTTACGGATAGAGCGCCACATGTAGATCCATCTGGAGATCTGAGAATAAGTTGTTCTCCAGGTTCGCTGATGTAAACATCTCCTTCTGCGACCTCGACTTGGGCCTTTGGCGCGGTCGTTCCTACTCCAAGCCGCCCTATACTACTCAAGAACATGTTTGTATTAGACAACACACTGGTCCCTCCAGTAATAAAACGGATATCTCCGTTTGCAGAAGCAGAACGCAAGATGATTCCACTTTTGGTACCTCCGAGAAGAGCATAGCCACCATATCCTGGAGATGCAGAGTAGCTGCCACCAAAGGCACTCACTATTGCAACCGCTTGGTCATTGTTTACACCACTCTCAAGTCTCATCGCCAGAGAGGACTGCACTCCATTATTAAGGTTCTTTGCCAAGAAGATGTTTCTCTGGCTGGGGTTTGAAGTGTTGATTTCTAAGTCAACTCTTTGCTGGCCTATAGCCGCATGATGCATGCCAAATGCAACTGCAATAATTAAGACTGTTTTTCCAAATGTCATGTTATTCGATATGTAAGTGAAAAGATAAAATGCATAACGCTTCACCGAAGATGGATTTGGAAAGTGGTGAAGTCATTCCACTTTGATTCCTGTCTTTGTTCTGTTTATATCTTGAGGAGTTTGGGTAGTGAGTGTATCCATGTTGATGTATTTGGCGCTGGTACATCGATAACCTTCAGATATTTTGGAATTCACGACAGTTATGTCTCAAGTTGAGGCACC
>JBCBIX010000106.1:0-9174 GCA_038523965.1 Bacteroidota bacterium
CAGTACGACAGACGCTCCTGTCGTACTGGTGGGTGTGAAGAGTCATGAAGAGGATTTTTTGCATTATCTGGATGAACAGGGCTTAGGCATTGGTACTGAGCTCGTCGTTGAATCGAGGATGTCTTACGATGACTCTTTACGTGTGACTTCGTCCGATGGGAGTTCCCTTGTACTTAGTGCCAAAGTGTCAAATCACATCTATGTTAAAACCAACTAATTACCTCTTGCTCTTGGCACTCTGGGTAGCGTTTATTCAGATGGCTTTCGGACAACAGAAGTTGCGTATCGTGGCGTCAGCCTCTATGATCGCTGACATTGCTACAAACATTGTCGGAAATGGGCAATCCATCGAGACTCTCGTGCCAGTCGGTGGAGATCCACATCTACATGAGCCAACACCGAGCAATGCACGTCAAGTTGCTGAAGCTGATCTTATCCTGATCAATGGGCTAACATTCGAAGGTTGGATTACTGAACTCATCGAGAATTCTGGTACCGATGCTCAGGTGATTACAGCGACCCAAGGAATTGATGTGTTATCCAGTTCGACTTATGCGAACAGCGCTGACCCCCATGCCTGGATGGATGCATCTAATGGTATCCTTTATGCGACGAACATAGCAAATGCCTTGATCGAGTTAGATCCTTTGGAGGAAGATTCATACCTGCGAAACCTATCAGCTTATACGGATCGACTGAACAAGCTTGACACGGAGATCGCAGCCATGGTCTCAACGATTCCTGCATCACAGCGGGTGCTTGTTACCTCTCATGATGCTTTTCAATATTTCGGTCGTCGCTATGGCATTCGATTGGAGGCGATTATGGGAATATCTACAGAGGCCGAGGCTCAAACTGCTGATATCAGACGAGTTTCACGCGCGATTCGTGAGAGCAATATTCCCGCCATTTTCATCGAGAGCACAATCAACCCAAAACTTATCCAGCAGATAGCCCAAGACAATGGCGTGGCCATCGGCGGTAAGCTATATGCGGATTCATTGGGCGATGAGAAAAGTGAAGCGTCGACATACATTGATATGTTACGCTACAATGCAGAGACAATCGTCGAGGCACTCAGCTCCAATGATGGGTTAGTGGAAGCACCTCGGCAGTCTTTTTCTTGGCTATTGTATATGGCTGTAGGTGTCCTAATGATCATATGCACCCTTGTTTTTGTAAGAATGATGCAATCATGAGCTCCGTAATTGACATAAAAGGGCTCTCTGTCTCTTATGATCAAAAGAGGGTGCTGAGTAACATCTTCATGACAATCCAAGAAGGGCATATTTATGGAGTCATCGGGCCTAACGGGGCTGGAAAATCCACTCTGTTCAAGTCAATCCTTGGTATCATCGAAGGGAATGCTGGAGATATCACTGTGCTGGGACAACAGGTGGACGATGTCCGCCGGGAGTTGGCCTACATACCCCAAAAGGATGAGGTAGATTGGGACTTTCCTGCCACTGTTATGGATGTAGTACTTATGGGCAGATATCCACACAAAGGTCTCTTCCAACGAATTCATGCGGATGATCGGAAGATTGCCATGCGTGCTATCGAAAAACTTGGGATCACTGACCTCGTGGATCGACAGATCGGCGCACTCTCAGGAGGACAGCAGCAGCGCGTGTTCATTGCCAGGGCAATTTGTCAGGAAGCAAGTATATTTTTTATGGATGAACCATTTGTGGGTGTTGATATGCTGACGGAACGGAAGATCGTAGAGATCATGAAGGAATTAGCTGAGTTAGGTCACACCATTTTGGTTGTTCACCATGATCTATCGACGGTGAACGAATACTTTGATCAAGTCATATTACTTAATCAGCGGCTTATAGCTTATGGTCCGGTGAAGGAGACCTTCACACAACAAAACATCGCCAGGACTTATGCTCCCCAGATGAAGATCCTACAAGACATAGGCTTAATAGATCAGCGCCACCGATAATGGCTCAGCTAAACCCTAAGCTCCATTCTAAGCGCCCATCGATCGGCTTACATGCGCTATCCTACTATGTGGAAGGGATTTTGGAACGTCAAGACCCTTATGTGCTTGCGCAGGCGATCACCTTGTTAGAAAGTCGTCATATCGCACATCGACAATTAGCATATGAGATTCTCTTGCAGTGTGAACAGAGATCGACTATTCATACCATGAGGATTGGAATTACAGGTAGTCCTGGAGTAGGAAAAAGTACGCTGATCAATGCACTTGGGACTCGGCTACTTGACGGTAATAAGCGTATGGCAGTACTAAGTGTGGATCCGTCCAGCCATGTTCATGGTGGTAGTATCCTGGGGGATAAGACCAGAATGTCATCTATCGCCATGGATGAGAGATATTTTGTCCGCCCCAGTCCGAGTGGGACCTATCTGGGAGGTTCTCATGCATACACCTACGAGGCGGTAGCACTTTGTGAGGCTGGAGGTTATGATCTGGTGATTATCGAGACGGTTGGCGTCGGTCAATCAGAGATAGAGATCGCCGATTTGGTCGATTATAATTTGCTCTTGTTGCAGCCTGGTTCAGGTGATCGACTACAAGGGATTAAAATGGGCGTTATGGAGATCGCAGACCTCATCATCATCAACAAGGCAGACGGGGATTATGAGCGACCTGCACAGGACCTGTTTCAGCATACTCGTGAGTCACTCCACCTGGTAGGTCGTGATGATGTCAAAGTGATGACCAGTAGTAGCCTAAGGCCAGAGATGTTAGAGTCACTTTGTCTTCACATGAGGGCTCAGTTCTCAAGTATGGAAGATGAAAAGGCGAAACGACGCAAAGACCAACAGGAAAAATGGCTCGCGAAGCGAATGTATCAGCACATCGTGGAGGAAGCATCCAACGCTGTATCATCCCAGGTAGATGAGCATCTTGCTGCCGTGTCAGACCGATCCATGTCCCCGACGCAGGCTTATCTTGAATTCGTGAATGCACTCCGTTCAGCGAAGAAAGTTTGAGTCTCAGGCAGCTATAGATGTTGCAGGTTCGAACTGTACATTTGCCTGCTTCATGAGTAGGTCCTTGTTCATTCGCCTATGTGCGCCGGTATTTCTATGGAGTATAGTCCACTGTGGTTCTCTGGTCCACGCCCAGTCATGTGACTATAGGTCGCCGATCGACGGTCGCACTTTACTATCCGGATCGTTTGGCGAGCCTCGGAGCGCACATTTTCATTCGGGTATTGATTACAAACAGATTCGAGGCATCCCATTTGACACGATCCGAGCGATTGAGGATGGTCGGATATCCAGAATTAATGTTCGTCCTGATGGCTATGGAAATGCGCTATATGTGGATCATTCATGTGGACAGACCTCTGTATATGCTCACTTGTATGACTTTGTCCCTCGGATTCGTCAGTACATTGATAGTGTAAGGATACTAAGAAGGGCAAACTCTATTTCTCATACATCCAGTGGAGACGAGCTGATGGTGCAAAAAGGCCAACCTATCGGTATCATGGGTAATACTGGGCGAAGTTCCGGACCTCATCTGCACTTTGAGATCCGTGATACAGAATCTGAACGGCCTATCAATCCAGCCTTACTTGGGTTAAAACCAGACGACCACTTACCACCTCACATAAGTGGAGTCGTCATCTACGAGCTCGGACCTGATGGCCATGAGATCACGAAGCGATACTACCCGGCAAGACGGACATCGACTGGATTTCGGCTTGGTGTAGATGTTATTGACGTAGATGCGCTGACTGTTGGTATCGGCATCCACACCTATGACACTATGGACGGTGCCACCAACCACAATGGTATATACAGTCTTAATATGATGGTAGATGGTGAGCCACAATTTGGGTTTTCGCTTGATACAATCGATTTTGATACAAGGCGCTACATCCATTCGCATATGGATTATGAAGCCAAACGGGATCGGCGCTACGTGACAAAGTGTTTTAAGAATCCGGGCAACAAACTTCAGCACTATCTTGAGGCTGGTGAAGGTGGTTATTTGTCTACCTATCATTTTAGAAGTCGCCAAGTACTCGTCACGGTGGGTGATATAGAGGGTAATCACTCATCGCTTCGGTTAGCCATTAGACGGACATCCGACGGGCTGTCGATGGGAGAGCTTCCGACATGTAAGCAGGAATCAATACTCATGGAGTTGACTCGGGACACTCTCTACGCTGGTGACAAAGCGCTGATCTTCGCTGAGGGAGCAACAGCATCTCCAGAGTTCATTTGTGTTGATACCTCAGATTTGTTCTTACTGGGAGACCATGCCCAGATTGCCCTGTTCGAGAGTTTTCAGATGGTACAGCATGGCCTCCCCTTGCGGGACTCGACCAGATATTGTTATGTATACGAGAGCAATAACGGAAACTATGTTAGATGCCAAAGCGAGTGGGAATTGGGGACGCTGTATGGTCGTTCGATGAACTTCGAAGACTTTGAAGTTGCCATCGACTCCATCGCTCCGACCATTGAGATCGGTACCATCCCAAGTCGAGGAAAGCGCTTTTCGGTGTATATAAAAGATCAGTTTGAACCCTCTTCATATCGCGATGCACTTCACTACGAGATCTATGTAGATGGAGAATGGCAACTATGTGATCATGACATTAAGTCCCACCGCATTTGGTTTGACATGCCCAAAGCAATAGGGCGAGAACATGGCGTTACCATAGTCGCGAGAGACGCCGCAATGAACAAAGCTGAGCGAAAAGTTCAGTTTCGGTATTGAAAGGGGTGACTTTCGAAAAATTTGTTCAAGAAGTCTTCAGTAAAAGATAAACAAAACTCACAGTTTTGGGTTGCTAAGGCAAACTATCAGCCATGACCCATCTTACTGTAGGAGACAAAGCACCATCATTTACTTCTCTCGATCAAAACGGTGAAACCATCTCGTTGGAACAATTCCGCGGGAAGAAGTTGATTCTGTTTTTTTATCCTAAGGATGACAGTCCGGGATGTACTAAAGAAGCTTGTAGCCTGAGAGATGGCTATAAAAAGCTTAACAAGATGGGCTTTGAAATACTTGGCGTCAGTCCAGACAAACCGGCGAAGCATAAGAAGTTTATCGACAAGTACGAGTTCCAGTTCTCTCTTGCCGCTGATACAGAGAAGGAGATCATCAATGCCTACGGCTTGTGGGGGCCAAAGAAGTTCATGGGTAGAGAAGTCATCGGTGTGCACCGAACAACTTTTATCATCGACGAGGAAGGGCTCATCCAGCACATCATTACTAAAGTCAAGACTAAAGATCATGCCGACCAGATTGTAGAAGCATTCTCGGCGGCGGAAGCAGCATAGTAGTTAGTTTTTCATAATCAAGTATGAACTGAGCCTCGGATTACTCTGGGGCTCTTTTTTTGGGGTAGACAGGAAGTGAGTCTCGACCTTATCGTATACTCGCAGCCTATGTCGTACGTCGTATCAGCACGTAAGTATCGCCCACAGACCTTCGAAGAGGTAGTGGGTCAGGAGCATGTAACCAGGACGATTAAGAATGCCATTCTCGCCGATAAACTGGCCCATGCGTTTTTGTTTTGTGGACCACGAGGGGTTGGTAAGACAACATGTGCCAGACTCCTTGCTAAGGTGATTAATATGCCAGATCCACAAGCAGCAGTGCAGGATGGATCGTATGCGACCCATGACAGTGATATCTCTCTGAACATTGTCGAGTTAGATGCGGCGTCTAATAACAAGGTGGAGCACATGCACGCTCTTATGGAGCAGGTGCGTATCCTCCCACCACGCGGGAGCCACAAGGTGTTCATCATTGATGAGGTTCACATGTTGTCAACGAATGCATTTAATGCCTTTCTAAAGACGCTGGAAGAACCACCTCCGCATGCGATCTTTATTCTTGCTACAACAGAGCGGCACAAGATCCTGCCCACGATACTCAGTCGATGTCAGATCTATGACTTCAGAAGAATCCAAATAGCGGACATCATCCGACAATTAGAGCAAGTAGCAACACAGGAAGGTATTGCTACGGAGTATGATGCGCTAAATATCATCGCTCAGAAGGCAGATGGAGCGATGCGCGACGCTCTTTCAATCTTTGATCGAATAGCAAGTGCCAGTTCCGATGGTGTCTCTGTCGCAGCAGTGATAAACAATCTTAATGTTCTTGACTTCGAATATTTCTTTCGAGGTGTTGACTTCTTGATCAGCGAGGATTCCTCAGGGTTGTTGTTGTTATATGAAGAAGTGCTCTCCAAAGGGTTCGACGGTGATCTTTTTCTAACCGGTATGGCAAGTCACTTGAGGTTCCTGCTGTATTGCAAAGAGGAGCCAACCCAGGCGATGATTCAGATGAGTGATCAGCTCAAAGGTCGATATATCCGGCAGTCATCTCAGGTTTCGTTCGGTTTCCTTCTTACAGCTCTGAATGTGATCCATCAAGCAGATCTGAGTTTTTCGCGAGCCAAAGACAAGAGGCTTCATGTTGAGATCAGCCTTCTAAAGCTCTGCTATATCCAGCGCCAATCGATACCAGAGATCACGACAACAAATTCACCTCAAAAAAAAACTCTTGACCAATCGGACGCGCCGCAAGTAATCGTAGAACCGCAGAAGGAAATGGTCAGTCCCGGGCCTGTGGACAGGGTGATGGAGGCATCCTCACCAGAAGTACGGCAAGTAATCAATGAAGGGAAAGCAAAATTAGAGGCTGACAAAAAAACTTCCCAAAGAGCAGTCAATACACCATCGTTATCATCTGTAGACGATCTTTTAGCCGACGCAGCATCCTTAGTAAATGCAGCAGCACAACTACCCAAAGCGGTAACACCTGAGTCGCTTGAGAAAGTTTGGGCGGAGTATGCAAGCGCAGTTACGTCTCCAACTACAATGGGCATCCTACGAAATGTCAAAACGAGAATTATCGATGGTGCCGTAAAGGTGACAGTACCCACCAATGTTGCAAAAGAGGAGATCCAACAAGAAGTCAACTTGTACAGTACCCTTAGGGCGCATTACAATCGTCCAGATCTGATCATTGAGGTGGAGGTTGACCGTGACCAGTTTCCTGATCACGAACAGAACAAATCGATTCAGAAAGCAACTCCAAGAGAGAGGTATGAACATCTCAAGAGTATCAATCCAAAGCTTGATGGGCTTATTGATCACTTAGACCTTAAGCTGGATACATAGTAAGTTTCACCGTGTGGATTTTCGTTTTTTTGTCATAGCAAAGAATTTCACATTGAATAAAGGTCTATTCATCGCATCGATACTTGTCCTATTTGGGATAGCAAGTCGTTTTCTCTTCCTTATCGACGGGATCTCTTGGTTGCCAAACTTTAGTGCAGTTGGAGCGGTAGCGATTTTTGGCACATGTCATCTAAAGGGGGTGTATCGATGGGTAACACCGCTGCTGTTGTTATGGATAAGTGATCTTGTTTTGAACAATGTGATCTATGCCGAATACTATTCTTCGATGCAATTCATCGGGAGTCCATGGGTTTACGGTTCCTTCCTTCTGACTGGTTTAATGGCCTATTGGTTTTTGAAGAGGGCGACCTGGTTGCGTCTGGCTTACACAGCGGTTGGTTCTGGCGTTGTGTTTTATCTGATCACCAACTTTGGTTCATGGCTAACACTGGACATGTATACCAAAGATCTGGCTGGATTAGGAGCCGCCTATCTAAATGCGGTACCGTTTTTCTTCAATACTGTAGCCGGTAATCTATTCTATGGATTTCTATTGTTTGGCGTGTATGAGTGGATCGCACGTTCGAATGTTGCGATCGATAGTATGATGTCAACTTCACTGGAGCACAATCCTGCTTAGCGTATCTTTTTCTATTCTTCTGGGCCTATTCTAAATAATGTCGCTGGCAGTGAAAGCCTCTTTAGGATAAGACTATCTTTGCGCAAATTTTCGGAACAGGAAGCTTACACATGGCAAATATTGGACAGATTAAGCAGATCATCGGACCGGTAGTCGATGTCAGTTTTGAGGGAGAAGGTCAGGATCTTCCAGAGATCTTGAACGCTCTAAGTATCAGCAAACCAAATGGCGAGCAGCTCATCCTTGAGTGCCAGCAGCACTTAGGCGAGGATAGTATCCGCGCGATTGCCATGGATGCCACAGATGGTCTAACACGTGGTATGGCAGTAACTGATCTCGGCCAGCCGATAAGTGTTCCTACAGGTGATGCGATAAAGGGTCGTCTCTTCAACGTAGTAGGTGATCCCATCGACGGAATCGGTGCTGTGGATAAGGGTGCATCTGCGTATCCGATACACAGTAATCCGCCAAAGTTCGAAGATCTGTCTACAGAGTCTGAGATTCTGCTAACAGGGATCAAGGTCATTGACCTCATCGAACCATATGCCAAGGGTGGTAAGATTGGATTATTCGGAGGTGCTGGTGTAGGTAAGACGGTTCTGATCCAAGAGTTGATTAACAATATTGCCAAAGCATATGAGGGTATCTCCGTCTTCGCCGGTGTGGGTGAGCGGACAAGAGAAGGGAATGACCTTCTGCGGGAGATGTTAGAATCCGGTATTATCAACTATGGTGATGAGTTCATGCACTCGATGGAAGAAGGTGGATGGGACCTGGATAAAATCAATAAAGAGAGTCTCAAAGACTCGAAGGCAACTTTTGTCTTTGGACAAATGAATGAGCCTCCAGGTGCTCGGGCGAGGGTTGCACTTACTGGTTTGACTTTAGCTGAATATTACAGAGATGGCGATTTGAACGATCCAAGTGGAGGTCGTGACATCCTCTTCTTTATCGATAATATATTTCGATTTACCCAAGCGGGATCTGAGGTGTCAGCCCTGCTGGGACGTATGCCATCGGCGGTAGGATATCAGCCTACATTAGCGACAGAGATGGGTCAGATGCAAGAGAGAATTACATCTACTAAGCGTGGATCGATTACCTCTGTCCAGGCGGTATATGTGCCAGCGGATGACTTGACCGATCCGGCTCCTGCTACAACGTTTGCTCACCTTGATGCGACTACAGTATTGAGTCGAAAGCTGGCTTCAGAGGGGATTTACCCTGCAATCGACCCTCTCGATAGTACTTCTCGTATTCTTGATCCAGCAATTATTGGAGATGAGCATTATAACACTGCTTTTCGCGTCATCAACATCCTGCAGCGATACAAGGAGCTTCAAGACATTATCTTATCCTCATCAGAGAGTTCTTCCATACCAAGGATGGCGATAATGTCT
>JBCBIX010000107.1:0-8904 GCA_038523965.1 Bacteroidota bacterium
TACAATCATAACTGTTAAATAGAGATTCACTCATCATATTCGTAGCTCATCCATAGCTCATCATTTCGATAAATGGCTGATGGTAGGCCGTCCTCTCGCAGCTGTTGCAGATATGTGTCCGACACCTCAGATCCATCATCAAAGCGTTGTACTGACGAAACTGGTGAGTAAGGAGCTATAGACTGCCAAAACAAGTAGAGGATTTCGGCGGGGTAGTACTCATTCAGGTAGGATATCTCGCGATGAAGTTTGTTGGTTCTGCTGATGTCGTACTCGATATCTAAGGTGAAGTCGGTCTGTGTGCCTTGGCCAAACCATTGTATAACGATAGGATTTTGATCATCCCATAAGATGTTCATCCTTAATCTGACAGTCGTTCTGTCTGGATTGGTAAAAATTACTTCACTTACACGTCGCCCTATGTAATCGTAAGTGTCAACACTAACCTCCTGAAGCTCTCCATCAATAAGTCGAGATGAAGTCTTTTGCCTGATGTCCCCAACGGTATTCACCTCATAGTCCACACGAAATTGTGGTTGGGTGCTTTCACCTCTAAAAACCTCTTTACGCAGCAGTGTCCCATCTTCTCTATAGCCAAAGTTTATTGACTCTCCTCGATGATCCGACTTAAGCTGTGTAAGTAATTCACCATCATATAAAGCTTCATAAGTCCCTAAACCGAGTGGTTGTCCATAAGTGATTGATCTGAGCCGAACTGGCCTATCATCTTCATTCTCTGTGCATGAGATAATGAGCAAAATGATCGAGGCCAAGCAGAGTAATGGAAAATGGTGGACGCTGATCATATGCGTATAAAGTTACCGCATCCCTCGCTTTGGAGTTCCGTCTACTGCCTGAACAACACGACAGTGGTAGATCCAATCTGAGCAGCGCTAAAGACGAATGTGAGTTCATCTCCTTCTACACAGTTGTCATTTGGATCTGCTATCTCGTCAAATAAATAGGACGACCCATTCCTGCCTCTATAGATCCAATCAGAACCACATCGATCGCCAAGCACCATCTCACAATCGAACATGGTATTATCGCAAAGACTGACATCTGTGAACTAAGTCATGATGCGATTACCTGATTGGCCGATGTCGAGTGTGTTCACGGTTAGGATCGTTAGGTTGATTCCAAGGCCAGCTTTGGTGAGCTCTCCCTGCCATGTTCCGATGATGGGATCGATGTCAGATGCACCGTTATCATCACTGGAACATGACATTATGAGAACTAAGAAAAATGCTGTGAGAAGGAAGCTGATATATTTCATGTCCTGTCATTTTGATCACAAGACTATGACCGGCTTCATGTTTGGGTAGTACATTCAGGTATAGTCCTAAGGTGAAGAGGCGGATTCTGAGAAATAAAAGGTGTTAAGCTGCTCCCGGCAATGTATTGAGTTGACTCTTTAGCACATTGATTCTGCCCTCGAGTACACCGATTCTTCGATTGAAATGACTGATGTCGGCATCTTCTCGCTGTAGATGATCATCGAATGACTCAAAGTTGGCATCAATACGCTCCTTAATCCGAGTGATGTACGCTGTGAGTTGATCACTTACCTCAGATTGAAATCTTTCGCGTCCACGATCGATCTCTTTTGTGAAATCATTAATTATACGACGTCGCTTGAATCCAAGGGATACGCCAGCAAACAACAAACCTATCGTGGTAAGGACACCTCCCGTGATATCGAAGACCATTCCATTAGTCACTGCCGCTAATATTACTCCTACTGCCGCGATCCCACTACCTGCTGCCAAATTCGGCGTGATTGATTCTGACGAGTTCGCGAGCTCCGGATCGTAGAAGTTGTTGGTGTCATTCAGAAACGTGGCAAAGGACCGTTGAAGATCGAGTAGAACATTGGCGCGACGTTCGGCGATATCAGAAAAAATATCGTGATCATCCTTCAGAATGGTCTTCGAGTTACGCAGCTTGAGGTCGACAATCTTTCCCATCTGCTGGATACTATCCGCTATATCAATAACTCCATCGTTGAGTCGATCACGGAGTGTAGAGTTGAGATCACTTTCCATATCCTTAAGTAGGGTCGTCAGCCACTCCTTGGGGTTGTCACTCATCCCAAGTGCGGCACTAAACGATCGGGATACCATCGAGAAGAACCCAAGCCCTTTTTTAATCTCGGCCACACGAGGCGTAGTAACCTTGTCGTACTGGGCGATTAAGTTTTCCACCAGGATGCGTACCTGCTTGATCGATTTTTCCTCCTGATCCCAGAGCGTGCGCGTGATGTCATCCCTAAAGTCACGATCCGCTTCGTATTGACGCTGACGCAACTGTACACCTTCTTGGATTTTTCCATTGATGTTGGCGAGGGTGTCGAGATTGTTCTGCTGCTTGAGGATGGGGGCTTTGCCTTGGAGGATGTTTGCCTCAATGAATGATCTAAGTGGTTGATAACCACTTTCGATCTGGTTGCCTTCTAATTCTTGCTTGGCAGACACCGCGAATATTTTCGGGTTATTGATCCCCTTTCTAATAGCATGTTCACGAACACCATTGACATTGATGGATAGATCTGAGGGTTCCATAAGGTCCTTCTGCTGCAGCACAAAAACTACCTTTTTCCACCACTCTGCATTGATGAAATCAAAGAACTGCCACGCCGACTCTCGATACGGATTTTTTGCCTCGAAGACAAAGACTATCAGATCAGCTGCTGGGACAAATCGTTCTGTAATTTCTTGATGATGTGCGATAATGGTATTGGTCCCTGGAGTGTCGACGATGGCGATTTCTTTGAGTATCTCGACCGGTTGGTAGAGCTTCTTGAGATATTGGTTGACGATGATTTCTCTTGGTTCTTCACCATAGATGATTTGCTGAATCGTGTCTGTCATCGGTGATGGAGCAACTTTACAGATTTCTTCAGGTGTCTCCAGCAGTGCATTGATAAAGCTACTCTTACCAGCTTTCACTTCTCCGACAATCACAAAGAGGAATGGGTCCGTGACATGTTCGAGCAGATCCTGTGCAGTTTGGTGCAACTCTTCATGCTGGACATCAGAAGTCATGCTTACTACGTCCGCAGCGACATCGCTCACTCGTTCTTTTATCTCATTGAGATCTTCTCTGTTCGTCATCGATAGCTTCGCTTAGTCGTGTAAGATAAACCTTAGCCTCAGGTCCCAAACACATGAGTAGGTCCAGAGTGCTAAGGCCAGGAACGAATCCATGGCGATCCTCATACACCTGAGGATAGGTCAGAACTGATGCGTTCTGTGGTACTTGTGATGGTCGAAATAGGTCACGTAGATCAGTTTGGCTCGCAGGATTTCTTTCATATGTTTTCGTGACTTGCCATTCTATCGGAAGTTCAATCGTATCAAGTAACCACTGGAAGAGACATGAATTGAACTCCCACAGTTTTTCATACTTGCGAGAAAGAAGCCCTACCAGTCCGTCGATGTAGTAGATATAGTATGGTGCTGCCCGATAGGCTTGATGAAGTTGATTATTCCAATGTGCAGTCCAGTCGTCAGAATAGGAGATATCCACAAGTTGTATGGGCGTTTGCGCATTTTTTCCCTTTCTGAGAGGGACGACCATCGTTTCAGGACCCTGTGCATTGGTGATTTGGCATCTGCTGCGGTAACTACGCTTTTGATAATTCTCGTGGGCTTCCCAATACACGATGTCATATCTAAGTAGGGTAGACATCACATGCACGGGCGGAAGGCACTGACATTCGATCAGACAACTGGAAGGGTACATAGAGTGGCTCAGAAGGGTATACCCGTAAGTGCTTTTACTTGGTTTGGCACGAAGATTGTTCCCTTAGGTCAAACGTTTTCATCTAAATAGTTTTACATAAAGGTTACAAAAGGATTTCGGCTAAAGAGTCGAGATCCTTTTTTCGTTTTAGGCCTGAGCAGAGAAGGCCAGATAGGTGACCACGAGAAGTGCAGCGGTGATGATGACCGTCCACATGATGAAGCTTTTCTCTTGTGCTTTGTTTTTCTTCTCTAACTGTCGCTGTTTCTTTGATTTTCTCTTTGCCATAGTTTGCCAAATGTTATTTGGCGACCAATATAAACAGTGACTAACGATGTTTACTCCATCTCGTTCAAATCTGCAGCTATCGCGGTTCTCTCATCTCCGCCACCACTCATAAAAGTCCACGATGCGCTGATCGACTAAGACATCATCCATTGACAGAGCGGACTTCAATTGTACCCCATGAAGGGTGCGGCATCTACTAAGGGCCACATAGGTTTGGCCAAATTCAAATGCTCCTCCAGCCATATCGATAAACACCTTGTCAAAAGTCTTTCCCTGACTTTTGTGGATGGTCATAGCCCAAGCCAACTTCAATGGGTATTGCTCGAATGAACCAATGACTTCTGCCTCGACTTCTTTTTTTTCCGCATTCCATTTATATCGTATCATTTCCCAGATATCCCTTTCCAGTTCGAACTGTTTGATTTCTTCCTGGGCATCGACAACTTCGAGCAGAATACGATCCACATCGATATCTATGACCTCTCCGATGGTTCCATTCACATATCGTCGCTGCGGATCATTCTTGAGAGTCATGACCTGGGCTCCTCGTTTTAGGACCAGATCCGCGTCTGTAGGATAGACTCGTGGGTCGAACTGACCTTTGATCGTGGCATAAAAGGTGATGGGCTCCTCTTCTAATACCGCCAGTTCTCGAGTATTAATCGATTGGACCACCTTATTCCGAGTGGTTAGGGTGATACTGCCTTTTTGAACGTCATCGGTAGGCGTGATGCGCTGATTGAGGTCATCGAGATCCTCCCAATCCAATTGTTTGAGTCGGATACGGTCGAGCAGATTGATAAAGTGACGCTCGTTTTGGCGATAGACGGTGTTAAGTTCTATGGTTTCTGTTTCTGTCAGAATGGATTTGAATGCCCTTGAGGAGAAGAAGTAAGGCGTCTTATATCGTTCTGCGAGGTACTGGCGCTCGAAGTCTCCTGCGATAACGGGCGGTAACTGGAACAAATCACCAAAAACGACGACACGAACACCGCCAAATGGACGTGGATCATCACGGTTAAGACGCAGGAAAAGGTCCATGTTGTCAAACATGTCTGCTCGTACCATGCTAATCTCATCAACAACAAGGATCTCAAGCTTTTTGTAAAGACTGCGATTACGAGCTTTTTTGATATCGCTGGGACCCATTAGTCGAGGGGCAAATCGAAAAAAGGAATGGATCGTCTGGCCTTTCACGTTGAGCGCGGCAACACCAGTTGGGGCGACTACAGCAATGCGTTTATGGCTTGTCTGGCGAAACAGCTGGAGTAGGGTGGACTTGCCAGTACCTGCTCGCCCTGAGATAAAGACATGTTGTTCGCTGTGCTCCAGCGTGTCCAAAGCGTACTTCAACTCATGACCGAGGACGAGCGGTTGTTGAGCCGGTCCCGTTGGATTCTGGTCTGGTATCGCTTTATGGTCAGAGAGAGATTCGATGATTTAGGATCTTTGGCATCTAAGTTCCTGTCGAAGATAGACCATGATACAACCCATACACACAGCACGCCTCACCTTGCGTACGTGGAGTGACGATGACATCTCGCGTATGATCGAGCTTTGTGCCGACCCTACAGTGATGCGCTACTTTCCTTCTACCATGTCCAGCGACGAAACCCGACAGATGATGAATCGTATCATTCAACACCTTAGTGACTGGGGATATGGACTGTATGCAGCGGAGCATACTGAGGATAGAGCTTTCATAGGATTTATTGGGCTTATGCATGCCACTTTTGAAAGTAAGTTCACACCATGTATTGAAATAGGATGGCGTTTGGACAGTCGTTATTGGAATCAAGGTCTGGCGACCGAAGGCGCTATGGCAGTCTTAGAACATAGTTGGCGCGTCCTCGAACTCGAGGATGTTTATTCTTGGACAGCGACTACAAATACTCCATCTGAACGGGTGATGCAAAAGCTTGGGATGACTCGACTCGAAGGAACATTTCTACATCCGCATCTCCCGTCGGACTCTCAGTTAGCAGAACACATCGTGTATCATATCACTAATCCGAGAATTTAGACGGCTACCTTCTGCTTGATAAGATCCACCTCAACTTGATTACGGAGGAGGTCTTCCATTGTCTCCTGTCGGCGAATGAGGTAGTCCTTGCCTTCATAGATGAGTACTTCTGCAGGCCTGAATCTGGAATTGTAGTTCGAACTCATCGAATAGCAATATGCCCCAGCATTCTTAAAAGCAAGGATATCTCCTTCTTGGATCTCACTTATCCGCCGATTCACACCGAACGTGTCGGTCTCACAGATGTAACCTACGACTGTGTAAATTCTGCTTTTCCCCGCGGGTCGAGAGACGTTAACGATGTGATGATAGGAGTCGTAGAACATCGGTCTGATCAGATGATTCAAACCAGAGTCTACACCAGCGAATACAGTCGATGTTGTTTGCTTGATGACATTTACGCGTGTTAGAAAAGTCCCCGCCTCACTCACCAGGTACTTTCCTGGCTCGAACTTGAGCGTGATTTCGCGCCCCATCTCCTTGCTGAACTGCTGAATGCGTTCAGTGATTTTCAATCCAAGGTCCTCGATGTCAGTCTCAATGTCTTGATCCTTGTATGGCACCTTGAATCCACTGCCAAAGTCGATGTAGTTGATGTCTGGAAATGATTTTGCAGCATTCAGGAGAATCTCAGCACCATTCAAGAATACTTGTGAGTCCAAGATCTCTGATCCTGTGTGCATGTGAAGCCCCTCGACGACTAATCCAGTTGCTTTTACGATTCGTTCTACCAAGGGTAATTGGTGAAAACTGATACCAAACTTCGAGTCAATATGTCCAGTCGAAATCTTAGAGTTTCCGCCTGCCATGATATGCGGATTAATGCGCACGCAGAGAGGATAATTGGGCCATTGTTGACCAAACTGCTCAAGCATGGAGATGTTATCCACATTCACTTTCACACCTAACTCGATGGCTTGTGACATCTCCTCGACAGAGACACAGTTAGGAGTGTATAGGATCTCATCTGGGAGAAATCCCGCATGAAGGCCGAGCCTTACCTCCTGGATACTTACCGCGTCCAAACCTGCACCAAGCTGCCGCATGAGGCGTAACATGGTGACATTTGTCATGGACTTGCACGCGTAGTTTATTTTGAGAGGAACTCCCATGAAGGCAGATGTCAACCGTTCATATTGTCTTTTGACAATCTCAAAATCATAGACGTAGACTGGACATCCATGACGCTCGGCGACGTCAAGTACATCTACATCACCGGAGTACTGATATCTATTTGCTTGTATTTCCATTTCTCATCTTGACTGCATGACAAAAATAGATAAGACTCATCCAGACACATGGATCCTTGCCAAAACCCACAAATGTTCTCCTCGATGTCAGTCAAAACACACCATAATTGTTCTGAGTTACATCTTTGAGGTATGACGGAAATGCTTAACATTCCGGAGTTAATCCAGCGATGTATCGCTGATGACCGTCGCTCGCAGAAAGAGCTCTGGGACCGATATGCTCCGATGATGCTTTCGATCTGCCAGCGATATCTCAAGGATCAGGCGACCGCAGAGGACGTTTTGGTGAATGGGATGCACCGCATGATGCAAAAGCTGAGCATGTTCAAACATGAGGGCAGCTTCGAGGGGTGGATCAAGCGAATCATCATCAACGAATGTCTCATGGAGCTTCGCAAGAATCGACATCAACATTTGACAGTGTCCATCGATGATGTTCACGCGGAGCCCTCAGTGATCCAAGGAGATCCACTGGAGTACGAAGAGCTCTTAGGTCTGATGAACGAGTTACCTACTGGATACCGCACAGTACTCAATCTGTATGTGGTGGAAGGATACAAGCATAGAGAGATAGCCGAGATGTTAGGAATCAGTATCAACACATCCAAGAGTCAGCTCATCTTGGCACGTAAACGGATGCAAGCATTGATTAAAAAAAAATACAAAGCCGCTAAGGCGACCGCATAACCAAGCTATGGATCGATTTGATCAATTTTTGAGAAAGGGCCAAACAGATAAAGCTCAGTCTGTCTCTCCTGAATTGTGGGAGAGGCTTGAACGACGATTGGACTCTCCATCCATACCTCAGACGAGTAAGCGTCGCTCACATGTGGGCATCACGATGTCACGTTATTTGATCGCAGCTTCATTCGCAGGTCTCATGACCTTGGTCACATTTCTATCGCTAAGGATGGATCGCTATGTCGTTACGGACTTCGATCTCGAGGCAAGACCCTACTTCACCAAAGAAGATGTACATGGACTGGGAGAATACTATGATCTCGCCAGCCAGCGCTTGGGATAACCCTTCCAAGATCGGACATACCTGTTCGAAATCGGACAATATTTAAATAAAGCAAATATGTAATCAGCTGGTTATCAGCATGATTAAGTCTGGCACGTCCATTGACTCTTGGTGTGGTGTGACCAATAAATAATCATGGATCGACAAATTTCTCGAGGAGAGACAGGACGTTCGACAGTATTCTCCATCCTCAAGTACCTTTTCATTATCGCCTTGATTGTGTTGGCCTTTTGGTTTGTGCGCGGTCTTCTGGTGAAGAAAGCAGACCGCGATAAGCTCCACATCGTCAGCGTAGAACGTGGGGAGATGCAGAATACTCTCACCGCCACTGGTGTAGTGGTCCCATCCTTCGAGCGAGAGATAAATGCGCCAGTGTCTACTGAGATCAAACGCGTCGCTCGATCAAATGGTGAGTTTGTCGAAGCTAATGATCTCATCCTGGAATTAGATCAGGAATTTACGCGGCTTGAATTTGATCAACTCAACGATGAGCTTGAATTACGTAGAAATAGCATCGACAAGCTTAAATTAGAATTTGATAAAAATCTCAAGGATCTCGACTACCAAGACCAAAT
>JBCBIX010000108.1:0-8822 GCA_038523965.1 Bacteroidota bacterium
TCGGATTGTCAGCGAATATATTACTCGATTCAGAATATGTCTTCATTGTTAACCACGAAAGTGGCCTGTAAACAAATTCTTAATCTATCGTTGACCCGAAGAAAACAGCATTAGCAAATAGGCGATGTCCACCATACCAGTAACCTCTAAAGAGAGGATTGTCCACCAAACCAATGATCTGACCTCTACCATAAGGACTGGTGAATACTGCAGCAGCACCCGGCATTTTCGCTTGATTATCAACATGAAGGTACCCACTCAGTGCTGGATCTTCGGAGTATCTACCTGGAGTGCTATACTTCCCTGGTAGAGGCTCGAAGTAATTGTTGCCCCGTTTAAATACGGGTAGCTGACTCCTCTTGTATCCATAAAAAAGTGGGTGTGTGAGATCAATATCTATCATTGCGATCATCCCTCCTGTAAATCGTGCACCGCGTTCTTCATCACCACTGGCGTATGCCGGAATATATTTCGATTCGCTCTCTTCCTTATCTTCATTAAGCACCATATCTAAGCTTAAGATCTCATTGTTCTTAAGCCAATTAATTGCTCCTTTGCAGGCGATGATGGTTCCACCATTTCTGATCCATGTTTTCAGCTTGTCCGCTTGTGAAGTAAGCGCACTGTAACTCCCCTCAGGTAAAATCATCGTACGATACTTACTCAGATCTGCTCGGCTGAATTCTCTTGTGCTCAGATGTGGTACTGGCATTTTTAGGACACGATCGAAATGATGCCAAACCTCTCCTGCATCGTAGCTACTGACCCCATCTCCAACGATCATGACAGCTTTGGGATCTTCAAGGGCTTTGATGGAGCGGCTTCCAATATCAACTCCAGAAACTGACTGCCCACTTCGTATTTCATATATGTCCACATGATGTTTCGCCGCCATCTCTTGGATACAGTTCGGACAGTCAATGAAAGAGGAAGACTGGTTATTACCAACTGGAACGATTAGAGTTCCCCGACCAAATGCTCTATTTCCTTCTGACGTCTCTATGGTGAATGGTTCGTTAGACTGCTTCACAATAGCTTCCATCTGAAGGAGCTCATACAGTACTGCAGGAGCGAGATACTGATTCCAGTCGATCAGATAGGCATATGGGTCGTCGACACCATAAACTTGGCCAGTATGATGACTGCGTGCGCCAACTGTCGCATCGGTATCGTAGCTCACATTTTGTTTCATAGGTGCGTAAGTAATATTGGCTGCTAAAGGCAGGGTCCACGCACTGACATCATAGAATAGGCTGTCTTGAAATGTGGTTACGGTCTCGAAGATGGTTTTGACAAGACGGTACTGATCCTGTCCCAAAGGCACGTAATAAGAGTCATCTGGTGTATACTGCTCTCCATCTACTGTTATTGACTCTGTGAGTCGATAGATATTGATCTGGTGTTGAGGAAGTTTGTTATAAAATCTGTTGAATCGCTCATGATCACCATCATCCTTGATTAGGTATCCTTTGATCGGGTTACGACGAGCTAATTCTCGTGCTCCGAGAAATGACTGACGTTTGTATTCAAGAATTTCTTCCCGAAGATTCAGGGCTGCTTTCTGCGTAGAAAGCATTGTGGCGACTTGGTTTCTTATCGTGAATGGAAAAGTCAAAATACCATTGACAGTTTCCTGGTAGTGCCCGCGTGAACTGGCTTGTTCAAAGAGAATTCCGATGCACCCATGTGCGTCTGGATATGTGGACCCTTTCCCATAATAGAAATCATCAAAGGATTCTCTCGAGTAGTAAAGCGAACCTATCTCATCCAATGCAGCAGCGTGAAATTTAGCAATCTCACCTGTGAGGTCCTGGTTAAGTTGTGGTGTATTGGGGTTGGTGCGAGACGGGATTCCAGGCTGGAAGAAAAATGTACTATTACTACCCATCTCGTGATGATCGGTAAGGATGTCTGGTTTCCAGTCATGAAAGGCCTTAATTCGGCCTTGACTCTCGGGGTGAGTAAGTAATAGCCAGTCTCGGTTGAGGTCAAACCAGTAGTGATTCGTTCTTGCCCTTGGCCATGCTTCGTTGTACTCACGGCTGATAGGATCAGAGATAAGTGTCTCCCCCTTGTGGGTATTGGTCCAGGAGGCGAATCGATTCATACCATCAGGATTGAATACGGGATCGAGTAGGATAACCACATTATCAAGCAAGTCATCGATGTACTGTCCTTGTCCGGCAGCGAGATAATAGGCGACTGCCAAGGCGCCATTGCACCCACTTGGTTCATTACCATGTATGGTTGTTCCCTGGTACAAAACAAGAGGCATATCTGCTATCTCAATCCCAGGACTCAGGCTTGTATTCGTCAGTTTCCGATGCTCTTCTTTGATTTGATCAAGATTGGAATGATTCTCTGGGGATGTAACGACGAGATGAATAAGGGGTCGATTCTCATGACTTCGTGCGTATTCTACCATTGTGATGCGGTCGGAGGCTTCTGCCAGTGCGCGCATATAGTAATAAAGCTGATCGTGAGTAACATGCCACTCACCCAGATCATAGCCCAAGAAACTACTTGGCGTAGGAATGGACTGATCATACTCGATATCGGGGAGATAGTAGTCGAGACCGACTTTTTGACCTTGAAGCAGGGAGAGGCTCATTGTTAGGATGAAACATGTCAGCAAACTCTTCATAGCACGTACATTAACTCGTTAAGCTGGTCAAGATAAGTCGAGACAGGCGACATTAAGATCTGATGCACAAATTCTTAATCAGGAAGTCTTTGAACATCTTTGTGTGATGTTTGATGTGCTCTTCTTTCTCATCATATCGCTTTTCGCAGCGATGCTTTTTCTGAATGTTTTCTTCAGAGTGAAAGTGTTCAAGTACTATAAGTACCTCGTGAGAAATCGCGTAGAGTTCGGAATGAACCACTTCTTTGACCAGCCTAAATTGGAGCAAGAGGTATTAACGCGGTATCCCGAACACCAATATGAGATTCAGACATTCATCTCTTTAGTTCGTAGATCGATTACTATGGCGAGTATTTTAATCGTACTCATCACTGCCTTTGGATATTTATTGACTCAGTATCGATAGACTTCGTAGGTTGATTTGCGAGCTTTATTTATGATACAACTGAACACATCGAACGATTACTTTTGCTAACCTTCAAACAGACATATTCCTTATCATGGATGATTCGGTATTCTCTAAGTTAAGCTCTGAGCAATATGATGCCCTTAAGAAAGCGCTGTCACTTATCACCATACTCGTAGCAGGTGCTGATGGTAATATCGATGAGCAAGAGCTCAACTGGGCTGAGCAGCTTACCCATATACGTTCCTATGCAAAGCCCGAGGAGCTTAACGCCTTTTATGGTGATGTGGAAGCTAACTTTTCTTCTGCATTGGCTTCGACGATGTCAGAATTGCCAACGGATCTTGAGCAACGCCAACAAGTCATTACAGATCATCTGAGTAAGCTGAACGATATCCTTCCAATCCTTGACAACTCGATTGGCTATCAGATCTACGCCAGTTTTGTGTCGTTTGCTAAGCACATTGCAAAAGCTTCAGGTGGCTTCTTAAGATTTGGAAGCATTAGTAGCGAAGAGAAGCAATGGATCAGCCTTCCGATGATCGATCCTATCATCGAAGAGATCCCTGAAGAAGAAGACGAAGCCTAAAACTTGTAGTTGAAATCGATCCAATATTCCAAATTGAATCGATCCCTAACTTGCTCGTCCAACGGAAGGAGAACATGGAATCCGTAAGTCCAATCTCCGAATCCTGATTTGTATCCGCCTCCTATGCTTGGGTAAAGCCGGCTATTATCGGTGAATAGATCATCATTAAAGACAGTGTAACTGTACTCTCCCTGTGCGAATATTTCTTCTGTGATCTTGATGCGAGTGAAGGCTGCAGCACCGTAGGTGAAGAAGTTATCATCAGGAACACCGACCCTGTTGATGTTATCGAAGAAAAATTTACCGTTTGCTCCGATCGAGAATCGTTCTTCAAATTCAAAGGCGTAGGCAAATTTTCCAGAGATGCTAAACCCACGACCGAAGCCGATGGTCCCTAATGAAATACCCAACCAATCTTGGGCAAACTCTTTTTCTGGTGGAGCTTCGCGGCGAGTTCTTCGAATTTGTCGTTGTGACATAGCCTCAAAGGCCAGGCAAGAAACCAGCAGAAGGGACAAAATGATTGTTCGGTATTCGTTTCGTGGCATGAAATAGGTTTTAGATGATCGTATGAACGGCAAGAGAAACTCTAATCTGCTTTGATTCGCTGAGGACGACCACTACTTTATCGGAATATTAATAATCCATGTACAACTATCGTTTAAGATCATGAGATTTGCACGCTACTATGGCACCTCATTTTTGTCGTATGAATCAGATTTGTCATTAATATCTAATTGATTGACAGCTATTTATAGATATAAATTTTTACGGGTTGTATGCCTTTTGATATCACTGACTGGTGCCTCATTATACGGCCAGTGCACCATCGAAGAACTGTTCGGAGACCCCATCATTATACGGAGTGAAGATACCGTTCGTGTAAGACTCCAGATCTCCGGCACTACGCCCGATACTCTTGGGAGGACATTTCAGGGTATCTGCAACGTAAGGCTTGCATTTAATCATACTAACGTCAGTGATCTCTTGATCACTTTAGTGAGTCCTGCTGGTGGACAGGTAGCATTAGTAGGGCCGGCAGTAGGAAACGGAGTAACCTCCTCCTTGCTACCCGTAGAACATGACATCACCTTCCAACCTGCTGCTAATCCCGTTACACCCGACCCAGGGTTTGATGCGATCTGGTCTAATATCAATTCGGGTTGGGGTTTAGCACCTCCGTATATGGGTAGCTATTATCCGAATGGAGGTGACCTAACATCAAGTTATGAGGGGACATCAGCTAACGGTATTTGGGAACTAATCATCGTCGATGGATTTGTCAATGATGATGGCTTGCTTCGATCACTCGAGATCAATCTCTGTGATGATGGTACCACAGTGTGTAGTCCATGTGAGTCCCGAACTGGTACATGGTCAACAGATCAGGTACGGTATTGTACGAATGACTTCATTGCTCTTGATTCGATGTATCTGCCTGATAATTTTGATACCTCGGTGTATCGAGATGACTTCATCATCTTCAGAGGACAGATGCCGACAATGGTAGGGGCTGATGTAGACTTATCGACATTGACAGATGGATCATACACTGTGTTCGGACTTAATACATCGAACACTGACTTTGACAGTCTTTCACAACTTCTTTCGAGTATCACGAAGGACGAGTTTATTCAGATGGCAGATGCCCCTGGTGGAATCTACTGTTTTGATCGCAGTGATTCACTTGTTTTGGATGTGGTTTCTCCATTGGTAATACCACTTGATCAGGAGGTGATATGCGATGGTGGCATATTTGTTTTCGGAGCTGATACGATCACTACTTCGGGACGTTATGAGTTAACCACAGCAGACTGTGATACTACGTTTCAGCTTGACATCCAGCTTGGCGAAGTTTCGCTGGTTCTGATGGATACCATGTATTTGGATTGTCTTACCTCCTCGCTTCGAGTGGATGCCACATTGCTTAATGATACGTCTCAAGTCAGTTACCAATGGATCGATGATATGGGTTCGCAGGTAAACATCGGAGCTGAACCAACTGCCGTAATTACGATGGCTGGCCGATATACCGTACAAGCGTCAGATGGAATCTGCACAGACCAGGCCGAGATTCTTGTCATAAATCCAACAGATACCATCAGCCTTAATATTCAATCCACGACAACAGAGTTGAATTGTCAGGATACAAGTGCATTGATATGGGTAGAAACTAACTATGTACGAGATACTGTCCTATGGACGCTCAATGGGCAGGAAATCGGTCGAAGTGATACTATTGAAGTTGCGGATGCGGGTATTTATCGTGTAGAAGTTATTGGTGAAAATGGTTGTCGCCTCACTGAGGTCATCATGATATCAGAAGATGATCGCGCATCAACCTTTAGCATTCGATCTGATACCATCACGTGTGCACAGACTGCCGTAGACCTACTACTGACCGTTGTCGGGCCACCGGCAATAGGCATAGAGTGGCGTGATGATGAGGGTAACCTACTGACGAGGACTTCACAGGTACAACTTGATGAGCCTGGAGACTACAGTGTCTATGTATCTAATGATAATCTATGCGATACTACAATCAGTTTCTCCGTAGGAGTGGATACCACAACTCTGGACATCACAGGATTGGTTGACTCGTTATCGTTGACGTGTGCGGCAGAGGAGTTAAGGTATCGCGGACAAGTGATCGGAGGTGGAGTTTTCTCAAGCTATTGGCGATCTGAGTTAGGCGATACCTTGAGCACAAGCGACGAGTTGATAGTGTCATCTCCTGGCCAATATACATTTGGAGCGATTGGTGATAACGGCTGTCTTTCAGAAGAAGTCATTTCCGTTTTGATCGATACTGTTGCGCCCGATCTTCAATTGCAAGGTGGTGTTATCGATTGTAATCATCCTACCATTGAAGTCACGGCATTTAGTACTTCGGATCATCTCTTGTACGTCTGGGAAGGGGTGAACATTATGTCAGATAATGTTGCGCGACCGAATGATAGTATCAAAGTGGCTACTTCAGATGGTACGATAAGAGTCACAGTATTGGATACGGTTACAGAATGCTTTAGTACTGATACAACCACTGTACTTACTGATCTCAGCGAACCTGATATCATACTGTCTGGCCCAGAGGAGATCACTTGTCAGAATCCATCCATCATCATTGAGAATACCTCCAGTTCAGTAGTCTTAGGAAGTTGGATATCGCCGAACTTCGACACGCTCTCAGGTCAAGAGCTCACTGTCACACAACCAGGCATTTACACCTTTATCGGCGAAGGCATGAATGGTTGCTCTCGATCAGGAACTAAGCAAGTGACAAATAATCTCGGTCTACCTGCCATTGATCTGCCTGATGTTATTCGGTTTGACTGTCAGACTGATTCTCGCTCTCTAACCATCAATGATACCATGGGCATCGAAACAATAGGGTGGGTCTTAGATGGAGATACGCTACTGTCTAATGCCATCTCAATAAATCAAAATCAAACTTTGGAGTCGTTTATCGTAGGAGCTAATGGTTGCGAGTTGGAACAGCAGATCGATCTTCAATATGACACGATATCACCTGTTTTTGGAATAGCACTTGACACAATCACCTGTGAGGATCCAGAGGTGGTGATAGCAGCCATGGGTACTGGATCTTATGTGTATAACTGGACAGATACAGAGGGTAATGGGAGCACTCAGGACAGATTAGTAGTACGTGTTCCAGGACCGATCTCAGTTGAGGCAATAGACACGGCCAATAACTGTACTCTTGAACTCAATGCAACAATAACCGCCGATACGCTATCGCCTGATATAACAATATCGACGGATGGCACGGTACTGACATGTGATCGACCAACTTCTATTCTCAATAGTGTCGTTACTACAGATGTAGATTTCATATGGCAACGAGACGGTCTCTCGGTATCTACTGATGCAACGGTATCGGCCAATACACCTGGGGTTTACACCTCCATAGTTACTTCGCCTAATGGTTGTACAAATCGTGACTCCATAAGGCTAATCTCAGATGTCGATCGACCCGACGTGAGCTTGGAGGAGACAGCCGTATTGACGTGTGCCATGTTAGATATGACGCTAACTCCAGATGGAGTTCTTGCTACAGACGAGACGGAGTGGCAGCTGGATGGAATACAGATCAGCGATTCAGCTATGATAAGTGTAGATGCGCCAGGTGAGTATAGGCTTCTGGTGACAGGTGATAATGGATGTGATACGGTACTTACTACCGAGGTTGGGATCGATACGATCGCACCGCGGGTCGCTATACTGACACCATCTCAGACAGTCTGTATGATGTCAGAATTAACGGTCAGAGGAGAGTCCGATGTAGATAATGCCATCAACCAATGGACACTAAATGGTCAGCTTCTCTCAGAATCGACAACTGAAGTTGTTCTTTCAGAATCGGGGAGTCTAAGTTACCGCGTCACATCACCTACAAACGGATGTAGCTCATCTGCGTCAGAGAACTACCAGATTACAGTCCAACCACTTACCGATGTTATTGCAGATCTCCGCAATGTGACTTGTCTCGGGGATAGTAATGGTGCGTTGCTCAATCTATCTGCGGTCGGAGGGACTGGTTCAACGGCATTTTTGTCAAATGGCCTTCCGATTTCTGCGAATGATCTTTTTGATTTGGATCCAGGGACATACGTTGTTGAAGTAGTTGATAGTCTCGGATGTACGTTCGAAAAGGCGTTTGAAATTATAGAAGGCGAGGATTATCAGATTAGTGTGCAACAAGAATATCGGGTAGATCGTGGTTCAGATGTTATAATCACTCCAGAATACGAAGGTGGTGTTCCGATAAGCACAGAATGGATTCAAACCAATACGACTATCGAGAATATCGATAGCTTATCGTATCGCCCCATTTTCAGCGAAGAAATTAGTGTAATCAGTCAGAGCGCTAATGGGTGCGTAGACACAACTTCCACCACTGTCATTGTGATTTCCGACCCATCTCAAATTGCGTTGTATGTTCCAAACGTTCTTTTAGGTAGTAGCGAATTCGGAAACGCTGAGTTGGTCCTTCAGTTAACACCGGACATTTCTTCACTCGATTATTTCGCAATGTTTGATCGGTGGGGTGAGGAGATCCTGCTTGTTGAAAATGTGAGCACGACTCAACCTATTATAGCTTGGGATGCGACCTATCGAAACCAGGAACTCCCAAGCGGGGTGTATACCTATACTTATCAAAT
>JBCBIX010000109.1:0-8753 GCA_038523965.1 Bacteroidota bacterium
CTATTTTGAAAATATAATCCCTTGCGGTATTGCAGAAAGCAACATGACAGTTACTTCTATCCAACAAGAGTTAGGCCGCAGAATTGACGTTCCACAAGTAGAATCTATACTGCTGAACAATTTCCAAGAAGTATTAGGCGCTCAGCTCGTTTAGACCTCAAAAATGGGCTTGTCATTATTTAGTTTGAGGATTTCCCAGGTATGGTCGTGCAGTAGTCTCGCCGATGCCAGATAATAATAGGGTGGGTTGGCTCCCCATTCTGCTGGAGTGACCATAGAGAGTATCCACGATCCATCTGACTTCTCATAGAGTTGATATTCTTGGCCGATAACCGGTTTGAAGGAACAGTCGGCGAGATAGATCTTCTCGGAGACATCGATACGATCATGGATTTCCTGTGCTTGTGCGAGAAGATGTTCGACCTGATCCTTGATCTGATGGAGCGAGGTGGACGTTTGTTCGTACATCGCACTCATGGCGACACCCTTCGTGCGCCCTTTGTCGATGGGCCTGATGATAGCTCCACCTACACTGTGCGCGTAGGGGAGAAGGTGGGGGTCCTGAGCGATCTTATCTGGATCTATGGGGTTAATCGTCCGCTTTTCTTCGGTCTCTGACATATTACTTTCGATATCGATGCTCTTGTAACGCGATTGCCTGCAAAATGATCTCGGGCAATGCATCACCGTCGATGTCTTGCTGCTTAGTCACATAGAATTTGCCAAAACGCTTCGTAGATTCTTTCTCGACCAAGGGATGCACGATGTCTTGTCCTTGTAAAAAGGATAGGTACAGATGATCCTTGTAATAATTGATGTAGCACAGGTCTTTTAGATAAGTATAAAATGGAAGGCTCCATTTGCGCTGGATCTTACACCTTGGGATTATCGACATCAGCAAGTGATGGCAAGATTCAGTGAGTATCACTTGGGTTTCGGTGGATGCACGAGCTAAATACCAATCGATGTCCAGCATAGTCACAAATGTAGAGACATCCTTGCAGGCCTAAGTTGTAAGTCAACACTCACAGTATGTTGAGCACAGGCAAGACCATGCGAGATAACGATCCTTCTATTTAACCATTACTTCATGTTGAGGCGTTTACCTTGCGCCCCCATGGAAATCTTGCTCACGGCTGCTTGGGCTGTACTTTGGGTGCTGGTACTATGCTTGGCCTACATTTTTGTCGGTTTGCTGGGCTCTATAATTCCGCTCAACGCACAGTATCGCCACGGTAAGGAATTCATCGATGTCTATATCTCCTCTAATGGTGTCCACACAGATATCGTGTTGCCCGCCGTGGATGCGCTGATGGATTGGCGCGAGGTTCTTGATGATGACGCCTACGCAGTACCGTTCTCCTCGTACAGCTATCTGGGATTTGGATGGGGGGACAAGGGATTTTATCTCGACACACCGACTTGGGCAGAGCTATCACCAAAGGTTGCTATCCGAGCGATGCTATGGCCGACACCTACGCTGATGCATGTGACGTCTATACCTCGTTTACCCGCTGATGGGGCGAAACATATGGAGTCCCTCTCTCTGACGGCAGAACAGTATCATCACTTGTGTTCATACATTCTGTCATCGTTTGATCGCACTTCAGGTGATGTCCAGTTATGGAAGGGTAGTGGTTACACCCCAAATGACAATTTTTATACTGCCGTCGGAAAGTATCACGCGTTCAACACTTGCAACTTTTGGGTGAATCGCGTCCTCATTCAGCTCGGCGTTCGCACATCTCTTTGGTCTCCCTGGGACAAAGGCTTGTTTTTGCAATTACGTCGTGCGAAGACAGATTGAGAGTTGACTTCTTAGGGCGTCTGTGTTGACCATACTCGTTAGCATTATCCTAACAACTGAGGACGCTCGAGAACCCTTTTTCGTTTATATGAAGTTATACCTTCGCGCTTTCCGCAATATCCTACGCTAATTATGAGCAAATCTTTACAAGTTTTATTCCTCTTCCAAACCCTCTTGATACTCCTTCCTGTGTATGGTGCCGCGCAAGCCACATTATCAGGGAGTGTACTAAGCTCTACAGGCGATCCGCTTGCATTTGCGAGTGTGTCAGTTGATGATGGGAGATTTGGGGGGACCACAGATGATGCTGGGGTTTATAGTATCACTGTGGATTCCTACGGCAACTACGATGTTACTGTATCGTTCCTGGGATATGAGTCGATCACGCAGCAGGTCACTTTGAGCGATGGCCAAGCAGTGATGTTGGACTTCCAGCTCAATCCGTCTGATCAACTTATCGATGAGGTGGTGGTGACCGGTACACTTAAGGAAGTCAATCGATTAGACAGTCCCGTCCCTGTGGAAGTGTATAATCCTGGTTTTTTCAAAAAGAATCCTACTCCAAACGTCTATGAAGCTCTCCAAAATGTAAATGGTGTACGTCCACAACTAAACTGTCAGGTATGTGGTACAGGAGATATACAGATCAATGGACTGGCAGGACCTTACACCATGATCCTAATAGACGGTATGCCCATCGTAAGCAGCCTTGCGACGGTCTATGGTCTGTCTGGAATTCCTAATTCACTCATCGAGCGAATGGAAATTGTAAAAGGACCCGCTTCCTCTCTGTACGGTAGCGAAGCAATCGGGGGGCTGATTAATATCATTACCAAATCACTTCAAAAGGCATCAACGCTCACTGCGGATGTCATGGGCAGTACCTGGGGAGAGCTTAACGCAGATGTAGGTGTAAAGCAGAATCTTGGATCATTCGCGAGTGTTCTGACTGGCATTAACTATTTCCGTTTTGATAATGTGGTGGATAACAATGCGGACAACTTTACAGACATGACCTTACAGGATAGGATCTCTATCTTTCAAAAATGGAGTATCCATCGAAAAGACAATCGTCTGTTTACTATCGCAGGTAGATATTATAACGAAGATCGGTGGGGCGGTGAGTTGAATTGGACGCCGGCATTTAGAGGAGGTAGCGAGATCTATGGAGAATCTATCCGAACCAAACGCTGGGAGCTTTTAGGACAATATGAGTTACCGACTTCCGAGCATATGGTGGCTTCGTTTTCATTTAATACTCATGATCAGAATAGCGTTTATGGGGATGTGCCATATATCGCGGATCAAAAGATTGCCTTTGGTCAGTTGACCTGGGATAGACAGGTTGGTGCTCATGATCTACTTGCAGGCACAGCCGTCCGATATACGTACTATGACGATAATACACCTGCAACAGCAGATGCTAATTCTAATCGGCCTGATCAAATATGGCTACCCGGTATCTTCGTACAAGATGAAATTGGAATCAACCAAAATCAAAAACTCTTTCTTGGAGTAAGGTATGATTATAACAATGCCCACGGCAACATCATCACTCCTCGGATCGCCTATAAGTTGTCGATCACTCCTACAGATATCCTAAGAGTTAATGCTGGAACTGGATTTAGAGTCGTGAATCTATTTACTGAGGATCATGCAGCCCTGACAGGCGCTCGTGAGGTTGTGATTACGGAGGAGTTGAATCCCGAGCAATCCATCAATGTGAATGCCAACTATACGAAGAAAGTCTATTTGCAAGATGGAGGGTCTGGAAGTTTAGATATCTCTGGATGGTATACGCGTTTTTCGAATGTTATTTTGCCTGACTATGACACGAATCCTAATCAGATCATCTATGATAATTTGGAAGGCCATGCAGTCAGCACAGGTGTAAGTGTGAATGGGGAAATCAGTTTGTCAAATGGAATATCTGCCTCTATTGGAGGAACGCTGATGGATGTCTCCACATCAGAAAATGGCGTGGTCGAACGTCAGATTCTAACCGAGCGGTTCACAGGAACATGGGCGCTCTCATATCGGACACCTAATGACCGATGGTCGATCGATTATACAGGCAATGTGTATGGGCCTATGCGACTGCCGGTACTTGGAGAACTCGATCCAAGGCCAGAAGATTCGCCATGGTGGAGCCTTCAAAATATTCAAGTGACCCATCGCACTGGAGGCGGAATTGAAATCTATGGAGGCGTCAAAAATCTGTTGGATTGGACACCTTGGAAGGGTCAAACCGAACCAATCATCGCGCGTAGCTTTGATCCCTTCGACAGGGGTGTGGAGTTTGGTGCGGGTGGTGAAGTCATTGCCACACCTTCAAACCCCAATGCACTAAGTTTTGATCCATCCTATGTCTTCGCTCCTAATCAAGGTATTCGCGGTTTTCTGGGAGTGCGATACCAGATGAGATAAGATGAGGGTCTCGTTGATTTGGATCTTTCTTGGGCTTCTTTCCTGTAGCTCCCTAATGGCTCAGGATGTTGCAGATGATTATCAGCAACTGCGTTTTCATACATTTTCTGAAGCTGAAGAACTGACAAGAGAGGTTCCGAAACCAATCGTCGTATTTCTTCATGCGGAGTGGTGCCGATATTGTAAAAATATGGAACAGACCACCTTCAAAAATGAGGACGTGATCAAGCTACTAAATGAGGATTACTACTTCGTTTCGTTTGATGGAGAGAGCCGAGAACCAGTCAGCTTTAAAAGCCACACCTTTGAATTCAAGCCCTCTGGGCGTGACTCAGGTACCCACGAGTTAGCCTTCGCTCTGGGTGCCATGGAAGATGGTCTGACATATCCAACCTTGGTGATTTTAAATGTGCAAGATGAAATCGCGTACCAGCAAAATTCATTTCTTTCAGCGACACAGATGACGACTCTTCTCTCTCGCTCTTGGTGATAGATCAGCCTAATCGGGCTATCTGGCGGACTTGTGTTTTCCCTTCTTTCTCTTCGCTTGCTTCTCAGTAAAAAACTTCTTGTCTGCGACATAGATTTCTTTTTCAATTGTGCAATAGACGATCGTTCCATCTTCATTGGTAAGATTTGTGGTCTTGATAAAGTTCATTTCATTTTCAATCGCTATTTGATCTTTGATTTGTTGTATTTCATTTGGAGTATAAATGAAGGAGGCAAACAACGTTTCTTTTGCTGGTTTTTTGAAACTAATCTTAGCGCTGCGATCCCAAACCACATATTCATGGTCGAGGATATTCAGTAGTTGGACCATTGGAAAAGGATCCACAGCGCTAAACATGCTACCGCCAAAAATGGAGTTAGCATAGTTCCGATTTTTATAGCTGATCGGTAGCCGCACGCGAACCTCGTGGAGGTCTGGAGAGACATGGGTAACACGCCCGGTGCTTCGTCGATACATCGGTGAGAGGTTGAAGCCGTATTTGAATAATTTATTCTTGCTGATATACTTGGATCCCAATTCTCCAAGACGTCGATAAAGTGACATTCGTTTTTTAGAACGTGAATGTCATCATTCCAACTTCAGCATTTGCATGGATATTTGGCATTGTGGGCGATTTCAAAATCGCCAACAGCGTTGGCGATACTATGCGAGCGATCAGAAGTCGATTGACTCCTTTGGCCAATACACAACTTCATCACTGGATAGGGCATCCAGTCCCATCTGAACGCAGATGGCTGCCTTCGCACCGCTTTCGATACCAGATTTAGGTTTGTTTTGATTCACGATGCTATCTCGAAAGTCGAGCAGCGCCTGATAAGAAGGATCCAAATGTTCCTTTGGGATCGGGATACCTTTCATGGGTGACCAACCCATCGTAGCACCTGAGACCCCGTCAACATCACCAACCTCCTTGTAATCATCGTTCTTCTCTGGATAATACCACGCCTTATCGTAGCCGATCGTGATCGTTCCTTCATCCCCTAACACCTTGATCATGTAGTCATCTTTTGCATTGCTCGTGAGACAAGTGAACTTGGCACGGACGCCATCTGGATAGGTGTAGAGCATGTGGATATTATCGTAAGTCTCGCGTCCATCTTTCCAATAGTCGACTCCTCCATCACCCATTACTTTAGTTGGAACACTGTCTAAAATCCAATTTGTAAAATCTAATTGGTGCGACGATAATTCGGCTAAAAGCCCTCCGGAAAACTCACGATACATGCGCCAATTGATGGCACGCTCATACTCTGGGCTCGGTACTGGTCGCCGCCAATTACCATTTCGGTTCCATTGGCATTCGATCGCTGATACCTTTCCGATCTTGCCTTCATGGATGAGATCCACGATGTGTGTATATAATCTCGAGCTGTGATACTGATGTCCTGTTTGAAAAATTAAACTGGAAGACTCCACCTTTTGGGCAAGACTTTTTATACCAGCGAGACCTTTCGCCATGGTCTTCTCACAATAGACATGTTTTCCTGCATCGAGTGCATCGATCGCTATTTCGCTGTGTGTGCTAAATGGTGTCGCGATAACTACAGCATCGATATCCTGACGAGCGAGGAGTTCATGATAGTCACCATAGGATTCAACCTTTCCCTCTGCTCTCCGTACACCTTCGGTTAATCGAAAGGGAAGCACGTCACAACATGCCAGAAGTCTGACACCGTCCATCTTATCTACTAACGGAATGAGGCCGCATCCTCTGCTACCCGTGCCTATGACCCCAATATTTATGGTGTCCATAGCGCTGACCCTTCGCAATGGACGAATACCAATAACTGGTAGTGTCGCGACTGAGAGCCCACTACTACAGATAAAATCTCTTCTCTTCATGATATCCTACTTTTCATAACTCCACCTACTAAGTTACAATGGAGACTGCCATTTAGGGAAAGCTTTGATTCAGATCAGTGAAGCTGACTATCAGAGATATGCGGTTACCTTGGCACTTGATTTGAAAACAATTCTATGGCACATCTCATAGCACCATCTGTTCTTGCTGCTGACTTTAGTCATCTCCATCGTGACATTGAGATGGTCAATGCATCAGAAGCAGATTGGCTCCATATCGATGTGATGGATGGGAGTTTCGTTCCTAATATCAGTTTTGGACAGGTTCTAATGCCGGCGTTGAAGAAAAGCAGTCGGAAGCCTTTGGACGTCCATCTAATGATCGATTCTCCAGAGCGTTACATCGAACAGTTTGCACAGTTGGGTGCCGATCACATCACCATCCATGTTGAGGCCACAAATCATGTCCATCGATGTCTTACACTGATACGAAGTCTGGGATGTAAGGCTGGTGTCGCACTGAATCCTCATACGCCTGTCCAGGCTGTGGAAGAGGTATTAGAGGAAGTCGACATCGTCCTGTTGATGAGTGTCAATCCGGGATTTGGGGGGCAGAAGTTCATTTACCGGACCGTAAATAAGGTCGAGATGCTCAAGGATATCTGCATCGTTCGTAACCTTACTCCTCATATCGAAATAGATGGGGGAGTGGGCCTTCACAATGCAGAACGGCTCCTTCAGGCGGGTGCTGATACCTTGGTTGCTGGAAGCGCCGTTTTCTCATCCGACGATCCCATCCAGACTATTCATAGACTCAAATCTATATCCTCTCCTTACTAAGTATTCATCGCTAACGATCCCAAATGAGGCAAATCTTTGTTGGTGCTATAGGTATGTTCTTCTGTAGCTGGTGCGCGGCGCAGTCTGTCACGATACAGGGCAAGGTCACTGATGCGGACAGCGGCGAACCAATAGAGTTGGCAACAATCTATGTGGATGGCTCCACTCGCTATACTGAATCAGACATCGAGGGCCTCTATCAGCTCGATGTGCCTCGAGGTGGAAAAGTTATTCTTGTATTCAGTCGCCTTGGATATCAAGAACTGCGCAAAGAAGTTCGAGCCAACAAAAACAGGAATAATATCTACGTCCGTCTCGAACCTATCGAATCCGATCTCGATGTCGTGGTCACAGATCAGCGCACGATCACTGACGACATGGTCAGAGAGAGCGTCGAGGATATCAAGCTGCTACCGTCTATCACAGGCAATATCGAAAGTGTATTGCCACACATCGCTTTGGGCGCTCGGTCGGGGACGGGTGGTGAATTGTCCTCTCAGTATAATGTGCGTGGAGGTAACTATGACGAGAATCTCGTCTATGTCAATGACTTTGAGATCTTTCGTCCTCAGCTGCTCAGGAGTAACCAGCAAGAGGGCTTATCATTTCCAAATCCTGATTTGATTCGTGACTTGTCATTCTCAGCGGGAGGATACGAATCCAGATATGGAGACAAAATGTCAAGTGTTCTCGACATCTATTATAAGCGACCCACATCATTCAAAGGGTCTGCTACGGCAAGCTTACTTGGAGGATCCGTCCATCTCGAGGGGTCTGGCTTGGGCAGTGATGAGCAATCAAGTAGGTTTCGATATCTACTTGGTGGACGCTACAAGGACACTCGCTACGTCTTAGGTAGTCTGGATACAGACGGTGAGTATTCTCCGGTATTCGCAGACGTCCAGGGGTATCTGACTTACGATATATCTCGGGATCTTCAGGTAGCGCTACTTTCTAATTACAATATCAGTACCTATGACTTCACACCATTAACCAGATCTACGGGTTTAGGTCTTATTGATTTTACACTCCAATTGAATAGCGTATTTGAAGGAGGAGAGTCTGATCAATTTAAAACAGGAATGGTCGGTACTTCTCTAACTTACATACCAGATCGTGAGCAAAATCCCTTTTTTATAAAATTACTGGCGTCTACCTATCGAGGTGAAGAACGCGAGGCCATAGACATTAGTGGTTTTTATCGTCTATCTCAAATAGAAACAGGGGCAGGAGATCAAAATGGACAAGAGATTGCAGTCCTTGGTGTAGGTACTCAACAACAGTTTTCCAGAAATCGCCTGTTCAATTGGAGTGTAAAATCAATAAGACCTAAACCCGTAGATCTGGTTAATGGTGTGAAGTCATAGG
>JBCBIX010000110.1:0-8609 GCA_038523965.1 Bacteroidota bacterium
GATAATTGCGTACCTCCGAAGGCGTAATCGTTCAAGAAAATATTGCGCTCAAACCTGTTGGTACTATTCTTAAGTTGAATTGAGCCTCCCTTCACAAGTGTTTTGTCAATTTTGAATTGCGTAGTCGTTTGTTTTGATTTGTTTCGTTCAAAAAAATCATCAGGATTTGTTGGTGTAAACCCTTCGACGATCGCATTTTGTCCTCCAATTCTATTTTCATTGGTGAATGTTCCTCCCAGGCTGATCGTTGTCTGTGGGTCCAAATAGTAGAATAGTTTTGGATTAAAGTTGAATTTTCTGACTTGGGGGACATCGGTGAATCCATCTTGATCCACATCATAGAGTGAGTTCGTGTTGTTGGAGGCAAATACGGTCACTCCCCACTTGTTATTCTTTTTGGAATAGAAGGAGTTTAGATCTGTGTTACCTATTTGGGAGAGATTGAGATGGAGGGATAATTCATCATCTTAGGATGGCTTCTTGGATACCAGATTTATAAGTCCCGCTATTGAGCCACCGCCATAGAGCGTCGAAGCAGATCCTTTGACGAATTCCACCTGTCTGAGATCTAAGGGCGGAATTTGAAGTACACCAAGCCCACCTGTGAATCCGCCATAGATGGGAAATCCATCTTTGAGTATTTGGGTGTACCTACCATATTGACCTTGAATTCTTACGCTTGCAGAACCTGTAGTCGCTGATGTTTGCTGCACTTGAACACCAGTGGTGTGCATCAGGAGGTGAGCTATCTTAGAGGGATCCATCGTCGCGGCTTCCTCTACTTCGTCGGTGAGCACCTCTATCCGCGACGGAATGTTTGCAATACTTCGATTAGCGCGATTAGAAGTGATGATTACTTCTCCTAATTCTGAGACGTTGGTTCGTAATGCAATAACAATCGGGTCCGCAGTGCCCGAGACAGTTAATTCAATCGTTTGACTCTCGTATCCCACGTAAGAGACCTCAAGTTGATATATTCCGTCTGGGACGTCGTCTATTTGAGCCATACCTTGATCGTCGGAAACAGCTCCGAGGTCCAGTTCTGGGATGTAAAGATTGACACCGAGAAGTGGCTCGACTGATAATTCATCTTGAATAGATAGTATAATTCGATTTTGGCTAAATAGAGTTGAGCACGCGGTGATCAGCATGCAAATGAGTGACATTCGCTTCATTGTTGAAATTCGTTAAGTGAAAAAAGGGCTTATAATTCAATCAACGAAGCAAACGTGGAGGATGGAAGATTTTAAAAATGAAGTCAAGCGGAAGGACACTTGCGTAAAACGAAACAACTGTCTTCTGAGTTGATACAGGTAGGGGGGCTGCTATGTCAAAGGTGCTTTTTGTAAAAAGTAGCATCCCTCCTGTTGTAGAATATAGTGGCAAGCTCTGATGTTCCTCTTCATCAGGATGTGCGTGATCATCTCCCGCGATGAAATGAATGTATAAGAACTCACCTATGGAGATGCGACTCCCTTCCCGCGCCATTTCTTCCTGATGGATATTGTAGTGCTCTATGAGATGGGGAAGTTGTCCAAGCTGACCAAAATCAGTGCGTGGTATACATGCACCTATGATAAAATAAAAGATTAGTATGTGAACACACCAACGCACGAGGACTGTAACTATGAAGCACATATTATGTTGACCTCATTTATAACTTATAATTAGTCCAATTCTGGGTTCAGGTATCTTAAGCCTGGACGGTTCGTTGTTAAGAGTACTAATATGCCTTTAAGTGTGGAAGGCTTGTCAGTGAGTCTGATCTAAAAGATGGTTGGCAATCATTCACTTTTTCCCCATAATTCACGAACAATGGCATCCTGCGAGTCAGAGTATGACAACTCAAACGCGTCTTGGGTAGGAGAGATCATGATTGTAAAGGAGTCTATGTCGTTCTTGTCCGTAAGAATGATCCCTTGTAGATCTTCTGTCAATGTAAAAGAACCATTACCAGTAAACTGACCGGCCGACCAAGAATAATCACCTGTAAGGTCATCAAGATTCTCGTCGGCTACAAACTCTATGAATTCACAACAGACTACAATTAGCGGCTCAATTCCATTAATACTTCTGTTTTGTATTTCCCACTTACCCAATATTCCAGTCGAAGGAAGCAGATCTATGGGTGGTTCCGCAGAAGAACAACTTCCAAGGAGGAAACCCAGGAACAGATAAAATATGATGGTTTTGGAGGTTGGCATGATTAATTCACCGCTTATTTTCCATACGTAAGATAGTGATGTTGGGGAAGTTAGACTATCCTCTTTTTCAGATTGGATGATTTAGAAAGAACTTTTACTTGTGCGTATTGATAAATTCAAAAATAGTTTTGAAGATCAGTTGGAATTGGTCTTCGGTGAAATCCAGGTGTCTACCCCCATAAAGTGTCAAGAGTTTGTTCTCGACTTTCGCTTGATCCAATAGCTCGTGCAGGTAGATGGCTTGACTATAAGGAGTGAACTTATCTTGATCGCCTTGTATAGTCAGCACGGGTGGAGCATGTTTCGTGATATAGTTTACTGGAGAGTAGTGATCTGATATAGTCTCCAAATCTTCGTCATCTACGAGCCAATTAGAAACGAAGTTGTTGTTAGGCATTTCTTGTCTTAAGTATTCGTCTATAAGTTGGAGATCCGTCACGCCGTACCAGTTGATGATGGCCCGGATCCGTATGTCGTCTCCTACATAATTGGGATGACTGCCCTTTTTGCTGTTGACGAGTCCAGCCAGGAGTGCTAAGTGACCTCCTGCGGATGCACCAGAAACCACAATGTTATCTGTGTCAAAATGATACTCCGCTGCGTGATTACGAATCCATTTCATCACGCTTAGGATGTCTTCAGCCGCTGCAGGAGCTGTCTTAAGTCCTCGACGGTATTCGACATTGACTACATTCCAACCTCGTTCCAAGAAGTGAGTGAAGAACCATGCGTCAGTTTCCTTATTACCGAATCTCCATCCACCACCATGAATCCAAACAAATGTTGGCTGGAGTCCTGAGCTTCGTTTGAACCAACCAGGAGACCCCACGTACCTGCCTTGTGTATAGATATCTAATCGTTGGGATGGGTCGTCTCCATAATGAATATCCATTTGCATATGAGTATGGTGTGACCAGAACTGAGAGACAGGTGTTCCTTCCAGTGCCACTGTTAGATGTTGTTCTGATGTCGACTGGGCTTGACTTACTTGTACAAAAGTGATAGATAGTACTAATGTTGAAATCCATCGTTCCATAAAACTTCCATTACTGATGAATGACAAATGGAAGAAGAATTATGAATGGAACTGTAGTCTTTTGGTAGTTTGAATGGTCATTTTTTGCGAGAGGTTCTAAAAGTAACTGGAGTGCAACCCATATACCTTTTACAAAAACGTGTGAAATTAGAAGTGTCAGAAAATCCTAATTCATACGCGATCTCAGATATGCTGTGGTCAGAATAGAGGAGGGCTCTTTCGACCTCAAGCAACAATCGTTCGCGAATGACGTCAGACACCGACTTTCCAAGAGCGTTTTGGATGACATGGTTGAGTCGGCTGCGGCTCAGCTTAAGCAATGTGGCATAATCTTGCACCCGTTGTTTCTTACGTATATGTTCTTCTAACAACTTCCGAAACCGAAGTGCGGTGTCATCCTGAAACAACTGCTTGGAGAAGCCATATTCTTCGATATATATCCGATTGATCCTGATGAGGACAGTGTATACTAAGGCACGTATGTAGTGATGACTGTCGTCTCTTAAGCGATGCAGTTCAGCACTGATCTCTTCAAAAATAACCGTCTGCAGATCTAAGAAATTCTCATTTACATTTAGGACGGGAGGTGAACTGCTATGGAAGAATTGGAATCGATAAATGAATAATGAATCGTTAAAGAACGAAGCAATGAATTCGTTTTCAAGAATAAGCAAGTATCCAGAGAAGTCAGATGATACCTGGATCCACTCTCTCACTTGATTGGCTCTAATAAATGTAAGGGTACCTCTACATAGTTGACTTTTGTATTGATCGACAGAGATGGCTGCTTGACCAGATAGTGGAAGAAAAAGTCCGTTGAAATCATAGGAGAATGGTTGTCCAGTTACTATCGGTCGATCAAACTCAGAAAATAGTAGACAATCCAATAGGAACTCCCTATTATACTTTTTGCGCAGAAACTTGTGCTTCTTAATGTTCAACTTATGCTGACTTATAAGAGTGAACGTTATTGGAACCGGTTTGATCTACTTTTCACACGATTCTCTCCAATTTGCTCTGGTAAGCTCATAGACGAGGCATAAAACTTCATTGAACACCCTCTTCTCCACGAAAGCAAAACCAAGGCGTTTGTAAAATCTGTGGGCCTTTCTATTCGTGAATAAGGGGTCAACTAAGATGCTGTTAATCGATTCATTACTGAAGCACTGCTGGATGATCATGTTCATCATGGTCGTACCATATCCCTTATTTAAGTTCGCCTCTTCGCCTATCCAGATATCGATCGCGCGTTTGTTCGCTCCGATCTCACCCCAATAATGCGTTTCTTCCAGTAGTGGATCGATAACTTGTATAAACCCAATGGCCTCACCACTCACTTCTGCAATAAGCTGGTCTCTCCAGATAGGGTCCCGTCTCAGCTCTTTGTCCCAATCCCATTCATCATCGGGGTCAGAGTCTATGACATGTTGTTTTGTATCCCAATACTGAACAAGCTCGAGATCATCGATTGTAGCTGGGCGCAGGATCATATTAGAATCGGGGAGATGTTCATGCCAGCTACCATAAGAGATGAAAGCGCTTTCCCTGGTATCATAATCCAACAAAGTTTATAATGCTGAGCTCAGCTGGTGAGTTGCTTCGTGTGATGGACAAAATGATCCACGTAGTCCTTTACTAAGAATCGAAGATCTGCCTTTTCATTCTCTGGCGTAATGATTGGTAAATCTAACATGTCATCAGTGTAGCAATCGACGATGGTAAGGATGCGACGATTAACAGCTATCAGCAAGGCAAGCATTTCATCAATAAGGGAGTCTTGATATCGATTGGCTTCTACTAATTCTCGTTGCTGATAAGCCGATATATGATATGGTCTGGACTGAAATTGGATTTCTGCAAAGCGCAACAAATTATAAAGTCCAGAATCTATGAGGTGCCCGATGGTTTCTTTTTTCGACCAGTGGTCTTGACTTGACTTGTAGGACATCGTGTCTTCGGTCTGGCTGTTTACATAAGTTGTAATTTGATCTAATGCGTCGTGAAGCGCATCGGTGGTTGGAGTCATCGACATGAAGGATGGGTAAAGCTTTTACAAAATGAATTCTATCCCCACTCCGTATGGAACTTGCCTTCTCGATCGATCCGCTCATAGGTATGTGATCCAAAGTGGTCGCGCTGGGCCTGGACCAGATTCAGTGGTAATCTTCCATCCCGATAGCTGTCAAAATAGGCCAATGCACTTGAAAGCGCCATCGTAGGAATGCCGTGTTCGACCGCCATCTTGATGATACGGCGTAGCGCCGCATGTGTGCCTTTGAGATAAGTAGCGAATGTATCGTCCATCATCAGGTTAGCTAAGCCAGGATTATTGACATAGGCCTTCCTGATATCCTCCAAAAGCGTTGCTCTAATGATACATCCACCTCTCCAAATGCGAGCAGTAGCTTCCATGTCCAGACCGTAGTCGTTCTCCTCTGATGCCTCAGCCAGTAACGCTAAACCCTGGGCATAAGCAGTGATGAAAGTGAAAAACAAAGACGCCTCAACATCGTCGATGAGACTTGACTTGTCTACTGCGGGATCTGGCAAATGAATGTCTAATTGCTTTTTGGCCTTCATTCTCTCGTCTTTGAGAGAGGAGAGCCCACGCATGGTCACGGCCGCATCGATCGTCGGTACAGGGATACCAAAGTCCATCGCATTCTGTGATGTCCATTTACCGGTTCCTTTTTGTTTGGCTTTGTCAAGGATGGCATCGATGAGCATACCATCGGTGAGGTCATCTTGCTGGGCGAAGATCTCCGCTGTGATTTCCACCAAGAAGGACTGGAGTCGTCCAGCGTTGTACGTCGTGTACGTCTGATGTAGATCCTCATTCGTGAGTCCGCCCAGTTGGTGCAGGATGTCATAGCTCTCTGCTAAGAGTTGCATCATGGCATACTCGATACCATTGTGCACCATCTTTACATAGTTGCCGGCGGATCCTCGGCCCATATAGGCCACGCAAGGTTCTCCATTGACTTTGGCAGATACGGCTTCCAGTATTGGCTGGACCTTGGCATAGGCATTTGGATCGCCACCAGGCATGATACTCGGTCCCAGGCGAGCACCTTTGGCCCCTCCAGACACTCCTGTACCGATGAAATCAATCTTGTGCTCCTTTAATAGATCATGTCTCCGATCGGTATCAGCATAAAAGCTATTCCCACCATCGATGATCAGATCGCCTTCCTCGACATGTTCGAGGAGATCATTAATCACATTATCCACGATCTTACCCGCCGGTACGAGCAGCATGATGCGGCGTGGCACGCTAAGAGATGAAATGAACGTAGCCAAGTCGGTCGTAGCCGTCACAGGTTTTCCTTTGCCCTCGTCAAGTAAGGCCTCTACTTGGTCATCACTTCGATCCATACCGATGGCGGAGAAGCCATTATCGGCCACATTAAGGATGAAATTTCTGCCCATCACCCCAAGTCCAATCATACCAAAGTCATACTGTGCTGCACTCATGCTCTTGTTCTTTTTAAATTCTTAACTGCAGATCGTTTCGATGCGCGAAGATAACAAGTCATCTTCGCCTGTATCGTCGGTGGTCGATCACGATCGTCTGTTCGAATTAATCTTTTGACATTATGGACAACACTGTTTTTGTAATCTTCGGGGCCTCTGGTGATTTAGCTGAGCGAAAGTTGATACCAGCGCTCTTTCACCTATGCAAAGGAAAGTTCCTACCAGAACAGTATGTTGTCTTGGGGGTCAGCCGATCAAGTTTTTCGGATGAAGAGTTTAGAAAAAAGGCCTTCTACGATAATAGATTTATCGATGAAGAAGAGCGCAATGAAGCAGATGATGAGTTCGTAAATCGTCTGCAATACTTATCTCTCCAGACAGCAGAAGAATCAGACTATAAAAAACTCAAAGAAAGACTTAGCTCGATAGAGGAACAGTATGGCATAGGAGGCAACTACATCTATTATCTCTCGACACCTCCATTTCTTTATGAGGTCATCCCGTCTTGTCTGGCCGCACATGATTTACATGATGAATCTACAGGATGGAAACGGCTCGTTGTCGAGAAACCGTTCGGATACGATCTCCAGTCTGCGCAACAGTTGAATAGATCACTCAAGAAGTACTTTGACGAAGATCAGATCTATCGCATCGATCATTATCTGGGTAAGGAAACCGTTCAAAACCTATTAGTAACCAGGTTTGCCAATGGAATATTCGAACCACTCTGGAATCGAAATTATATCCATCATGTACAGATTACAAATGCCGAGAACCTTACAGTAGGCAGTCGAGCAGGGTACTATGATAGGTCTGGAGCGATACGGGACATGTTCCAAAATCACCTCATGCAGATCGTGGCCCATGTGGCAATGGAGCCGCCTATCGCAGCTAATTATAATGCCATCAGAAATGAAAAATTAAAACTACTCCGCTCGATACGCCCTATCGATCCAGAAGACATCACCAGCCAAGTGATCAGAGGGCAATACACGTCTTCGACCATCGATGGAGAACACATTAATGCCTATCGTGATGAAGATGGTGTCCCAGAAGATTCTAAAACGGAGACGTTCGTGGCCGTCAAGTTTTTTATTGATAACTGGAGATGGGCGGATGTACCATTTTACGTTAGATCAGGCAAAGCGCTTCCGACTAAAGTGACTGAAGTGGTCATCACATTCAAAGATCCTCCACATGCTCTGTTCAGAAAAGATCGCATGATCCATAATGACAACAACCAACTCGTCATCCGCATCCAGCCGGATGAGGGGATGCTGCTCAAGTTTGGAATGAAGGTCCCAGGTTCGGGATTTGAGGTGAAGGATGTGGGTATGGATTTTCATTACTCTGATCTGACGGATGCTGAGGTTCCTACAGCCTATGAGCGGCTTCTTCTTGATGTGATCAAAGGGGATGCAACTCTCTATGCCTTGGGCGATTCGGTAGAGGAGTCCTGGCGTTTCGTCACGCCAATATTAGATGCTTGGGAGTCGGACGATACGATCCCTGTCTACGGATATCCGGCGGGAACGTGGGGGCCTGATGTGGTGTCACAGATGATCGAGGCTAAGGATCTGACTTGGCGAAATCCGTGTAGTGCACTTACGACGAATGGCTCTTTTGAACAACTATAAACGACGAGAACTCTAATGATTCATATTTATAAAGATGGCCAGGAAGTGGCAACTCAGTTCGCCGACTATCTGATGTGGCAGACCCGACAATCACGTGGGGCGTATCATATCGCATTGTCCGGAGGAAGTACTCCCAAACTGTTGTTTCAAGTCATGGCTGAGCAGTATGCGAATCAATTCAATTGGAATCAAATTCACTTTTGGTGGGGAGATGAACGATGTGTATCGGCACATGATGAGCAAAGCAATTATAAAATG
>JBCBIX010000111.1:0-8514 GCA_038523965.1 Bacteroidota bacterium
ATCACTTATCGGATCGATAGCTACAGTTATTAAGTCAATTCAGTATGAGGGATAATGACGGCCTATGTTGCGGTCTAAGTATAAAATCCGGCCACCATGCGCAGCTTATTAATTCTCGTTGCACTTTGTAATGTTGTTTCAATTTCAAATGCTCAGAAAATTGGAAAATTTGGTAGTTCTGTAGAAAAGCGACTCGGACCCAAAAAAATTCGTGTTCCATATACCGATGTCATCTCCTATCTCGGGTATGCAGAACCTGGATCTGAAGATGCGATCGTTGGTGGCAAAAAGTTCACCTACCTCTATGTCTGGGTCCCAGCGGTGGCCCCTGAATTAGGATTACGCATGGTGAGTCCAGCCAATGGCGACAAAGTCAAAGATCCTATCATGGCTCCGAACTATGAGGCGAACAAGGAGACCAAAGAATTCTTTGACACCTACATCACATTAGAGCGATCAGATATTACAAGTTTAGATGGCGTTACGGCAGAAGCGATAGCTGCTGCTAATTGGATCATACTGGACTACAATGACGACACAAGCGAGTTGAAGGCGCAGCCGGATGGGCGAAAGTATAATTCGCTACTGCGATACAAAAGTGATGCCGGCGATCCGCTTCGCGCCCTGACTGTGGGTCTATATCGCATTGGATTCACCACGTTCAAAAGGGGCGAGGTCAAAGGGACCTTCTTGGCACAGATCGGAGCTCCGGTGAAGCTGCTTGGCGTGATAATCACTCGAGATATCAATGAGCTGACTAAGTGATCGGAACTTCGAGATCTTGGATCACTGGTAACCCTCGGCCTGCAGTGAGAAGAGCTCAGCATACAGTTGGTCATGCTTGAGTAGCTCATCATGGGTGCCAAGCTCTAAAATGCGGCCATCCTTCAATACCAAAATGCGGTCTGCCATTCGTACCGTGCTGAATCGATGGGAGATGATGACCGAGGTCTTGCCTTTGGTGAGACCTATAAACCGCTGGAATGCTTCATACTCAGCTCTGGCGTCGAGGGCAGACGTCGGTTCATCCAAGATGACGACCTCAGCTCCTTTCATGTAAGCCCTTGCAAGTGCGACCTTCTGCCATTGCCCTCCTGATAGATCGACTCCTCCTTTGAATCGGCGACCAAGTTGCTGATCATATTGATTAGGGAGTTCGGCGATGACTTCATCTGCGAGACTTTGTTCTGCAGACTGAATGATGAGATCAAGCTTGTCGCGCTTAGATATCTCTCCCACAGCGATGTTCTCTTTGGCTGTGAAGCTGTATCTAAAAAAATCCTGAAAGATTACCCCAAAGAACTGCTGGTATTCTGCCTTTCTGAACGTACGAATGTCCTGCCCATCTAAAAGAATGCGTCCAGCAGTAGGCTCATAGAATCGAAGCAGGAGTTTAATCAATGTTGTTTTGCCCGCACCATTTTGGCCTACGAAAGCCATCTTTTCGCCGGCCTTGAGTTCAAAACTGATATCCTGAAGAACATCATGATCCATACCAGGATAGCGAAACGACACTTGCTCAAATTGGAATCCGACACGTACCTGAGATGGAAGTGCTAAGAGATGAGTATCGTCCTCGACGTCTACTTTGAGATCTATAAATTCAAAATAATCCTTGAGATACATCGAGCTCTCTGTAATCTTCGAAAATCGAGAGAACATCTGCTGCAGGTTAGATCTCAGTCGATTAAATGAGCCTGCCAAAAACGTCAACTCACCGATGCTCAACACCCCTGCCAGTACACGCAACAAAATGAAGACATACGCCCCATAATAGGCGAGACTACCCAGGATGTTGAAGAGATAGCCCCAAGCACTTCTGCGGATGGCGAGTCTCTTAGTCTCATGATAGTATCGATCGGCCAGTGTTCGAAATCGCTCTGCGATGTAGCTGCTCAGTCCAAACAGCTTGACCTCCTTGGCCGTCGTGTCACTGGCACCGATGTAGCGGAGATAGTCCAACTCTCGCCGCTCGGGTGACCACCGGAATGCTAAGCCATAGGATTCTTTAGTGAATTTCAGTTCGTTAAGCAACGATGGAATTATCGCTAAGACCAAGAGGAGAATCAACCATGGTTCAAACACGATTAGACCGACAATCAGAGATCCAATTGTAATTAGACTCTGCAATTGGCTGAGTATGTCAGAGAGTAAGGTGATTCGATTAGAAGTCTGGCGGCGAGCACGTTCTAATTTGTCATAAAACTCAGCATCCTCGAGGTCCTGGAGGTCCATCTGGGCCGTCTTTTGGATAATCTGTACTGACGAGGCATTGGCATATAGATTTCCGACCAGTGTCGAGGTCAGGTTGATACTACGATTCAGTAGGTCAGAGATCAGGACAAGGGCCAATTCTATACCAACAAGCCACCAGAGAGATACCTGCGAAAGTGTAGGATCCGCAGCAAGTTCGATTACGGTATCGATGATCTCTTTGCCTACCCATAGGATTGCCACTGGCATGAATGCACTGAGTAGGCGAAGGACAACATTAGTCAAGAACATGAAGGGCGACGCTTCCCAAACACGTCTAAAGAATCTCGGCACGTATCTGAAGGAGGCCAGCGTAGATTCCTTATGCTTGGGAGTAGTAGGTAGTGGTCGTCTGAACGAGTCTGCCATGATCACGAGATAGACTCAATGATAGACCAATTCTATGCGGGTATTGGAACAACTTCAGAAATCGCCTAACTTTCTCATTATGCATTGGAAAGAAGCCATTCGACCCCTCTTGTTTTCAACTATTTGTCTGATGCTGATCATATACATTGCCAGAGTTCACATCCTGGACAACCCTGTATTTGGTCCTCCGACAGTGAAGTATGATCCTGATGTGGAGTGGGAACGGTACCTGACCAGACGCCAGGAACGCAATATTATCAAGATGAACCTCTCCTACAACGAGCTGATGGCCAAGGGGAGCGAATACAGCGAAACTGGACGCTGGCGCAGAGCGGAGCGCTATTTCTATCATGCCAAAACCTTGTTCCCAGATCGAATGTATCCTCGAACAAGTTTGTGCTATACCTATCTGCAGCGATGCCAGGATGATACCAGATTTTGCTCGTACGCGAAGCGAGAGATTTACTACGCATGGCAGTATTTGGATCATGCAGAGCCAAGCCAAGAGGCATACATCCGAGATCTGGCATCTCTTGTCGAGATGGGCGATCTACTCGATAAGCCAGAGAAAGAAGCCCTGGAAGCTATTTTCTGAACACTTGTCGTATGACCTACGATGTTCCTGATCTTCAGGATTTCTCATCGACATCCCACGGTTGAAAACGTTTCTTTTGCACCTCAACTATTGACATCATGAAGATTCGTGTATTTCTACTCCTGATAGCCGCTATTGCAGTTACTTCTTGCGATAGCAATGACCCAGTCTCTAATCTGACTAATGAAGAACAGATCTTAGAGTATTTGCAAGACAATAATATTACCGCCTCCAAGACCGATTCAGGTCTGTATTATGTCATCGATGAGCCAGGATCTGCAGATCGTCCGTCGGCAACAAGCGTAGTGAGAGTCACCTATCGGGGATATATGCTCAATGGTGATCAGTTTGATGGTGGAACGATCGATATCTCTTTACAACAGGTTATTGCTGGATGGACCGAAGGAATCCAATTGTTTGGTCGTGGAGGTAGCGGGGCGCTATATATCCCATCTGATTTGGCTTATGGAAGTCGTGGAGCGGGTTCGATTCCACCATTTACGCCTATTGCATTTGATATCGAACTATTAGATTTCCAATAGTGCTCATCTGAGCATTCCTTTCTTGTCTTTGAAGTCTTGACTTAGGATTTTAAAATCCAATTTGCCTCGTTGCTCTTGAAGGTGTTCCATGATAATCAGGGCCTTCTCAACCCGCAGTTGTGGACTTTTAATTTTGTTCACTGCATACAGCAGTGCTCGCCGTTTGCCTGGTGTAAGTGCATGAAAGTAGTTGTCAAATACTGGATCCTGAACGAATAGTTCTAACATTTCTTCAGGGGCTTCGATACCATAGTCGCTTTCGTCTTTGTAAAATCTGATCGTTGCCATGTCGCCATCAGCTAACCCTGATTTAGCTCTGAGTTCTTTATTGACAATGATGTAATATGTCCCATCGCCGGCGGGAAGCAAGCCGCTGTGTATTGGGTCGAGATCATTGATGGTGCAGAGACATCGTTTGATGTTGTTCTCCTTGAAATTCTGAACGATCTCATCTGGCACTTTGAAATGATAGTAGTAGATCTTATTGATAAACCGATGAAGTGGAGCTTCGAAGCTCGCTAATTGTTCCATTTGCTTGTCTTTTTCCAATATTCTGTGCCTTCGCCATGTCGGTCGCGTAGATGAGTATAATGGCTATAATCAGGCGCTGTCTGATACACTTGCCGATCTACCATCGGGCCCAATGAGTCGATGGCGGACTCTAATTCTTGGATCATTTCCTGGATGATCAGGGGTTCTTGATCGGCCAAGTTCTTCTGTTCCCCTGGATCTTCACGCATGTTAAATAGGAGTGTATCATGAGAAGGGACGACATGCCTCCCCGGTGATCCTTGGTTAGCAGTCCAGGGTAGTTTGATCTTATAATCACCGTCTCGATAGGCTTGAGCTTCTCCATCTAATCCAAAGAAAATCACAGCATCATCCTCACGTGGAGCACCACTGATTAGTACCTCTGTAATATCAATACCATCTATCGGTCTATCGTCTGGCAACGCCACATCCGCCATGGAGGCAAAAGTGGGCATCCAGTCCATCTGTGAAACAACACCTGAGTAAGTCTGACCTGCGGGTATGGAGCCCGACCACATGGCAACAGTAGGCACACGCATTCCACCATCAAATGTGAACTGCTTTCCCTCTCTGAGCTCTCCCGCGGATCCACCATGATCTTCCATGACAATCCAAGGCCCATTGTCACTGGAGAAGACGATGACCGTATTCTCTAAAAGCTCCTCGGCTTCTAATTTTTCTATAATCTTACCTACACTCCAATCCAATTCTTGAATCACGTCACCATATAGGCCACGATTCGAACTTCCCAGAAAGTCATCTGAGGCGTAGATAGGCACATGTGGCATGTTGTGAGCCACGTACAAGTAGAATGGCCTTGATTTGTGTTGATCGATAAACTCAACTGATTCTTCAGTATATCTCTTTATCATCTGAGACTGGTCTACAGTATACTCCTCCATGGCATTGTCACGCATATAAAATACACTTGCCATATCATTCGAATAAGGGATACCGAAATAGGAGTCAAATCCTTGCTGGAGTGGTGCATGATCATACATGTGTCCGAGATGCCATTTGCCTACACATCCGGTGGCATATCCATCTGCCTGGAGTAATTCTGCGATGGTGATCTCTTCGGCTGGCATACCCGAGAAACTCTGAGGGAAGTATACCCCATGTAAACCCCACCGCTGTGGATATCGACCTGTCAGGAGGGCTGCTCTGGAGGGACTACACACCGATGATGCACTATAAAAATCTGTAAATCGAATGCCTTGAGCTGCTATGCGATCGATATGTGGAGTTTTAATATCGGTGGCTCCATAACATCCCAGATCCCCATATCCCAGATCATCTGCGAATATGAATACGAAGTTGGGCTGCTGCTTTTTCTCCTGATGACAAGCCACTACACATAGGATGGATGCCCATAAGAATGCCAGCTTTTTCATATTATCAGTGTTTAAGTAGAAGTCCATGAAAGTTCAAATCTTCCTTGTCATTATGATGGCCATTGGCTTGGTAACCTGCACGGAGACGCTGGAAGATATGGACTGGTCACATTATCTCGGTGATCCGCATAGCACTCAGTACTGCGAAGCGAAGGAGATCAATCGGTCAAACGTCTCGCAACTTAGGCAAGTGTGGACATTTGATGGTGGCGGAGCACATCCGGATAACCGCTCACAAATACAGTGCAATCCTTTTGTTATAGATGGCATTATGTATGGTACCACTGCCAAATTAGAATTGGTCGCCCTTGATGCTACCGACGGAGAACTACTGTGGCGATTTGATCCGAATGACGGGCGTTACGAATTGTTTGGAATGGGGGTGAATCGTGGCCTGGCCTGGCATAGTAGCGCGGATGGAGCCAGGATCCTGTATTCAGTCGGAGCGAAACTATTTGCCATCGATCCTGACAAGGGCGAGCCCATTTCATCATTTGGGAAAGACGGTGCGATCGACCTGCACCAGGGCTTAGGAGAGGACGCTCAGGATCTTTTTATTGTGAGTAATACCCCCGGCATTATCTACCAGGATCTCATCATCATGGGATCCAGAGTATCTGAGAGCACAGGCGCGGCTCCAGGTCATATCAGAGCATTTGATGTGCATAGTGGTGAATCTCAATGGATATTTCGCACCATACCTCTGCCAGGGGAGTATGGATATGATACTTGGCCTAAGGAGGCTTATCTGAATTCAGGAGGTGCTAACGCGTGGGCTGGCATGAGCTTAGATCATGATAGGGGCGTAGTTTATGTTCCTACCGGTTCTGCCTCTTATGATTTTTATGGTGGGGATCGTATCGGAGATAACCTATTTGCGAATTGTATTATCGCCTTGGATGCCGCTACGGGAGAGCGCCTCTGGCACTTACAAACAATCCATCATGATCTGTGGGACAAGGATGTACCAGCACCACCTAACCTGGTTAAAGTTCGGAAGGATGGACAGGAAATAGACGCTATTGCTCAGATCACCAAAAATGGATTAGTCTACGTATTGGACCGGGATACTGGGGAGCCCATTTACGCGGTGGATGAGATTGAAGTTTCTAAAAGCACTTTGGAAGGTGAGAAGGCCGCCGAGACTCAACCGTGGCCCACAGTATATCCACCATTTACTCGAACTCATCTTACAGAAGCAGACTTTCCAACCCGATCCGAGGAGGCACGAGTGTACGCGGAGCAAGTATTTGCAAATACCGCCTATGGATCACCATACGAACCTCCTACTGAGCAAGGAACTGTGTTTTTTCCGGGATTAGATGGGGGAGGAGAATGGGGTGGCGCTGCGTATGATCCCCAAACGAATGACCTAATCATCAATAGCAATGAACTGCCATGGCGAATTGTAATGAATAGAGTAGGTGAGGTCTCGCCGGGGCAAGGACTCTATGCTACCTATTGTATGGGTTGTCATGGAGCAGATTTCGCAGGTAATCAGATGTTTGGGAATGTCCCTTCTCTCCAGAACCTAAAGTTCTCCCAGACACTGGCCGAAGTTGTTGCTATCGTACATCAAGGCCAAGGTGTGATGCCGGCCTTTCCGAGATTATCAGAGAGCAGGGTAAAAGCGATCTACGAATATATAATCGGTGAGGAGTCAACTGCATCAACTACAACAAGTGATGATTGGCCGTATCCCTACCGTATGCAAGGCTATGAGAAGCTCTATGCCCCTGACGGCTATCCGATAATCTCACCTCCATGGGGACATCTTACGAGTTACGATCTCGATGAGGCTAAGATCAACTGGCAGGTACCTCTTGGCGAACATGAAGAGCTATCTGCTCAAGGAATCCCAATCACAGGAACGGAAAATTACGGTGGTCCTGTGGTGACGGCAGGCGGCTTGATATTCATCGCAGCGACGATGGATGAACGAATCCGAGCGTTTGACAAGTCGACTGGTGCATTACTGTGGGAACATCCGTTGCCGGCGGCAGGATATGCCACTCCGTCCTCATATGTCATCGATGGTAGGCAGTATATCGTCATCGCTTGTGGAGGTGGGAAATTGGATACCAAAAGCGGTGACCAGTACATTGCATTTGCATTGTAAATCAACTCAACGTTAGTAAAAGCGGCGATCATGATAGAACACTTGACTTCGATGTGGCACCTCTATCTGATGGCGGCCTTCTATATTTTTGCTGGGATACAGCATTTTCGTGTTCCAAAATTTTTCTTAGCCATCACTCCTCCATGGGTACCCAGACCAGAGATAGTGAATCAATTAGTGGGAATTATTGAGATCATACTTGGGGTAGCCATTTTAATTCCACGAACCAAGAATATTGGAGCGGTTGGCATTATGGCCTTACTTGTCGCCGTTTTTCCAGCGAATCTTTACCATTTTCAGAAGGCACGCGCGAAGAAAAAGATGGTGCTGCCAACATTAATTCGACTACCTGTTCAATTGCTTTTGATCTGGTGGGCCTATTCTTATTATACCCATTAGAAACACGGCTAATATGTTTAATCCTCTGAAAAAATGTAATCACCTCACTGAATATTTCTCACCCCGAGTAGTAGGTGAAGTGAATGATGTCTATGTCAAAATTGCCAAGGTAAAAGGTGATGACATCCCGTGGCATTCTCACGAATTAGAAGATGAACTATTTTTCATCTTAGAGGGTAGCCTATTATTTGAACAAGAAGGGCTGGAGTCATTTAGGATGGCTGCTGGCGATATGCATATCGTGCCAAAAGGGGTCTTACATCGAATATCATCAACAGAAGAGTGTAAAATCTTACTTGTCGAGAATAAATC
>JBCBIX010000112.1:0-8386 GCA_038523965.1 Bacteroidota bacterium
CCAGATCGATGTAAGTGGAACATTGGCTGATATCAGCAATTACAATTACACCATTTCTGGCTCTCCGTTGTCAGAGGATTACGCCTCTACCCTGTCAAAGGCAACACGAGGAGAGATCAGTCTAAGTGATTTATCTACATATCTCTCCGAGAGCGCAGATCCGATGGTCGCGATGATGATCGCTGCGCAGCGATACACAGATCCTTCTTTTTCTCCAATACACTCGGCGATTAGTAGCCGACTCCGGGCAACATATCCTTCTGAAGAATCAACCGTGGAATATGGCCAATTGGCAGCCAATATGGAGCGCGAATATGCGCGAGTGTTGTCCTTGCAAAAGGTCAAAATCGGTGAGCCGGCTCCAGATATAGAGCTACCTGACGTCAATGGTAACTCACGACGTCTTTCTGAGCTAAAAGGAAATGTAGTCCTTCTGGACTTCTGGGCCAGCTGGTGTGGACCATGTCGCAAAGAGAATCCCAATGTTGTGCGCGTCTATGATAAATATGTTGACGACGGGTTTACAGTCTTCAGTGTATCGCTGGATGGATTGGATTCGCGAACGAAGAAGCGCTTCCCTGCTGACCAAATCGACAATCAAATGCGCGCACAAAAACAGCGTTGGGTTCAAGCCATAAAAAAGGATAACCTCAAATGGGATACACACGTCAGTGATCTGAAAAAGTGGGAATCCGCAGCGGCATCTACATATGGAGTGTCAAGCATACCCCGCACCTTTCTCATCGATCGTGACGGTAAGATTGCCGCGATCAACCCTCGCCGTAATCTCGAACAAGCAGTAACAGCAATTCTATAACTCCGAAGTCCCTTGGCTTCGATGTAGTGCCGCATCTTTGGATGGATGGCAGAGACTAATCCGTTAGCACTCAAGATCGAATACATCAAAGGTGTAGGCCCTAATCGCAGTGAAGCGTTGGCAGCTGAATTAGGTGTATATACGGTGGGTGACTTAATCCAGGTCTTTCCATTTCGCTATGACGATCGCTCGACCTTCGCATTGATCAAGGATGTAAGACACGGAGACACTGTACAGCTAAAGGGCACTTTGGTAAGTCTCCAGAAGGTAAAGGCAAAAAATCGCACCAGACTTAAAGGAACGTTCAAAGATGCCTCAGGTCTCATCGAGCTATCCTGGTTCCAGGGAGCAAAGTGGATCGCTGAGACGTTGCAAACAGATCAGGAATACATCCTCCATGGTAAGGTGAATGTCTATAGTGGGAAGCGATCGATCGCACACCCCGAGATGGAATTGGCGGCAACACATCAGGAGTCTCAAGTCTATCTCCCTGTATATGCATCTACAGCAAACCTCGATAGAAAAGGCCTTGGTCAGCGAGCTCGACGTCGTATCATCTCGCAAGCACTTTCGACAATACGACCAGAAGATCTACCAGAGGTATTTCCCATGGATATGATGGATTCTTTAAAGCTCTGTACGCGCTATGAAGCCTACCAATGGATTCACTTTCCAGAATCTGAAAATCATCGTGTACATGCTTCTAATCGGCTCAAGTTTGAAGAGTTATTCTTTTTACAACTCCGCATCCTTCAAAATAAGGTGCTCCGTGATCAGCACCTGAGAGGACTGCTATTCGAGACTGTAGGCACCTACTTCCATCGTTTTTTTAGCGATAAACTTCCCTTTGAGCTGACGAACGCTCAGAAACGAGTGGTAAAGGAGATCAGGTCGGATATTGGCTCAGGAAGGCAAATGAATCGCCTGCTACAGGGAGATGTCGGAAGTGGAAAGACCATGGTCGCACTAATGGCTATGCTGATCGCTGTAGACAATGGTCATCAGGCCTGTCTATTAGCACCAACTGAGATTCTCGCTCAACAACACTTTCATTCGATAACAGAGTATCTGAAGGGTGTCGGGGTACAATGCGCATTCCTCAGCGGATCCGTTAAGGGAAAAACCAGAGCCCAATTATTCGAATATCTGCGATCTGGGACTATCGATATACTTATAGGTACTCATGCTATCCTCGAAGACCCAGTCCAATTCAAAAGCCTTGGTTTGGCCGTCACTGATGAGCAGCACCGCTTCGGGGTGGTCCAACGTGCTCGACTATGGACAAAAAACAAAGAAACCCCACCACACATTTTGGTGATGACAGCTACACCAATTCCAAGGACGCTTGCCATGACATCCTATGGGGACCTGGATGTCTCTGTCATCGATGAACTGCCTCCTGGTCGTAAACCAGTTCGGACTGAACATCGAACCGAAGCGGATCGGATGCGAATCATCAAATTCATGAAAGGTGAGATCGCAGCTGGTCGTCAGATCTACGTGGTTTACCCTCTTATCGAAGAATCTGAACACCTTGATCTGGAAAATCTTCAACAGGGTTATGAAGAACTGCTGAACTACTTCCCTATCTCAGACTACCAGATTGCTGTAGTCCATGGACGTATGAAACCTCATGACAAGGACCAAGAGATGCAACGTTTCGTCTCTGGAAAGGCGCAAATCATGGTTGCAACCACAGTGATCGAAGTAGGAGTGAATGTGCCAAATGCGTCGATTATGATCATCGAAAATGCGAGTCGATTTGGTCTCAGCCAACTGCATCAATTGCGCGGTAGAGTCGGCCGAGGTGGAGATCAAGCCTACTGTATCCTGATGACCAAAGGCAATCTGGGATTCACAGCGAAGAAAAGGATCAAAACCATGTGCCAAACTAACGATGGCTTCAAAATCGCCGAGGTTGATATGGAACTCAGGGGAGCAGGCGATATCGAAGGCACTCAGCAAAGTGGGACTGTCGAGCTTAAACTGGCCAGCTTAACTAACGATGCTCAAATGATGAAAACTGCCCGACATTTTGCCATTGAGCTTCTTCAGAAAGATCCAGAGCTCGTCCATCCAAATCATCAGATGACAGCTTACTACCTGAAGAAACAGTACGGCGCGACCAAAACATGGGGCAGAATATCGTGAAGCAAGTATTCAACTCGTGTTTTGAGTCCTAATACGAACTCTCCCCGCGCAGTGCATTCATCAGCAACACAAGCAACACACTCACTACAAGACCGGCGAACACCTTAGCTAAATCCGTAAGAATGGCCTTGACATCGGAGAAGGTCAAATTATTATCTAACCTCCACCCCATGGCTAATTCTCGACCTGCCAACAATCCGATAAATACCCATGTCGTACTCATCGGCAGCTTTGCGTCCCACAGTCCAAGGACATTCTGCTTGAAAATCAGGAGTATGATGCCGTAGATCAGATCAATAAATGTCGCTGCCCTGATATCAGTGGTATTGGTCTTGCTCCGCACAATGTCCTGGACCTTACCACCTTTGGAGTAAAAAATATAGCCAAGTAACCCTACCAGAATAACTAATGAAGCGATGAATGAACCTACGGACAAATCGTCTTTCCCCAGATACACATAGATGTTGGCCAAGTCTTGTGACAGCCATTGTGTCCATAGAAATCCCGTAGATAGCCACTGCGCCCCTACCCAGAATCGCTCGTTGCCCCAGATACCAGTATCATCCACACCGTCCAATGGGTTATCAATGAACTTCTTCTCGGTGATCTTGGTGAGGAAAATATAGATCACAGCCCCAGCACCAAATGCGATCAGATAGCCCATGATGGACTTATTCACCATCCCACCAAGTGACTTGAAGGAGAAGAATGTGAGGATCATGAAGGTTGTGCTGACGGGGATCCCAATTCGGGTCAGTACCATTAGCACCAATGGTGGAAGGATGTAATACCAAGACAGCGTCTCTGGGATATCGATCTTATCAAGCCTATCAAAGGCGATATCATCACCACCTAAGCCAAAGGAATTACCGTATCCGAGAAAGCCAATGATCAGAATAATAGCCATTATCCCGCCGGCATATGCCCATAACACATACCACGGTAGGCGCTTCTCATTAGAGGTGAGAAAGGTACCCAATGTCTGGATGACATCGTTGCCTACAACACTATATGCTGCAAGTGCAAATCCAATCCACATGATGAGCTCAGACATCGATTTGTCCTTCAGTTAGTCGCCTCAAAACTATTAAACTTCGATGCTTTGCAAAATTAACTTTCACTACTACCTAATCTTCTGATTATCAACTACTTACCTTTCATCAGCTTACTCACTTCGAGAACTTTATCTCCGATATTTTCCAGAAGAGAGAAGATCTTATAGTACACCAATGTACCCTGTAGGTTAAAATCAAACTCCTTCGACATCTTCAGAGTGGTGTTCCTAAGCTCATCCCGAATTTGATTAATCGAGGCCTCTACCATATGGGCCTTATCGAGGGATACCATCGCAGGGTCACCACATTCAAGATTATCGCGCATAATGCTTATCCCTTCGACGAGATACGAGTAGATCTCATTGATCGTATTGCGCTGATGCGGTGTGAACCAGATTCCATCGCGTGTTTTGTCTCTGACTTCTAAGCAGATCGTGTTGGTGTTGTTACTGATTCGCACCAGATCATTGGACATCCGCAGATAGCGTTGAAGCATGGAACTGGTTTTGTCACTCAGTTCCTGCTTTGCGAGTTCGATGACGTATTCAGAGATAAACTCGTTGTGTTTGGAAACACGTTTGTCTTGTTTGCGTAACCACTTGAAGGCATCAATTTTCTCCTGCTCCTCAGTAGAATTGAACAGCTTTCTGGAACGCTGAACCATTTGTTCGATGATCTCTGCCAGTTGCAGTAGTTCAAGTTGAATTTCAACAGTTGACAGCTCTGGAGTGGCTATCGAATAGTCCAGATACTTGAGTTTAGCTCGCCGATCCTTCTCTGATCGAGGGGCCCTAAGACGCTCCGCCATCTTGATCAGATACTTAAGCAATGGAAGAGCGACGATGGCATTAAGTACATTAAAAGTCGTGTGAAATGCCGCTAAACCGACAGTACGTAGGTTGGGATCCTCGATGGCATTGGCTTCTCCGGCCGCATTGCCAACAATGCCGATGATCCCATCAAGAATGATCGGCATTGCAATGACCATCCATGTTGCTCCAAGGACATTGAATAAGGTGTGGAAGCTGGCGCTTTGTCGCGCGTATGCATTTGCCACCAATGCAGCAATCTCGGCTGTCACAGTAGTCCCAATATTACTACCCAAAATCATAGCAGCAGCTAACTCAAATGGGATCCACCCATTAAAACACATCGCGAGAATGAGGGTCAATGCAGCACTTGAGGATTGTACCAGGATCGTAATCATCAGACCGATGAAGATGAAAAGTAGCCGCGCCAGTAGACCTGCCTTGGCAAATCCACGGATATATTCAAACACCTCCTGATTACCCAAATTAGGAAGACTGTCCTTCAAAAAACCCAAGCCTATAAATACCAGACTAAACCCTATCAAGAACTCCGCCCAATATCGATTGCGCTTTCCTCCCCTGAAAAATACTGGAACGGCGATGGCCAATAATGGTAACGTAACCGCACTAAGACTAAACAGAAAACCGCCTAAGGACACCAACCAGGCCGTGATCGTCGTGCCTATGTTTGCTCCGATGATCAGGCCTGCCGACTGAGTCACTGTGATCAGTCCTGCATTTACAAAGCTGATCGTCATTACGGTAGTGGCAGATGAGGACTGGATGATGCCTGTGGTGACCAGTCCGACCAGTACAGCATTGATTGGCCTTTTAGTGATATTCCGGAGGGTCTTACGCAGTTGGCCACCCGCCGCCTTTTGAATACCATCGCTCATCACCTTCATCCCGAAGATGAATAGTGCCAATGCACCTGCAACTTTGAATATCTCTAAGACCAAAAAAGGCATAAAGGACGAAAGTACTCACAGTGATCACATCTCCGCGTCATCGATGTGTTACATCACTATGAAGATTTAAACTCCAGGAGAAATCCTACTGATTCGTTACTTGAGTTGATGGTCTGGAGGAGATTAGCCACAAACCGCAGAAGGTCAATAACCCATTCAGAGCAAGAATCATAAATCCAAAACTAAAGCCGCCGAACAACTGTGCAGAGTACTTGTCTACCATGAATGAAAGGACTGGAGCGATAAGACAAACCGCTAATGCATATCGATCCAGCACCAAACGCGAGGTCAGCATCCCAAAGCTGAACAACCCGAGTATCGGACCATAGGTATACCCGGCAGCTCTGAATAGTTGATTGAGAATACTGTCGTTGTTCAGGCTGTCAAACAAGATGATGACGAAGAAGAGTACAATCGAGAACACAATATGAACCTGTATACGGAGCTTCTTTTTGGTTGCCTCACTTCGCTTCGTCGTTTCAAAATCTAAAAAGTCAACACAAAAGGAGGTCGTAAGGGCGGTGAGTGCAGAGTCCGCGCTGCTGTATGCCGCTGCAATCAATCCGACTATGAATGTTAGCCCAACAAATGGTCCCAATTCAGTTAAGGCAATCTGAGGAAACAGCAGATCTGGGCGCTCCGGTACTGCCATTCCAATCTGGCCTGCGTAGATATATAACATGGCACCTAAACTGAGAAAGAGCACATTAGCAAAGACCAAGATGATGCTGAATGTGAACATGTTCTTCTGCGCATCTGAGAGACTCTTGCAGGTAAGGTTCTTTTGCATCATATCTTGGTCCATGCCTGTCATGACAATGGCAAGTAAGGCTCCACCAATGAATTGTTTGAAGAAATTATTCGGATCGCCCCATCCCCCCTCGAAATACCACATCTCTGTGTAACCTGCATCTCCCATCGCCGCCCACATCTCACCGAGATTCAGATCCATAGACTGTCCGATCGCAAGGATGGTTAGCATAACGGAGGCCAACAAACAGGTTGTCTGCAGTGTATCCGTCCAAACGATCGTCTTAATCCCCCCCTGAAAAGTATATATCCAAATGAGCAAAATGGTCAGTGCCACAGTCATCCACAGCGGTATGCCGAAGGGCCCGAGAACGAAGTTCTGAAGGACTATAGCAACCAAAAACAAGCGAAAAGAAGCTCCTATAATCCGCGAGAGAAGAAAAAAACCGGCCCCAGTACGATAAGAAACAGTGCCAAATCGCTCTCTGAAGTAACCATAGATCGTGGTCAGATTCATACGGTAGTAGAGCGGCATCAATACCGTAGCAATCACATAGTACCCTACGAGATAGCCAAACACCATCTGCATGTAGGAGAAATTCATATTTGCCTTGCCTGCTCCGACGGTACCTGGAGTACTGATAAATGTCACTCCTGATAGTGTCGCACCTATCATTCCAAAAGCCACTAACATCCATGGTGACTGGCGATTAGCCGTGAAGAACTCCCTTGTATTAGATCCTCTTGAGGTCAACCATGATATGGTGATCAAGCCTACGAAATAGACCATAATCACAACCAAAATTAGCCCTGGGCTCAGCACATTCATGCGGCCGAAAGTACAAGCAAATGATCGAATACCTTCCTCCATGGCTCCCAACCATATGCCCGACTCAAAGAGCTATTATGCCATATCCATCCGAATGTTCCTCCCACTTCTTGACAACTTTGATGCAGTTGTGTAACCTCAGCGATTGCCTGCTCCACATCCATTTTTTCATAATATCTCATCGTCACTTCCATGCATTGGTAGGGATGGATGACGAGATCGGTTACGTGATCTGCGAGTAGGTCATACCATCTAAATGGGTGACACGTGCCTGCCCGAAACCCACATTGATCAGGATACATCATACTGTGATCCTCCTGAATACCAAGCTCAACCAACGATCGATAAGTCTCTGGCAATGAAATTTTTATGAAGTGCTGACGACTCATTACAATTTGAGTCTGAAGAAGGTCGCATAAGCCCTTGTGCTCTTTCCGAAGCTGGTCAGTCGACTGGTGAGATAGGTATGACGGATGTAAACCGACGTGATGTTTGGGAGATAGCTGATCAACGATCCGTTTCATCTCAGGTCGATGAGCCAGATGGTTCAGATCGAATGGCCTTTGATAATTCAAAAGCACAAAGAACCGCCAGGTGATGGTACGTTCTGCTGCGAATTCCAAAATCTGGCTATACGTATCAAAAGGATCAGTGCCACCAAACCAAGTCTTCATCCGTCCCTGTGCGGTGTCCATCCGTCCACTAACTATATCCCTGAAGAGCCCGAGATAGGACCTTGGACCTTTGTACTTGAATGCAAGAGGCATATCGATATCGATAGAGGGATATGAATGTGGGCGCCCCTTTGGAGTCATCCTTCGATTCGAGAGTCTATCCTGGATATCGGAGTATAGTCGTTGTATCCACAAATCGACCAGTGGCATCTTGAGGAAATCATGTTGATGCGCCAAGGAAGCATGACTTGGAAAACGTCCATGACTATCTTTCGTGGTGTCCCCATACTCCTCATATCTGCTGAGGAGATAAAATATCATTGCAAATACATC
>JBCBIX010000113.1:0-8364 GCA_038523965.1 Bacteroidota bacterium
ACAATCTTCTTATCTGGATATGATGGCGCAATCGGTGGATCGGCCTTCCTCAACGGATATGGTTCTGAGAGCAAGGGCTTTGGATTTTGTAATGTCACTGGCCAGGTGGATACCGCGGCTGCTTATGATTGGGATATTCACATCGTCTCTCATGAATTAGGACACTTGTTGGGATCACCTCACACGAACGCATGTGTTTGGGGTCCTGAACAAAATCAAGCATTAGATGCATGCGGTGAGGTGCATGGTTCTTGTCAACCTAAGCACCACTCTTCCTCCGGTGGGATCATGAGCAGTTGCCATCTTTTTCCTCAGGGAATCGACCTTGCCGATGGCTTAGGCGCAGAACCTGGCGCTCGAATCCGCGCCTTCTTGCTATATCAGCAACTGCAGCGGGACTCTTGTCCTACTGCTCAGGAGATAAGTTTATCGGGTAGTTGGAGTGTTGACTTTACCACAGGCGGAGTTGAATCTCATCATGAGAAGACTGATCGAAGTGTGTGGTTTTATATCCGAACAGATCGGCCCATGTCCGTTCGTCTTGGATCTTGTGACCAAGGGGTAGATACTCGACTTCACTTGTATTTCAATTACTGCGCGGACAGCATATGGATTCAGACGGTGGACGATAATTGTCTGTCTGGTGATGGACTACGCTATGCATCAAAGGTGGATAGCATCCATGTTCCTGCAGAAACGGAGCTATGGATCGAATGGGACAATCGCTGGAGTGACGAGGCCTTCGAATTTGAAATTTCAATCACAGAGGACCTAAATCCATGTAACGTCGATAGTGAACTCCCTACTCAAATCACTGAAAACACTGCCTATCGATCTCAGGAACCAATCTCATATCAAGGCGAGATATTTGCGAATGGATCTCTTGGGTTATCAAGTTCTGCTTCAATCGAAATCCAACCGAGCACTCAGGTCGCAGCTGGTGGCAAGCTGGAGCTACAAGTTACTGATTGTCAGGAGCCTACATTATCACTTTCTGGCCAATAAATTATCTATCTACTATCATGATCCTTGTAAACCTCTGGTCTCGATAGGTCATCTGATAGTATATCGCACCCACATAACGATCCAGTTCTTGATGCTTTACAGCGATCGCATTATTTCCCTCTTGAAAGTCATTTTTCACTTCATGAATCAGCTGTCCACTTGCAGTAAAGAATTGGAAAACCACTTCATCTCTTTCTGGAATGATGAACTGGATAATCGTTTGACCGGTGAAAGGATTGGGTTGATTCTGGAATAGAATTGCTTTCTCAGAGTCTTTGTCTGAAGTGATCGAAGAGGAGGTAAAGCTCAAATCAAGATCAGAAACATGGAGATTATCATCAATGATCAGATTATCAGACTGTTGATCCAACGCTATCATCTTCGAAGTAACTCCATTGTCTTTGGCAAGCACTTCGAGTGTGAATAACTCTTCATTCGCTGCTATCTCCACTTTGTCCTGCCCCGCCCACACGAGATGGAGCAAGTCATTATTAATGGACATATGCTGAGGTGACACGTCAATACTTCCAGCACGAACACCCAAGATGTGCGCATCATCTACGGTCAGTGAAAACTGAACACCACTCAGGGACAGATCACGTTCAGCGGTGACAGAAAGTTCATAGATCTCATTTTTAGAAAGCGAAAGGTCTGGCAGTTGAAGTACTTCGAGGTTATTTTTTCTAATCTCTGAGACATAGGCCGTGTTCGAGATCGCATCCTGTGAAAGGTCCCCGATTTTGACTGCGATCCAATTTTCATTCATCATGTCGCGATCTAACGAATTGATGACATTGATTTCAGAATAGTCCCATGGCTTTCTGATATCCTCCCATTCGAAACGCTCAAGAACAAATCTCCAACTCCTATTATTCGGCCATTTATCAACTTGTTGGAGCAACAGCTTCTGGAGTTCGATCAGGTCTTGCGCAGAGATTCGACCGTCGTTATTGATATCTGCAGCTATTCTGAGGTAGGGGTCATCGATATCTCTGAGCCCAACCAAATACTCCTGCAGAATAACCATATCTACTGCCGAGATACCTGCGCGCGCGTCGTCATCTTTGACTGGTTCGAGTAGATATCTATCATACATAAGCTGATCGTAGAAGGCGTACGTGCCATCCGATATCGTGACATCGTCTGCATCATTATTGAAGATGCTAACTCCTTCTAATCTGTCTCCTGATGGTGTACGCACGTGTCCCGCGATCATCGCTGTGGGTCGATTATTATCCGTGCATCTGCCACCAATTGCTCCGATGGATAACATACTATCTATCTGTACATAGCTAACCTCTACCGTTGCAGCATTTAAGCACATCAGGATGACTGGATCTGAGCAATCTGGAACTTGATCTCCGTCAATATCCCCAGAGATGGATATACCCTGGCATCCACATCTACCATAGTCTCTGTCATTAGTGGTGCATGAATCACCGTCGTCGCAGGCTGGCCAATCCCCTCTGGCAGTAACATCTATGGATGCATTGGCATAGCTAACATTTCCTGAGAGATCACTAACCCTCAGACTCACCTCCACGGTAGTTCCAATATCACGACAGCAAAGGGTAATGCCTTGTCGATAGATCTCATCAGTCTCTATAAATCCGCTCTGGTCAATATCCAATTCGTCGATCTGCCCACAGCTATACCAGATATCTGTCGTGCGACGCGCTCGGCCAGCCATCATTTCAATCTCTGATTGCCGGGCGATATGAACTTCTACAGGACCACAGTCGCCATCATGGCTGCCTTCATCAAAAGCCATTGCTGTCACATATGAACTCCCTGATTCTTCTGGTTTTAGATTGACGACAAGAGCTGCAGTCAATATTGGGACTGGGGGATAATCCTCTCTCACAACGACCACAAGCTCATCCTTGGCCGTATTACCACATGGATCTGTGGCCGATACCGCGATAAAGTGCTGACCCAAACCAAGGCTCATAACCCCAGCAGGTTTGACCACTACTTCTCCTCCGCATCCATCTGTTGTACTGACCAGATCACGAGGTCTAAATGTTGCCTGACAGCTGATTGCTTCTGCGGTGAGTATGATCGTGTCCTTATCTACACTGATCATTGGTGCAACATCATCTATCATGTAAATGAATTGCTGTTGTGATACGGTCTTATTCGTACACCAATCTGTAATGGTCCATGTCCTCGACACCTTATATACACCCCAATGACATCCACCGACTAATGGCTTATCCTCGTAGGAAACTGCCAGGTTACATAGACCAGGTCCATTTCGCTGGGCGGCTGGATTCAGCAGAATCGTATCTGGCCCCACAGTCAATGCTGGAAAACTCCCAACATCCTCCGGGGCGATAGAAGAGCCGCAGTCGATATTCTCAAGATGGGGTAAGGAAATCAACTGATCCAACTGCTGGCCTTGTACCTGGATTAGAGCAGTGTCAATTGGTATCAGCTGTTCCTGATGATAGATACTATAGATTCTACCAACCAAAGACGGCATGCACATATCCCCGGGTACCACTACTACATCTGATGTCTGTACCTCCCATGACTGAAGACACGAAGTCAACTCAAGACGATGTGCGTAAGCCACTCCACTTAAAATCGAATCTGGATATAGCTCGTTGAACTGACCTACGATCGACTGTGCGGAGTCGTCGTCTATATCTGGACAATGAATGACAGATACATTGTGGTCCAAAAGATTTGCCTCTGGCAAGAGCTTATTCTCAATATGGAGATTACTCCAGCAGATGATATTGCCGTTGCACGGATTTATGATCCGTGCTTCAAGGATTTCACCTGGGGTGTATGGTGACAGATCTTCCGGATCCACGAGTTCGCCGTCAGCATCATAAATCTCGATGATGTAATCATCCAGTCCACTGATATCACTGCCCACGAACATACGGGCATCTACCCGCATGCGACAGTCAGCTCCTACACCAACATTGATATCATTAAAGCATCCAAATCGCTCATCCACCACTGGTTCTACGCGGATACTCATGACACCTACACATCCCATTTGGTCGATAGCGGTTAGCTCATAAGCACCTGGGCCAACTTCTCCAGGATTAATGAACAGTCGTTCTTCCCTGGAGATCACATCACCGTTATATCGCCAGCGATAGGTCATGGCACCATTGGACATGGACACAACGGGATAGATCAGTGTCATCTCTCCTGGACAAGAAGGCTCCTGAACCAACTTTACATCGAACGTACTTGCACAGAGGTTTTCGATGACGGTGATCTCTGCGTCGTCCTGATCATCTTCTTCGGGAACGTCATTATCTGGAGAGCTGTCGGTATCAAATGCTGGCGAATCGTTGTCTGAATTATTGGAGCCATTGATGATCTCCGCAGAGTTCACCAAATCAATCGAACCACCTGAACCATCTACTAACAAGTTGATAGGAACAACCACACGTTCACCTGGCAATAATCTACCTACCTCATATGTCATCTCGTCCGGATCCCATCCAGCATTTATATCTGGTAGAAAGGACAACCCTGCCGGAAGTCGATCCTGGACCTTAACATGATATGCCTCCACTGTTCCGTCATTGGACACCTGGATTTCGAATGTCGCCGTGTCACCTATGCTGTACACCGTTCGGCCCACGACCGACTTTCTCAGACTTAGATCAAAAGAGTTACAATCTGTCTCTACATCGTAGGCGCCACAGAATGCAAAACACACACTGAGGTCCTGATCAGCCAGCAATCCTCCTATTGATATCGAACTGATGAAAGAGGCTGCATCATCAAATGATGTAGCATAGGCGTGCATCTCATACAATGTCAGATCACTGAGTTCCTCGAAGTATCCGCTAAAATTTTTGGCGATAATTCTATCAGTTGTCTTATCGACAAGAACATAGGTGTACATTTTCTCGGGAAGTATAGGCCCAGATATGGGTTCTGGAGCCACCTGAGCGACAATCTCGATACTGGAAGCTCCACATCGATATCCTGGACGGTTGAGACCATTCTGTGTTATAAATCCACAGGCTAACTCCGGGAGATACAGTGTATCACTAATCAGTTGATCCAGTGAACGAAATACATATTCATGATACGTACCTCCTACACCAGAATGAGAATAAGGCCCTACCCTTTTAGTAACAGGTAGCTCCGACTTTTCTATTTGAAACTGGGTTAACTGCTCTCCATCGACAACGATCTCGTAGTGTCCAGTGGCTGATATGTCGCTCACCGTGAGCTCGTAAAAGTATTGACCTGGCTTTTGCTCTTTTACATCCTCTGGTCCTTCGCACCACGGACGAACTTGATACTCTACTCCCAGAAGGGCCACTTGTGACTGTAGCCGCGGCGATACGATAGCTGTGTAGGTACACAACAAGTACAGAGCCAGGACCCTTTTGGATCTCATGCGCGTAGTTTCCCAATGAGTAGTCGAAAACCCCATGAAAAATCATGAGGCATTGGGGCGCAAGTTATTACATATTATTAAATATTGTAATATGTATGATTTGAACAAAAAAAGAGGGCCCCATTGCTGAGGCCCTCTTCAAATCCTATATCTCAATAAAATACGCTAACTCCTTAGTTTCCTGTCCATGGGAAGGTTCCGCACGATACGTTGTTGATCGTGATGAATACCGTGTCATCGCCACCATCACAACCTCCGGATGGTGATAGTGTAAGGGTGACTCCTCCACTCTCAATATCTGCCTGACTTGGTACGTAAGTCACAGCACCTGCAAACGTGCTATCCGATCCGCCTGATCCATCCTCGAACGAACCGCTACCTGATGTGCTCCAAGTTCCTGCACTTGCCGTACCGGAGATGCTCGCTCCAAGGTCACTAAGCGTCAATGTACCGGTAGAACAAAGTGTCTGCGATGAACCGGCCTCCACTTCTGGTACTGGTGCAACTCTAATCGTCACATCTACAGTGTCTCCGATACATCCATCTGCGGATATCGGAGCGATGGCGTAGACCACATCTACTGTATCTGTAGTAGAATTCGTCCATGTGTCATCAGATATCGCATCTGTATCTGTTGTGACCCCTGTCGTTGCAGGTGTGGTAGCGGAGTTTGATAGACCATTGCTGGTAATACTTACGATATTATAGCTGTCCGCAGCAACTGATCCTGAAGCGACGGCAAGCGTAACTCCCGTGGCGTCGTCAGAACAAACAACATCATCCAGGTCGTCGGCCAATGTTGGTTCTGGATCGATCGTCACCGTTATCGTGTAGGTATCTCCACCACAGTCATCATTAGATATCGGAGTGACTGTGTAAGTCACGTCAATTGGCGAAGCTGTCGTGTTAACATAAGTGTGTGTGATATTATCACTGAGCGTGTCTGTACGAGCAGACTCAGCCGACATATCGGTATCGTTATCACTGACAACAGTATATGTGTAACCATCGATACTCAAACCATTCGTGAGAGTCGCGCTAAGGTCGATATCCAGTTCTTCTCCACTACAGGCTGTGTAAGTGGTGTCGTTGAACACTGGCTCCGGTTTGACAGTAACTGTAATCGCAAACGTGTCCCCAACACATGTACCAGCTGTCGGAATAACGCGGTACGTCACCGTTTGATCGCTACTGGTTACGTTAGTCAGGATATCCGTGATCTCACTATTACTGCTCGTAGTTGTCGTCTCACCAGTTACATCAGTGTTTGACTCGGCAAACCAAGAGAACGAACCTCCAGGCATGTTGATCTGATCTTGAAGGGTGATATCAAGTGCTTCATCGCTACAAACCATAGGTGTAGGATCTGTTCCGACTGGCTCTCTAAGTATCCTCACGACAATGTCGTAAGAAGCACCTGCACAGCTATCTGCATACGGGATGACTGAGTAAACGACACTATCCATGGTCAATGACGTATTTGTAAAGACATCAGATGCTATCGTATCTATCTCTGTAAATGTGCCAGTCGATGCAGTACCAGATAGTCCATTCACATCTGCTGTTACAATAAAGCTGTCGATCGACGCTCCTGCGTAGCCTGATGGGATTAGATTGATGCCGATCTCCTCATCACTACATACCGACACTGGCTCGTAAGTGACCACAGGTACCGGCTTGACTGTCACGGTCACAGTGAATGATGATCCTTCACAACCGTAGGCGTATGGTGTAACTGTATAGGTAACCGTTATATCTGAAGCTGTCTCATTCGTGAAGCTATCAGAGGATAGGAATGATGTACTCGTCGTCGTTCCTGTGGTTGCTCCCGTGGTCGTAGAGGTCACAATGAAGCTATCAATAGAAGCGCCATTCATATCGCTCGATGGTAACGAAACTCCGATCAGGTCATCACTACAAATAACTGCGGTGATGGCGTCCACATCTGGACATGGCACTACGGTAACTATGATGTCTACCGTATCTCCTTCACACATCTCTGAACTGAATGGAATGACACGATAGGTAACTGTCTGGGGTGTCCCACTTGTGTTATCATAAGTATCACCTGATATGAACGCCGTATTTGTTGTACTGCCTGTACTCACATTACCAGAACCCGGTGCGAAATCCTCAGTCGTAGATGGTGTAATGCTTACGAGAACAAAGCTATCAGCCGTTGAGGTAGCATCTGTGAAAATGACTCCATTTGGACTTCCGCTATTGACAGTTGTATCCAGATTCGATGCCATCACTGGATCTTCGTAGACACTAAGTGTACCAGTATCGCTGGTATCTCGATCTATCTCCACACCATTTATGTATAGGATTGCGATGGCACGATATTCATTACCATCATCAGCGAGCTGAACGTTAGTCAGTCCAAGTGTATCTCCAAATTGTGTCGAGGTCGCAGATACGAATCCGCTACCGCTGTCCACCTCCCATACATATGCTATACTATCCCCATCCGGAAGCGATCCAGTGGTCGTCGCGCCAGAGATGATATCTACATCACCATCTTCACAGACCATCGCATCATCGATATCAGCGGCGACTATCGTAAGCTCGCAACTCACATCATAGTAGCTACCAGTCTTACCCTCTACATCACCACAAAACCCGTAACACGCCGGCTGTGTGACACTAAAGGCATCCATATCTGTCGTTCCGATCGTAATCGAATCTATTACCGCAGCTGCATCACCAGCCGATAAAAAGGTATAGGCGAATACATTGTACTCAGCATCCTCTAACCCCGTGAAGTATCCCGTATAGCTTGTCTCCAATGCTGTTCCTGCAGTATCGGTGAGGACATATACATAGACATTAGTCCCGGTGTAAGGAGCAACGGTCGAGACAATTGAACCACGATTAGTAATGTTCGGAGTAGTGTAGTCACATGCCGTGGTACTGTAATCATAAGAACCATCACCATCAGCATCCACACAGAGTACTTCATGAACTTCGACGTC
>JBCBIX010000114.1:0-8346 GCA_038523965.1 Bacteroidota bacterium
ATAAGATCGACCTTGGATATGCCGAGAATTCGTGGTTTGTGCAGTAGTTCTGGATTGTATAACCTCAGTTCCTTGAGTAGGATCTCATACTCCTTGGTGATGTCGTCCGTATCAGCAGGAATGACGAAAAGTAGGGAAGAATTTCGCTCAATGTGTCTCAAGAATCGAATGCCAAGGCCTTTGCCCTCTGAGGCCTTCTCGATAATTCCTGGAATATCAGCCATCACAAAAGATCTGCTGTCTCGATAAGAAACGATGCCCAGATTAGGGGTTAACGTAGTGAAGGCATACGAACCGATTTTTGGCCTGGCAGCGCTCACAGCTGATAATAAGGTCGATTTCCCTGCATTGGGGAATCCCACTAAGCCAACATCTGCCAACAGTTTTAGCTCCAGAATCTTCCATGCTTCTTGCCCTGGGATTCCTGGCTGGGCGTATCGTGGAGCCTGGTTTGTTGATGACTTAAAATGCCAGTTGCCAAGACCACCTTTACCTCCTTCGAGAAGGATTTCGGTTTGCTCATCCGTGGCGATTTCGAAGAGGTATTCGTCTGTCTCCGCATCTCGCGCGACTGTACCCAGAGGAACATCGATAATTATATCCTCACCAGAGGCCCCAGATTTTCGAGATGAACCACCAGATTCACCATGACCTGCCTTGATATGTTTCTGATATTTCAGATGCAGTAGCGTCCATAGCTGTTTGTTACCGCGCAGGATGATATGGCCTCCACGTCCACCATCTCCCCCGTCGGGTCCACCATTAGGTATGTACTTTTCTCGTCGAAAATGTGTGCTACCGCGTCCACCATTACCAGATCGACAGGAGATTTTGACATAGTCGACGAAGTTCTGCTCGGCCACTACATCGGTATTAACTGAGGTGTTGTGACACCAACTGACTCAGGTGGGCGCTGATCTCATCTATTGTACCAACTCCAGGGATTTCCACTGCTTTCTCTTGATCAGCGTAATACTGGTAGACAGGGGCAGTATTTGACTTATAGACTGCGATTCGTTTGCGGATCACTTCTTCATTTGCATCGTCTGGACGGCCAGAGGTCTTACCGCGTTCGAGCAATCGCGTAACAATCTCGTCATCAGCTACGACCAGAGAAATCAATGCATTGACCGATTCACCTCGACTGGCTAACAATTCGTCAAGTGCCTCTGACTGGTGGATGGTACGCGGGAATCCATCCAGGATGTATCCGCGGACATTAGGGTGCATATCTAATTTGTTCTGTAGCATGCGAACAGTAACATCGTCAGGAACCAGTTGTCCTGCATCCATATATGACTTTGCTTCCTGTCCCAGCGGAGTATTGTTACCGATCTCATAGCGAAAGAGGTCTCCAGTGGATACCTGTAGTAAGCCAAACCTATCTTCTAATATTTTGGCTTGGGTACCCTTACCAGAGCCAGGAGGACCAAAGAGAATTAGGTTAATGCGGCTCGACTTATCACTCATTCTTAACCAGTTTAATACACGCGTCCACCAACTCATAGGCGCTCCGATAAAGCCTTTAAAGATAGGACTTTGAATATCTTCTCTTTCCAGTAGCGTGAGGCGAGGACATCCTCTTCTATGACACCTCTCGAACTGGTGCTATGAACCACCCAGAGAGATCCGTTGCGATATTCGGTGACGATGCTGACATGGATCACCCGTCCATCACGTGCAAAAAAGATGAGATCGCCAGGAAGTGCATCTGCCAGATTTATTTCTCCACTGAGTCGAGACATTTGTCCTGATGATCTGGGCAGTGTTATACCTATGGATTCGTATGCCTTAGATGTAAGTCCAGAACAATCCCAGGTATGTGGCCCATTGCCAGCATATTTGTAAGAATCCCCGATTTGGGATCTTCCGAATGACACAACTGCCTTGCGAGCGGTCAGCTCTCGATCATCTGAGATGGTACCGTTCGGAGGTAAGGCCTTTACAACTGAAGAGTTGCTACATGATTGGAGCGATAGCAGGAGTACCACTCCTGAGCACAGGAGGACCTGTAAGTAAATAGAGCGGAGATTCACAAAGGAGAAAGTTATGCTCCTTCTGATTCTGCATCTTGTTTAGCTGCTGCACTCTTAAGTGCACGTGGGATCTCGACGTTCGCAACAGGGGTTGCACCATCGACCAAAATCTCTACGCCTTCAGGAGTCTCTACATCACGAACTCTCACAGCCTCTCCAAGCTCGAGAGATGAGATATCTACATAAAGCTCGTCGACAAGATTCTCTGGAGTCGCCTTTATCTTGATGCTTCGCATCGTAGTGATGAGCTTTCCTCCAGCCTTTACACCAGGAGAGACGCCTTTAAACTTCACCGGAATACTTGCCTTAATGGGATGGCCTTCTACTAATTCTAAAAAATCGATGTGTTCGATCTCATCGGTCACCGGATGGAATACAATCTCTTTAAGGATGGCCTTGTGTGTAGCCCCGTTAAGCTGGATCTCAGCTAACTTAAAATCAGGAGTGTACACTAAAGACTTTACCGCTTTGCTGTTGGTCGTGAAGTGCTCCACGCCGTTTTTGCTGTAGATAACCGCTGGAATTCCGCCGTCCTTGCGGATAGCAGCAGCAGCTTTTTTACCTAATTCTGTTCTTGGAGTAGCCTCTATTGTTACACTAACCATGGCCTTGAAATTGCTCAGTTTATCGAAAAGGAGTGCGAAGATAGACTTTTTTAGATTTGCGCCAAGATCTCAGGGATGTTGACCGTTGCACATCTGATTGATCCACTATGGCAACCCAGCAAATCAACCGAACATGCAGACATATGTGAGTTGGATGAATCGACACAGTTTGTTCAACTGGGCCCTGGTCGCCATTTACTATGTTTTAGTAGTTGCTCCACACAAGACATTTGGGACTTTATTGAACCGATTTGCCTTCAGAGATATGGGCATGTCTCGAGATCAGTACAATCTACTTGTGATTGCTATTGCAGGCCTCGGACTGCTGATGTACTTGGTTTTTTTTTTCCGAAAGACAACCTCACTTGAGGACAGAGGGACTGTTTGGGGCTATATGTTGTTCAACGTTCTTCTGGCAACCATAGTGATTAACATCCTTTTCGTTATCAATATCGAGGTGGTACACTTTCCGCAGTACGCCATGTTTGCACTATTGATCTTTCCGTTGTCAAAGAACTACAACGCCACCCTCATTTGGACAACAATCGCTGGAGCTATTGACGAGGCCTATCAAAACTTCTACTTGGCTCCTAAGGATACGGGCTACTACGATTGGAATGATGTCATCACTAACCTAATTGGGGGCGTGTTTGGACTGTTATTGTTGAGGTCTGCTGGTGTTTCGAATCGTAAGATTTCTCCCTTCTACACTTCGAAAAGCATCTATGGAGCGATTGTGTTAATGGTCCTGGTCTTAGTACTTCACCTCTGCGGAGTATTAAGTATAGGTCCGAGTGACTATCCTTATCAGATGGTTAGCAAGGAACTCTCTGGATTTTGGCAGACTGTACATCCCAATGTTACCTATCATGTCGTCCGACCTTTGGAGGGCCTATTGATTACGATTGGGCTTTGGGGAGTGTACCGCAAGATTGGTGGATAGATTGTGATCTAAGTGACCTATTATCACACTATGATTCTGTTCAGATGCTTCGGATTAGCTATGCTTCTGTTCATGGGCTGTAAGACTACCGAGCCGATGATGCGCGAACACCCATTACGGATAGAATACGGTTCTTTTGGCGGATTCGCAGGTAGCTATACGATGTACACCGCAGTTCCTGATGGGCAGGTCTGGAAGCAAGATCGTCATCAAGGAGACCATAACTCAATGGCTCCCATCGACGCGGCGATCTTAGAACAGGCGGTAGCCATACTTAGAGAGCTCCGAAAAGCTAAGTATGCCATCCACCAGCCAGGCAATATGACCTACTTCGTGCGTCTTTGTGAAGGCCAAGACACAGATGACTATGAATTAGTCTGGGGAAATGAAGATCCAGACCCAAGGGCTAAGATCCTTTATCAATCTCTCGTTCAACTCGCCAGAGAGCAGACTTACACCCGATAAAGTGAAAGTTTTGGTCATACGATGGTCGTCCATCGGAGATATCGTTATGACTACTCCTGTCATTAGGTGGTTACAGGAACAACTCGGTGCCACCATCCACTATGCCACGAAAGCAGCCTATGCCGAGCTACTATCTAACAATCCACGAATAGCTAAGCTCTCCCTTTTGGCTGATGGTAGTTGGTCCTCCTTAGTGACCGATCTCCGGGCCCAGAAGTTTGACCTTATCGTAGATCTCCACTGCAACCTACGATCGAGGAGACTTCGGTTCGAATTAAAGGCCAAATCAGTGGGATATCAGAAGCAGCTATTCAATAAAATGCTGTTTTTCACCCTGAGAATAAATCGCTACAACGCGAGCCATGTGATCGATAGATATGCTGAGGCTTTGGCATCAATCGGAATTCGAGATGATGCAAAAGGAATGGAACTCTATCTCGGTGATCAATCATCTACGTCCGTAGATCTCCCAAGTCGTTTTATCGCAATCAGTGCTGGAGGCTCGTCGATGACAAAGAGAATCCCATACCACATCATTAGGGATATTATTGATCGATATCCCGATGTAAACTTTATCCTTCTTGGCGGGGAGGATGTGGACAATAAACTAAAAGACTATGAAGGAAGATCTGTTGTCAATCTCATTGGTCGACTCAGTCTTATTCAGTCGGCCGAAGTCATTTCTAAGGCAGAACAAGTCATCACGGGAGATACGGGGTTGATGCATATCGCTGCCGCTTTTGACCGCCCGACGATTACGATCTGGGGCAGCACAGATCCCATATTTGGTTTCTATCCCAGATATAAATCGCAAAACTCGGCTAAGGCCGTTGCCCTCCACTCTGACATTAGCTGTCGACCTTGTAGTCGAACTGGTCGGAAGCAATGCCCCCTTGGCCATCTCAAGTGCTTGAACGAGTTTCCCGTCGATCGTCTTGATCGATATCTTGGATCGAACAGCTCCGATAGCCCCGTATCTTTACCATAGTGAAGTTTGCCCTCCAAGTCGCCCGTCGCTACCTCTTTGGAAAGAAAAGTACAGCAGCGATTAACATCATCACTGGAATCTCAGTGGCTGGTATCGCCATCGGTTCGGCTGCGCTGATCCTAATTCTCTCCGTATTTAATGGTTTTGAGGGATTGATGATGCAATACCTCGATCGGTTTAACCCTGACTTGAAGTTGGTACCTGTAGAGGGAAAGTTCTTTACCCCTGAATCAACCCTTGACTCGATCCTACTGGACGTAGATGGTATCGATGAGACGAGCCGAGTGATCGAAGAAGTAGCACTCTTCGAGTATAATGACAGACAGCAGATTGGAATTGTAAAGGGTGTTGATCAGAATTATATAAACACAACTGATCTGGCAGACGTCATTGATGAAGGTTCATTTGACATAAGGCATGGACAGCTCCCACATACTGCAGTCGTCGGGCATGGCATTCATAACAATCTCAATATTTCACTTCGTAACGAGGTCCTCTCACTAAAGGTGTTTTTGCCTAACCGCAAGAAGCGTGGTGTGCTCGACAAAGATTTTCGCTCCAGATCGCTACAACCGAAAGGAGTGTTTAGAATCAACAATGAACGCGATAATCAGTACGTCCTAACTGATTATGACTTGGTAGCTGGTTTGTTGGCTCTGTCGGGACAGATTAGCGCGGTCGAGATCGATTTGAACGAGTCTGCTGCTGAGGGTCAGATCAAAGCGGAATTGATATCTCAGTTGGGTGACGAATACCAAATCTTGGATCGATATGAACAAGACGAATCCTTTCTGAAAATCATGAATATCGAGAAGTGGTCATCCTATCTGATATTCACATTTACACTACTGCTGATCATTTTTAATGTGATCGGATGTCTTTGGATGATCGTACTTGATAAGCGCAAGGATATCTCGGTACTTCAGTCCTTAGGCGCGACGAAAGAGATGGTAAGACAGATTTTTGTCTGGGAAGGAGTGTTGATCAGCTGGTTGGGCTTTGGTCTTGGGTTATTCTTTGCGATCATCTTCTACGTACTTCAGAAGCAGGTAGGCATCATCACTGTGCCAGATGGTTACAGCATCACCGCCTATCCAATGGAGCTGGAGATAGTAGATGTGGGTATCATCTTCATCACCGTAGCTACACTGGGGCTTCTTGCTTCTCTCCCTGCGGCTTGGCGTGCGGGGAGAATCACAGCTTTTGTGAGGGTGGAGTAGGCTTTAGGTTGTGGCGATACTTCTGAAGTTCCTCAATCACTCGAGGTGCCAAAATAATGGCGGCTGTCATAGTAGGTATAGCCATCAAAGCATAGAACCCGTCAATCAAATTGATCATCATGCTCAGGGAAGTTGTCGCTCCAGCTAAGATGGTAAGCAAGTAGAAGTAATTGTACCAATGACCTCGATCTGCTCCGATCAAAAAGGAAAGACATTTAGTACCATAATAGGAGAATGAGAACAGTGATGATATGCTAAATACGGCGATGCATACCATGAGTAGATATCGCCCAAGTGTTGGGAAACCGGCTGCGAATGCCTCTGAAGTCAGAGTAACACCATCACTGCTACTCGACTGCCAGACATCGGTCACCAAGATGGCCAGTGCCGTAAGTGTGCACACAACTATAGTATCGATGAACGGCCCCAGCATGGCCACCAGACCCTCTCGTATCGGATGATCTGTCTTGGCAGCGCCGTGAGCCAATGGCGCTGTGCCAATGCCTGCCTCATTCGAGAATGCACCACGTCGGATACCCAACAATATCAACCCACCAAGGGATCCACCTAAGAAGGCCTCTCCATCAAAGTACTCCGCGGCGAAGGCATCCCTGATAATTAGGCCAAGGTAGTAGGGTACTCGATCTGCGTGGATAACTAAAATTCCTATGACAGAGACAAAATAGAGGATGACCATACCGGGCACCAGTCGTGATGCTATGGTGCCAATCCTTTGTATACCACCGAGAATCACAGTCGAAGTGATCACCACCAAACAGAGACCGATGATCCACTCGGATAGGCCAGAATTGTAGATATCATTGGGCTTTAACACGATGTCGCAGATAGCCTGAGTGAGTTGATTTACATTAAATATGGGAGTCGCACCGATCAATCCAACAAGACAAAAAAAGATGGCAAGAGGCCTCCAACGTTGGCTTAATCCCTCTGTGATGATATACATCGGACCTCCTTGGATCTCACCTTTGCTATCATGACCGCGATACAGGATGGCAAGGGTGCATGTGTAGAACTTGGTTGTCATCCCAATCAATCCACTGATCCACATCCAAAACACTGCACCTGGGCCACCGATCGTGATGGCTACTGCAACACCAGCGATATTCCCCATGCCTATGGTTGAGGAAAGTGCCGTCGAGAGAGCTTGAAAATGACTGATCTGGCCCGAAGCATATGGGTCGTCGTAATGACCGCGCAGTATGCCAACAGCATGTGGGAGTAACCGCAAAGGCAGAAATCTGCTCCTGATCGCAAAGTAGATCCCACCCCCGACCAGCAAAGCCAAAAGTGGAAGCCCCCAGGCAAATGATGAGAATCTGGCGATAAGGTCTTCCAAGCCTTTCATGTCAACAATATAGAGGATGACTGTTCATATGTCCGTGGTCATGATACGACTGCACGTAACACCTACTTTTGCGCCCGTGAATAATTTGGACAGACTTCATAAAATGTATGCCGAGGACGAACGAGTCCGAAGCCTTGCCCAGTGCTTTACATCTACCTCCGGAGATAAGCCCCGAATACTGACAACAGGATTGATCGGTGCTCAGGAGTGTTTTGTGATCCTTGGCCTGAACTCCAATTCGATAACAAATCAGGTTGTCATCGCCATTGACAAAGAGGAGGCAGCCTACATACAGAATACCTTAGATAGTATCCATCCCGACAAACGAGTCTCCCTATTTCCTGATTCATTTAAGCGCCCAGCCAAGTTCGAACAGATCGATGCACATAATGTGCTGCAGCGTACCGAAGCAATCAACAGGATTAACCTGAATGCGAAAGGAGGTGAGATCGTCGTCACTTACCCTGAGGCGATCTTTGAAAAAGTGGTGAATCCTGCTCTGATAAGAGATCAGCGTATCGAGGTTTCTGTGGGTGAGAACTTGGACCTTGATACTATTCTCGAGGTGTTGGTGGAGTATGGATTTGAGCGAGTTGACTTCGTCTATGAACCTGGTCAATTCTCGATCCGCGGTGGCATCGTAGATATCTTCTCCTATGGCAATGAATTTCCCTATCGGGTCGAACTGTTCGATGATGAGGTCGAGAGCGTGCGGACATTTAA
>JBCBIX010000115.1:0-8241 GCA_038523965.1 Bacteroidota bacterium
TATGGCTGACCGGTAAGTACTTACACATTATGGCGAATCATTATAGCATACAGCATGGAAACGAAAAGGGAGGAACACTACCATCACTGATCTCTTTCCAATTAGAAACCCACCACACAAAACAAGAACGCAATTAAAAAATAATTGAAGTATAAAATCGCACTATTTTGATTCTAATTTCTTTGCTTGATTCCAAAGATTATCCATTTCATCAAGTGTCATTTCACCCATTTTTGAAGTTCCATTTTTTTCAATAAACTCTACTCTCGATTTGAACTTTCTATTTGCTTTATCAAGAGCCCTATTCGCATCCACTCCGATAAACCTTGAATAATTTATCAACGAGAACAGGACATCCCCAAACTCCTCATTAATTTTGTCATAATCATTAGTAGGGATACATTACTTTAATTCTGAAAGTTCCTCCTCAACCTTTGACCAGACTTCTTCCTTCTTCTCCCACTCGAAGCCCACCTGAGCAGCTTTCTCTTGCATTCTCTGAGCTTTTATAATAGCAGGTAAAGAAATTGGTACGCCTTGAAAAATTGATTTCTTTCCCTTCTCTGCCATTTTGATGAGCTCCCAGTTTTGTTTGACTTGGTCCGCATCTTGCACGACGGTATCTCCATAGATATGGGGATGTCTACGAATGAGCTTTTCACACACCGCATTCAGAACATCGGAGATGTCAAATGCGCTCTGTTCGTCAGCAATCTTCGCATAAAACACCATATGGAGCATAAGGTCACCCAACTCCTCCTTGACACCGTCTAAATTCTGCTTCGTAATCTCATCTACTAATTCGTAAGTCTCTTCGATCGTCAGTGTCGACAAGGATGACATGGTTTGTTTACGATCCCAAGGACACCTCTCTCTTAGTTCGTCCATAATGGTTAGAAGGCGAATGAATGCGTCTGCTTTATGTTTCATTACCATAAGATTACGTTAAAGGAATACAGCTAAGGTGAAGGAGGGTCAAAGATTATGGTCCCCGACCGATTATCATCTCTACCTTCGTACAAATCCAAACGTAAGCTTATGATCGCCCAGTTTCTATGGATGCTTCTGATCATCGGAGTGGTATTCGGTCTTTCCTTTGTGCTCATTAATATCCGTTACATCCTGACAGGAAACGAATTCAGAGGTACTTGCGCCACAAACAATCCGATGATCAAAAACAACCTTGGAGAATGCACAGTTTGTGGCAAAAAGCCCGAAGAAGAGTGCCAAATGCCTGAAGTTAAGAAGGCCCTCTAACCACTTTAATTGATAAACACGGTTATCATGAGAAATCGACTTATGTGGACTACTACCCTCTGCTCCACGCTTATCCTAAGCCTCAGTATTCTCCAAGCGCAAACTTTCGTATCATCCGTTGATCTCTACAATGAAGTCCAAAAATTGGGCGTCGTAGGATCCGTGCTGTACGTCGCAGCTCATCCCGATGACGAGAATACTACCATGATCTCTTATTTCGCTAATGAACGAAAGGTTCGTACAGCCTATCTATCTCTCACCCGAGGAGATGGCGGTCAGAACAGGATCGGTACAGACATCCGCGAAAAACTCGGTGTTATCCGCACGCAGGAACTACTTCAGGCAAGACGATTGGATGGAGGCGAACAGTTTTTTTCAAGGGCAAATGACTTTGGATTCTCAAAGCATCCTGATGAGACATTGGCTTTTTGGAATAAGCAAGAGGTATTACACGATGTGGTCAAAGTGATTCGTGAGTTTAGACCAGACATCATTGTCAATCGATTTGATCATCGAACTCCGGGTCGGACTCATGGTCATCACACCAGCTCAGCCATGCTTTCTGTCGAATCGTACGACATGTCCGGCAATCCTAACTCATTCAAAGATCGCCTCGGACATCTGGAGCCATGGCAACCAGAGCGTATTTTCTTTAATACGTCCTGGTGGTTCTATGGTAGTCGCGAAAACTTCGAAAAGGCCCCTAAGACAAACCTGGCAGCCGTAGATGCCGGTGTATACTACCCTAATCTTGGTATGTCAAACACAGAAATATCTGCACTCAGCAGATCTATGCACAAGAGCCAAGGATTTGGCCGAAGTGGAACGCGCGGATCCTCGACCGAATACGTCGAATTAATCCGTGGATCATCCCCTTCTGATAACGAAGATCCACTCAGCGATATCGATCTGACTTGGAATAGACTCGAAGGTGGAGCATCAATCCAGGAAATGATCAACCAATTGCTCGCAGATTACGATCACGAGAACCCATCTCAGAATGTAGCGGCACTGGTAGATATCTATCGTGCAATTGAAAAAATTGAGGATACGCACTGGAGGAAGATCAAACTCAAAGATTTGCAAGACATCATCGTACATAGTTCCGGTCTCTATCTCGGTGCTACCACAGACCAACCATACACAACACCAGGAGGACAAGTAGAAGTTAACTACGAGCTGGTCAATCGTTCTGCAGTAGATGTTCAAGTCGCTTCTATCTCCATAGGTGGAGGTGGCGCACCCATACAACTTGGAATTAGTCTTCCGCAAAACGAGAGAAAGGAGTTGGAGACTTCCTTCATCACCTCGACTGATGCCAGAATTTCTAACCCTTTTTGGTTAGATCTTCCAGGCACCTATGGCATGTATGAAGTAGCTGATCCAAATGACATTGGAAAACCAGAAAATGATCCAGCCTATACTGCCACATTCGAACTAACTATCGGTGGTCTTCCTCTAAGTGTAGAACGAGATGTGATCTACAAAACGACAGATCCTGTCAAAGGTGAAATTAGACAACCCTTCTACATCGTACCGATGGCCTCGGTAGGATTTACAGATCCTGTCTACCTCTTTCCAAATCGTGAATCAAAAGAGATCAAAGTCACCGTAAAAGCATTTAGAGATAATCTATCTGGAGTGGTCACCCTCGACCACCCCACAAGTTGGATCGTCACCCCTCAGCTTCAGGAAGTTAGCTTTGAGAATCGAGGTCAAGAGCAACAACTTACTTTCAAAGTCAAAGGACCATTCCTATCGGAGGGCACACAATTCAAGGCCCAGTTGATGACATCAGACGGAATCGCTATCACTGATCAGGTGGATTTTATCGAACATGATCATATACCGACCCAGATGATTCTGACACCAGCGTCTGCCAAGTTCGAACGCCTCAGCATCGAACGAAAAGGTGAGAACATCGCCTATCTGCAGGGTGCTGGAGACGATATTCCAACAAGTCTTCGCCAGATCGGATATCGCGTAAGCGAACTTGAGACCTCGGATTTAACGACCGAGAGGCTCTCAGGTTATGATGCGCTCATCATCGGAGTTCGTGCTTACAATACAAACAAGGACCTCCGTCTAAAAAAAGCCGAACTGGAGGCTTACATGAGTTCGGGAGGAACCGTGCTTGTGCAGTACAATACCAATCGCGGTGTTAGAGGAGAAGACATTGCACCGTATCCGATGACGCTGTCTCGAGATCGTGTAACAGATGAGACCGCCCCTATCTCATTCCTTGACGCCCAGCACGAGGTATTGAACTATCCAAACAAGATATCGACTCGTGACTTCAAGGATTGGGTTCAAGAACGTGGATTATACTTCCCAAACGAATGGGACGAACGTTATGAAGCACCTATCGCCTGCTCTGATAAACTGGAACCGCTTAGAAAGGGAGGTCTTCTCATCGCACCCGTAGGACAGGGCTATTTCATTTACACGGGATACTCATGGTTTCGACAACTACCTGCGGGAGTCCCCGGAGCATTCCGATTGTTTGCCAATCTGATCAGTATTGGCAAAAATGGAATCGTCTCTGAGCCAAGTGAGAATGCAGCCAATGAATAAGTGGTGGAAGAAAGAGTACACCGTTATTGCGGTGGCAAATGTGATATATATCATCCTGTTCTGGGTGATTAGAGCCTCGTTCAATCTGTAGTGTATGTCTTTAATTGACTGGGGTGTTTTAGCCTTGACGTTACTTGTCATCATCGCCTATGGCATCTATAAGACGAGAGCGAAATCAAGCTTAGATGGCTACCTCAGAGATGGAAAAAGTGCTAAATGGTGGACAGTAGGGTTATCTGTCATGGCTACGCAGGCCAGTGCGGTTACCTTCCTTTCTACTCCTGGGCAGGCTTATGATGATGGCATGCGTTTTGTTCAGTTTTACTTCGGTCTGCCGATCGCCATTATCATCATCTGTATCACCTTCATTCCACGCTATAGCAAGCTGAACGTGTATACTGCTTACGAGTATCTGGAGTCGAGATTCAATCTGGAGACCAGGTTACTTACGGCCTTCTTGTTTTTGTTGCAACGTGGTTTAGCGGCGGGTATCACCATCTATGCTCCAGCCATCGTTCTTTCGACAGTTCTGGGGACTTCACTCAGCTTGATGATATTCGTTATTGGAGGACTTGTGATTCTATACACAGTCTTAGGTGGTACCGCAGCTGTCAATATCACCCAGAAGTATCAGATGTTAATCATCTTCTTAGGATTGTTCATCGCATTTGGCATCATCGTAAGCCGCTTACCAGATGGAGTGAGTTTTATTGACAGCCTGCACATCGCAGGTGCTGCGGGTAAAATGAATATTCTGGACTTTAGTCTTAACCTGAATGACCGATATACTTTTTGGACAGGAATTATCGGAGGTAGCTTTCTGGCATTATCCTACTTCGGAACTGACCAGAGTCAGGTGCAACGGTATCTCACGGGCAAATCAGAAAAGGAATCTCAATGGGGGCTACTTTTTAATGCTTTGTTCAAAGTACCAATGCAGTTCTTTATACTGTTGGTAGGCATCATGGTTTTTGTCTTTTATCAATTCAATGATTCACCAATCTTTTTTAATACTCAGGCCCAAGAACAGGTCTATACCACAATTCAGGCAGAATCGTATCGAGCCCTTGAGTCCGAATTAAACGAGCTGCAGGAGCAAAAAAGAGACATCTACACCGAAGGCCTCACCAAGACGGAATTAGCTGAGCAAATCAGACCCTTACACGACCAAGAGAGAAGACTTCGGCTGGAGGCAAAAGAAATCATCAAAACTGCAGTACCAGATGCCGAGCCTAATGACAAAGATTTCGTGTTCATCCACTTCATCCTCGAGAATTTACCAATTGGTCTAATTGGGCTTCTACTTGCAGTATTCTTCTCCGCGGCTTTTTCATCTACCGCATCTGAGCTTAACGCTCTTGCGTCCACCTCTCTAATTGACGTCTATAAGCGTCTATTTAGACAAGAAGCTGATGATGACCACTACGTTAGAGTGGCAAAGGTGTTGACGATTCTTTGGGGAGTGGTTGCAATTACTTTTGCGTCAGTGGCTCCACTCTTTGAAAATTTGATCCAATTTGTCAACATCATCGGATCTCTGTTCTATGGGACCATACTGGGTATTTTTCTTCTTGCCTTTTACTCCAAAGGCTATATCTCGGGACGATCAGTTCTGATCAGTGCCGTGATATCTGAGATTATTGTTTTCGTCGTTTGGAGATCAGACATACTTGCCTTTTTATGGCTGAATGTAGTGGGATGTATCTCGGTGATTGCTCTGGGATATGTCATTCAGCTTCTCCTGCCTACTAAATCCGCTATGTCATAGTAAATGGCAACAGGGTAAGATCAACGTTGCCACCGGTTAGGATCAGGGCTATCCTTTTGTCCTTGAACCGATCTGGATTTGCTAAAACCACTGCCAGTGGCAATGCACAACTTGTTTCTACTATGATTTTCAAGCGCTCCCAGATCAGTTGCATCGCATGAACGATCTGATCCTCGGTAGCGGTCAGTACATCAGTACAACACTGCTGGATAATAGGAAATGTCAGCTTGCCAACTCCTACACGGACGCCATCTGCTACGGTCTCTCTACTGTATCGAGGGCTATAGATACCTGATCTAAAGGATCGAGCTGTGTCATCGGCTAAAACAGGTTCCGCTCCGATGACTTGCATACTATCGGAGAACCAATGAGCAGCTAAACCAGATCCCGCTAACAAGCCACCACCACCCACAGGTGCTATCAGAACATCCATATCCGGTTGATCTTCTATGACCTCCTTAGCACATGTCGCCTGACCTGAAATAATTCTGTAATCATCGTACGGCGGCACCAAGTGTGCTCCGGTTCGAGCCATTTCTATTGCACAGGTTTCCTCACGTGCTTCTTGAGTTGGTTCGCACAAGATGATATTCGCACCATAGTGTTTCACCGCTGCAATCTTTACCTGAGGCGAATTCGATGGCATGACTATGGTTGCATCTACTCCTGCAATTCCAGCAGCTTTGGCCAGAGCTTGTCCGTGATTCCCAGAAGAGTGAGTGATAACTCCTCGGGACCTTTGCTTAGCTGTAAGTAATGACATGACATGGAAAGCTCCACGAGCCTTGAAGGCTCCTGCCTTCTGGAAGTTTTCACATTTAAAATGCAATCTCGCACCACTCAGATCATCTAATATCTCGGAGGTTAGGAGAGGTGTCCGATGGATATGTGACTGAATTCGCTGATGTGCGGCAAGAATATCCGACCTGGATATAGGCAGCGTCTTCATACTAATTAAGGATGAAGCTATCCGGCATCTCTGCGATTACGCTGTAGCGGTCTCCCTTGTTTCTCATCACCTTACTCCACATCTCTACATGACGAGTCGCAAACAAATAGTTGCTGTCCATATCAGACATAACCCAAGATCCATATAGCATCTCGTCCTCCAGCTGACCCGGAGACCATCCAGAATAGCCTAAAAAGAATCGAATGTTACGTGGTTGGAGATACTGCGACGAAATAAGAAATTTTAACTTCTCGTAGTCACCACCCCACCATACATTAGGCGATATCGAAATACTGTCATCAAGTACATCGCCCAAATCATGAATGTAGTGGAGCGTCTCCTGTGCCACAGGTCCCCCATAGAACACCGGGCAATCGATATCAGGAAAATCATTGACCAACTCATTGATCTTCATGGCTATCGGTTTATTCAAAATAAAACCTACACTCCCTTCCTCCTTAGAATATTCGGTCAAGAGAACCACAGAGCGCTTGAAGTGCGGATCCTCCATGTAGGGTTCCGCCAAGAGTAACTTTCCTCGTTTCATTTCGATCATACCTCAGACCATAACGCCACATTGGCATCGCGTGATATTTTTCGCAACATCCCCATGAGCACTTTTCCTTTTCCACCGACTTCTGCGTACTCAGTATGTCCATCGTCCATCATCTGTCGTATGCTATCGGTCCAACGAACCGGACTCGTCACTTGGCTTACCAAATTTGACTTGATAGTCGCCGCGGTCTTATGAGGACTCGCATCTACATTCTGGTATACCGGTATCGCAGCATCCTGAAATTCAATTTTGTCGATGTATGATTTGAACCTTACCAGGGCTGGCTCCATCAGCGGACTGTGAAATGCACCTCCGACAGGGATCTCAAGCGCTCGCTTAGCACCGGCTTCCTTGCATTGACGTATGGCCTCGGCAATTCCCTCGTGACTACCGGATATGACTAACTGACCAGGACAATTGAAATTAGCTGGAACCACAACCTGATTGATATTGGCACAAATGTCAATGACGCTCTCATCCTCCATACCAAGAATAGCAGCCATCGTGCTTGGATTCTTCTCGCATGCTTCCTGCATCGCTTCTGCTCGTTCCTGAACAAGTCGAAGACCAGATTCAAAGTCCAAAACACCAGCAGCTACACATGCAGATATCTCTCCAAGGGAGTGTCCTGCCACCGCAGTTATCTGATGATCCTGCCTGTATCTCTCAAGCATCAGATAGGAATGGACATATACTGCAGGTTGAGTGTGGATAGTCTGCTTGAGTTTTTCTTCAGGCCCGTTTAGCATGATGTCTGACAACTTATATCCCAAAGTCTCATCCACTAAATGCAGGATCTCTACCGCCTGAGGAGAGAGATCCACTTCCTTGGCGGTCATTCCTACAAATTGAGCGGCCTGGCCCGGAAACAAAAGTGCGATAGACATAATATTCTGAGTTTGTACTAAGGAAGCCTATTGGCCCAAGTTGCATTTTAAGCTCTGTCAGCTTCGAGCGATTAAAGGTGACTTAGATCCTAATCAACACAGGTCATCACCCGCGGATCATAGATCTCTGGGAGCGAGAATGTCATAACAGCACTAATAATGCTTCCCTTTCTCCCCAACATGCTATTGTTGATTTGTTATACTTGCAGCCGTTGAAGGAGAAAGGGAAGCATTATTAGTGCTGTTATGA
>JBCBIX010000116.1:0-7975 GCA_038523965.1 Bacteroidota bacterium
CGAAGATCCAGGATCTGCAGAACCTGCCGATCAAGTTGACGGTCAAAGAAATCGAGCGAGGACGCCGCGACGGTAGCATCAAACCAACCGTTGATCCAATGTTGCATACGATCCAAGGCTGGACCATGGTGGTCGGATACATCAAGCTCATCTCTGCCTCAGGCAAGAATGATTTACCTCTGATGACTGTCAATCTTAAATCGCTTAGATCTCTTAGCTTACAATTATCAGAGGCGGCCTTGCGCTCGTGATTCGTTGCGTCCAGCAATATAGTAGATGAGTGATAGGTTATATCACGCCACAAACCTCTGCGAATAGTCCAGCTCTACTTTCTTTTTTGATCACCTTCTAAACCTATCAAAATGAAAGTAGTAGAGTCCCTCCTGATGATTACGTTTCTCATTTATTTCGGCTCATGTATAGAGTCTTCGCTTACTGGAGAACCTGATGCACTTCAGGAATCAGGATATCCCAACGTAGATCCAGCGCTATGGACACATTTTGAGAGTTTTGAGGCAGCAGCTGCGCAGCTGGGATATCCACTTGATATAGCTGAGATTGGCGTGACAGCTCAGATCGAGCCGATAAGCGAAGATCGCGTTGCAGGTCAGTGCAGCTATGGTGTTCGTAGATCCTTTCGGGAGATTACTATAGATCGAGATTTTTGGAACCAGGCAACCCCATTATACAGGGAGTACATCATCTTTCATGAGCTGGGCCATTGCGTACTTTTCAGAGATCATGTTGATGCATGTTTTGCTAACAATACCTGGACGAGTATCATGCGCAGTGGTCACGGAAGCTGCTTTGATAACTATACTTCAAGAACTCGCCCCTACTATATCGACGAGTTGTTCAGCAGCCTGAGCCCTGATGGTTCCGAAGATATGATTGGTCCCTGATGCAATTTCAGAATTAGAACAGGCGTCTCGATCGATTGGCGTCATTTCTCGTGGCCGAGTGCCAATTATTGCCAATCCAAGGCTACTTATTGGCGTGTGTGACAATTAGAATTCACATAATTTCGAAACGACGCAATAAGTCCTTTCTATCACACAAAATTTAATTCTCATGTCATCATACGTTAGTGTAGATCACATCAAATTTTTGCTTGGCGAAGTTCACGATATTTCTGAAGTCCTTGAACTGGATCGATATAAAGATTACGATGAGGAAAGCATAGATATGTTGCTCGACTCCTCAAAGCAATTTGCAGATCAGGAGTTATTCCCCTACTTCACTGAGATGGATAGGTTCGGGGCGAAGTTTGAGAACGGCAGTATCACAGCGCACCCTCAGATAGAGAATGTACTGCAGAAGGCGGGTGAGAATGGGTACATCTGTGCTCACTTCGATTATGACGAAGGAGGCTCTCAAATGCCACACATGGCGGCGATTGCAGCAAACTATATTACCACTGCCGCCAATAACTCAGCAGTTGGATATATCGGACTGACCGCAGGAGCGGCAGGACTCATTAGATCGTTCGCGTCCAAAGAGTTGTTCGATCGATATGTACCTAATATGATGGCTGGCAAATGGGGTGGCACCATGGCCCTCACTGAGCCACAAGCGGGAAGTTCTCTCTCTGATATCACAACCTCGGCGGCTCCAGCAGCGGACGGGATATATAACATCAGTGGACAGAAGATATTTATCAGTGCAGGAGATCATAATTGTGCCGAGAATATCGTCCACCTCGTATTAGCGCGCATAGAGGGCGCACCTGCGGGAACGAAGGGTATCTCCCTGTTCGTAGTGCCGAAGCATCGCATAACTGATGATGGAGGTCTCACACTTAATGATGTGACTACAGCTGGAGAATATGAGAAAATGGGGCAGCGCTCCTATGTTACGACCCACTTGGTATTCGGTGACAAAAACGACTGTCAGGGATGGTTGGTTGGAGAGGCTAATAAAGGCTTGAAGTACATGTTCCAAATGATGAATGGTGCGCGGATCGAAGTTGGGTTGACGGCCTCAGCGATAGCAAGTGCAGCTTACTATGCCTCACTCCAATATGCCAAGGAACGCCCACAGGGTCGTAAGATTAATAATGCGGGCCAGAAGGATATCAACAAGGATCAGACCCTGATCATAAACCATCCTGATGTGCGTCGTATGCTGATGCTTCAAAAGGCGATCGTCGAAGGATCTACAAGTCTCATCCTCCTCACAGCCAAGTATCTGGACCTCTCTCACGAGGCGGCTACTGAGGAAGAGCGTCAGCGATATCATAACCTTGCAGAGCTTCTCACACCCATTACAAAGACTTACCCATCTGAGGCTGGCCAAGTGTCAATCTCTAACGGAATGCAGGTGCTCGGAGGCTACGGCTTCACCACAGACTTTCCGTTAGAGCAATACTATCGAGACGTCCGTATTACCGCAATTTATGAGGGTACAACTGGCATCCAGTCGTTGGATTTACTCGGACGCAAGGTGATGATGCAAAATGGTGCTGCAATGATGGCACTGATGGAGGAGATCAATAAAACCATTTGCGATGCCAAGACATTCGATGATCTTGCGCCATATGCGCAAACACTGACCGATAAGTTGGCGCTGACACAGCAAATCTTAGGTCACTTGATGGGCTTCGCCCAGAAAGGTCAATTCGAGAGATATCTGTCAGATGCCACAATCTTTATGGATTTCGCCTCGACGATTGTCATTGCATGGCAGTGGTTGTCTATGGCGACTTCAGCTAAGCAAGCCTTGGTTACTGGAAACATGAAACGAACAGACGAATTCTATCAGGCTCAGATCCATACCATGCGGTTCTACTTCAAGTATGAAGTTCCCAAGGTGGAAGGCATGCGAGAAACTTTACTGAGCGATGAGGTATTGACTATAGTGGAAGAGAAAGAGACAGTTGACGTCTTTGCCTAATTTCCACCACAAACATTCTTTTTTACTAATACCAACTAATACCTCAAACATGGATGCAACTGCCCTAATCGCACAGCTCAACGAACAAGCCTCGTCTATCGATCCGATCGGTGCCACTCTGAAGTTTCAAGTGGATGATCATACGATCATGATCGACGGAACAGGAGCTTCGAATGTAGTATCTCAGGAAGATGGAGATGCAGACTGTACGATCACAACAAGCGCAGAAACCTTACTCCAGCTCAAGAACGGCGATCTCAATCCGATGATGGCGGTGATGGGCGGTAAGGTCAAGATCAAAGGTGACATGGGACTGGCGATGAAACTGCAGTCTCTGCTATCTTAAGTCAGCTATACGCAAAGATGCAATTGGCTCCCTCCAGCCCGCTGGAAGGGAGCTTTTTTTGTTGTGTTGGTGCGGTAGTAGAGTAGTCTCAGAAGACCAGGATATTACCCATGGCGTAACATCGCCTGCAACGAGGTTCGTACTTGTCTTTCTCACCGATGACGACGGTGTCCTCTTCTTCTGATAAGCGATATGAGTGGGTGGCAAGATTACCACAATGTGGACATATGGCGTGGACCTTAGTTACATACTCAGCTATGGCCATTAGATGTGGCATGGGACCGAAAGGGACACCTCGAAAATCCAGATCAAGACCTGCTGCGATGACCCGTTTGCCATCTAATGCCAGCTCTTCGCATAGTCCGATGATCTCTGAATCAAAAAACTGTACCTCATCGATGGCCACTACATCAACTCCGTCATCGAGATAATCTGGTAATGTCTTCGCGTCCGGGATGAGGATCGATTCAAGTGCGTTGGAGTCATGTGACACCACTTCATGTTCGCTATATCGCACATCACGACCTGGCTTAAATAGTTGGACATGCTGATTGGCAAATGTGGAGCGTTTCACTCGCCTGATTAATTCCTCGGTTTTACCACTGAACATGCAGCCGGTTATGACTTCTATCCAGCCGCTGCGCTGACCCCTGAACATCGGCTCCAAAAACATCTACGAAGCTTATACTTTTTAAAGGGATTGGTAGTTTATGTAGCTATTGCGGAAGCGCTCCCGAAACTTAATTCCCATGAATTTTGAGAGGTCAAAAGTAATTTTAAAAAAGTTAAATGCACTTCACGATAGTGCTGCCGCATTTGACGGTAAGTTCTCAGCACTCGAGAAAGATCTATTCCTATCCTATCTCAGAGATCTGTACGAAGAGGTCCATAGAACTGAAGAGAATGAGATCATATCAGCACAACTCAGCGGTCAAGTAATGACCGAATTTCAACCTCCACAAGTTGTCGCAGATGACACGACACCAGTGATAGTTGAGGAGCCTGAAGCAATCGTTGAAACACCCTTGCGACAAGATATTCCAGAGCAATCAGTAAGTCCTCCAGTCCAGAGGACTCCCGAGCCAGAGCAAGTCTCCCCGTTGGTCAGAGAGGTAGCGTCTGGCCCGCCGACCAGGCCTGAGTTAGCCGCACTGTTTGTAGCGCCATCCGTTGATGACTTGGGATCGAAGTTTAGCATGACACCCATCCTGGATATCAGTCGCGCCATGGGGATCAACGATCGAATACTCATGATTAATCAGCTTTTTGACGGTGATCAGGCGCGCTTTAATCGGACTATTAACAAGTTGAATTCGCTAAACGACTTTGGCGCTGCTCAACAAATGTTAACAGATGGTATAGCGGATCAACTGAATTGGGATAAGCCATTGAAGGTGGAGATCGCTAAACGCTTTATTCACCTGGTTAGACGTAGATATTTGTCCAGCTCTTAGTCGATTTAGATTGAACAATTGATTGTCGCGTCGAGTATCTTTAAGTAGATGGGAGAGAGAAGACAGTCGCTGTCCAGTGCGATCCAGTTTCCGATATATCTGATCCTCACTTTGTGGATCATTCACATTTTCAAGGTGAGTACCAACTTTCCGATGGGTAATTATGGCCTGTTACCTCGGGAGATGTCGGGAGCAGTAGGAATTTTTACATCTCCGTTCATTCATGGATCGTTTCAACACCTGGCATCTAACAGCGTCCCTCTTTTTGTCCTGACCCTCCTCCTTCTCGTGTTCTACCGAAAGATTGCCTTCCAAAGTATGCTCTTGATCTATGTGCTTACGGGTATCGCCGTATGGTCATTTGCCCGCGGGAATGTGATTCATATCGGCGCCAGTGGTGTAGTTTATGGTTTAGTGTCATTTGTGTTCTGGACGGGGATTTTTCGAAGGAATATCAAGTCAATCATGCTTGCGTTGGTGATGACCATTCTCTACAGCGGTTATTTTCTCGGAGTCTTACCTAATCAAGAAGGTATCTCTTGGGAGAGTCATTTGTTCGGTGGAGTAGTTGGGATTTTTGTAGCCTACCTGATGAAGGATCGTCGAGAATCAGATGAAGAAGAGAGAGATCCCTGGAAAGGAGAAGAAGAACCAACTTACTTTCTACCGAGAGATACATTTGATAAGACAAGGAAGGAACGCCAACAGATTGCCCAAGAGCATCAAGATTGGATCACAAGACGACAATAAGATTGCGTTAAATCAATGTAGAGAACAACGTGAAGGCCAATGTCTCGGTTGTTGTTTTGTACATCAACAAGTGGAGTTATGCGCATTCTTTTTTTGGTATTTACATCTACTTTTCTTTTTTCAACTCAGACTAATGCCCAGTTTGGTAACCTACTCGACAAGGCAAAATCTGTACTCAGCGATGAGGGTGATTTAGATATCTCGGGAGGTCTTAAGCAGGCCCTTGAGGTTGGAGTCGAAGATGCGGTAGCGTCTCTGTCTAAGGAGGATGGTTATCTCGAGAGCCCCTATAAGATTCTCATTCCAGCAGAAGCAAGGAGTATCGTCTCTACAGTATCAAAGGTGCCAGGCTTTACTAATGTGGAGAGTGACCTCATTAACAAGATGAATGAGGCTGCGGAGTTAGCGGCTCGCAAGGCTGGTCCTATTTTTTTCCAAGCCATTAAGCAGATGACAATCGCGGATGCGACAGATATTTTGATGGGTAACCAGGATGCAGCGACCAGGTATCTCGAGCGTACATCCAGAAACTCTCTCTATCAAGAGTTCATGCCAGTTATCCAGACTGCTTTAGATGAAGTGAATGCGCGATCACTCTGGACAAGTGCGGTTGATGCCTACAACAAGATTCCATTCCAAAAAAAGCTCAATCCTGACCTTGATGATCATGTGAATGGGGCGGCCTTGGATGGTCTATTTAGCTTAGTTGAGAAGAAGGAGGAAGGCATACGCAATGATGTCGGTCTTCGCACCACGCCCCTCCTTAAAGATGTATTTGCTCGCCAAGATTAGGGCTGCTGTGGATGTCCGATTAAGAAAATGGATGGCCGTTTTCCTATTTTTTTATTTCTCCATTCTTTGATAGGCTTAGTAATGATGGTCTCACTTGGTGCAGTGAGATCTGAGGCTATACAGAGGTGAACATGTCCTGGTAGAGCTTTTGTCACCTGCGTGATCATGTTGTCATTGCGATACGGGGTCTCCATCCAGAGTTGTGTATAGCCCGTCTTAGTGAGTCCAGTATGGATCGTTCTTAATCGATCCTTAAGGGCGAGTTCCTTCACCGGTAGATAGCCGTGAAACGTGTACCTCTGACCATCGAAGCCTGAGGACATTAAGGCCAACATCATGGATACAGGACCAGCGAGCGGTATGATTTGATAGTCGGCTTGGCGAGCCAGATGGACTACGATGGCTCCCGGATCTGCTATACAAGGCGCTCCGGCCTCGCTTATCACCCCGATGTCGACATTACTTTGCAACCATCTTGTTACATCCTCTACCCAGATAGGATCTTTCTGGTTCATCTCGAGCATACAGAGTGAATCGATTGTGATCTTATCATCCACGATCTTTAAAAATCGCCGTGCAGTCCGTAAGCGTTCCACTACATAGTAGCTTACCTTTTCTATGGTCGTTTTTACAGCAGGAGGGATATGTTGGATGCCTTCTTCGTGAAGCAGACTGGGGATAAGGTAAAGACGAGGCATAAGCTAAAAATGAAAAAAGGTCTTCCAGAAATGTATCCAGAAGACCTAAATAACTTTCTGACGTTATTCTAAGGCTTACTTCGCCGCTGCGAAAGATTGGTCCAAGTCAGCGATAAGATCGTCGATATGTTCTATACCTACACATAGCCGTATCATATCTGTTGTTACGCCGGCTGATGTGAGTTCTTCTTCTGTAAGTTGACGGTGTGTCGTTGATGCTGGATGACAGGCCAGTGACTTTGCGTCTCCGATATTCACGAGACGTTTGAAGATCCCGAGTTGATCATAGAATTTAACGGCGTTATCATATCCACCTTTGATTCCGAAGGTTAAGAGCGAGGAAGGCTTACCGCCTGCATACTTCTGTGCCAAGTCATAGTATTTGCTGCTTTTGAGACCTGCGAAGTTGACCCATTCGACCTGGTCGTGTCCTTCGAGATACTCTGCTATGGCTTGGGCATTGCTACAGTGGCGCTCCATGCGAAGTGCTAATGTCTCCAAACCCTGTAAAATCTGCCATGCGCTTTGTGCAGGAAGAGCAGAGCCTGTATTTCTCAATGGTACAGTACGCACTCGACCTATGTACGCTGCTGCCTCGAATGCTTCTGTATAGACGACTCCATGGTACGATGGCTCAGGCTCATTAAGCATAGGATACTTGTCAGCATGCTTGGCCCACGGAAACTTACCGCTATCGACGATGATGCCACCCAGCGTGGTTCCATGTCCTCCAATGTACTTGGTGAGCGAGTGTATTATGATGTCTGCTCCAAATTCAATCGGATTGATCAAAATGGGAGAGGCAACGGTATTGTCCACGATAAGAGGTACTCCTGCAGCGTGTGCCACCTCAGCTAAGGCAGAAAGGTCAGGAATGTTACCTGCAGGGTTTCCAATCGACTCACAGTAAACAGCCTTGGTCTTACTATCGATTAGGGCTGCGATATGTTCTATACCTACACATAGCCGTATCATGTCTGTTGTTACGCCGGCTGATGTGAGTACCTCTTATCGTGGACAATACCGTTGCCTCTCCCATTTTG
>JBCBIX010000117.1:0-7817 GCA_038523965.1 Bacteroidota bacterium
GATGAACATCGCTAAGGTTCTGCATTGCGCTTTTTGAATCTCGTAGGAATGTCTTCCATTCAACCACTGGTAAAAGCCCAACTTGTCAGTCGATTTCCAATGCTTACTCTATTCGATGCGCTGAAACTATATTATTTCGCCAAGCATCGTAAAAACAGCAATTATTAAGCGTCTAATTGATTTAGCGCAATAAAATTCCCCCGACTGACAATATTTGCACACGAAATATTTGTGAGTACTCTCATGAAGCCTTTTCTTGAGGACAATTAGATAGTGTTATAAAGTATACCTTTTTCATGATGACGACTGCCCATTCTCTTAGTTGAGAATGGGCGTTTTTCTTTTAATCGAGAAGCGTCCATCGGATTCCAAATTTTACGCGATAGTCATAGTTGGGGAATCCCTCAGCAAAGCGACCCAAATCCCCTGCCAGTCGGCTTGTGACATTGACTCCTTTCAAATAGATCTGGAATCCATCCACATCCACATTGAGATACGGATTCACATAAGTCATTAGACCGGAGTCTGTATTGGCCGGAGTGGCATACCATTCTCCAAAAAGAGGATGGAAGGTACTGGCCGTGTGATCTGAGACTACGTAGACATCTACTCCCCAATGTGATCGCATTGGACCCCCGAACAGCGCCATAGGCAAATGCAAGTTCCCTTGATACATCCATCCTGGACGAGAAAAGCGATCTCCGCTAATCTGCTGCAAGGCAATCGTGTGATGACTTCTAAGTGGCCCTAAGGCCTGACTTTTTTGGATTGAGATTCCAACGAGATTGGTTGGCATATCTTCTGATACCCAGGAACCAGTTAGATTCTCAATGACTGGTAACGATTCGTATCTCGTGATATGACCAGAAACGTTGAGACCGATCATAGGGATATCAATCACACTCTGTAGCTCCAGTTGTGACGGAGCGACTAATCCAAATCCGTCATGCACTCCTTCACTACTCACCAGATATCGTTGATGAATTGGCAAGGAGCATCTCGAATAAGACAAGGTAGTGGCAAGGGACAGACGCTCCTGTGCAGCATACCTGACATGCAGACCAATGCGTAGATCATCCGATGCATCCAGTAAGCCCTTTGAGAGACCAATTCTGCCAAACACAAACTCAGAAATAGACGATTCATATTTCGCATCAATTACGAGTCCGTGCAATCGATCTACTTGGATGGTATCTCGAGAGATGCTCAGGTTTTTGTATTCAAGTCCGATTGACATCTCAGAGTTGCGGTCACGTTTAGTCCATCGATTATCCCATGTGATGTCACTCAGCCGATTTTGATAATTAAAGCTCGTTGCTATGGTATCCAGGGATGTAGGATATAGGCTGCTTTCACGATCAGATACTGAAAAATCATCCAGTTCGTATCGAGCTGAGTTAAACTGTAGAGTAGATGCCCACCTTAATCCAAGCTTATCAGAAATAATCATGTCATTACCCAGATGGACTGATGATCTACGATCCTGAATGGCTGAACTTATATCATCTAAGGACTGTATACCCTCGTCCATACTGGGATTATGCCAAGAGACATAGGTGATCCGATTCCCTTGTGGACTACGCTGTAGAAGTTTGATATCTGCACTCCTGTAAGACTGCCGTTGGCCAGGTAAAAATCCATTATCAGTCATCGATTGATAGCCGATGTTCAGATGAATTTGACGTGCAAACTGCTTATAGAACGCAACGTCAAAGTGCGCTCCTCCGATGATCTGGCCAGAGGTATAACGAACATTGAAGTAATCTCTATTGGAAAAATAAAACTGATCATAGTCGGGATCATTCATCAGGGTTTCATGAGTCCGCTGTCCCAGTTCAAATACTTCAGGGTTGTATCGATAAAAGAAAGGAAATGAGGATGACATTCCACCGCCAAGATGACCACGAAGGGGTGAACTGAAGTTAGGCTCGTAGAGATGCAAAGAATTCAGAGATGTATCTGGCACAAATCGCTGCGTGTCGTACAGACGATCAAGCGAAACTGTGCTAACGATGAGTGGTTCTCTTTTTGTGGTATCTCTGGAAGAGGCTTGCTGCTGTAGTTTAGTGTAGTCAGTGAAACCTCCCGAAGACTGAGCGTGGAGGTGTGCACAGACACAGGCCATGAGTACCGCCACCAGAAATTTCACCTTCCCCTCCTGCATCAATTCCAAAGGTAAGCCTCACAAGTCATACCTAATTGGTGCGCTTATCGAGTGCTTGATCGGATTAATCTATCTGAGCAAGTGGAGCATGACAGGCGGATTATCTTGTTGGCAGAAGTACATTTATGACAGTTCTCACTACACAAGGCCTGTCCAAGTCTTATGGCAAACTCAAGGCATTAGACGGTCTCAATCTTACGATCGAGGAAGGGCAGATCTATGGCATTCTCGGGCCTAATGGCAGCGGCAAGACAACTACACTTGGAATCTTGCTAAACATCCTCAAGCCCTCGCAGGGAAGCTTCGAATGGTTCGACGGGCAGTATAAGACGCAAGCACGTCGACACATCGGAGCCATACTCGAAACACCGAATTTTTATCCATACATGAATGCCAGCCAGAATCTGGACATCGTCAGACGAACCAAAGGTCTACCGAAGCAAGATTTTGATGACATCCTGGAGCAAGTCAATCTCTCTGAACGGAAAAAGTCACCTTTTCGATCTTACAGTCTCGGCATGAAGCAGCGATTAGCCATCGCTGCTACACTTATCGGAGACCCCAAGGTGCTCATCTTTGACGAACCAACGAATGGATTAGATCCGCAAGGGATCGCAGAGGTTCGGGATATCCTTCTTCGTGTGAGTCGATCAGGACGTGCTGTGATTATGGCTTCTCACATACTTGACGAAGTTGAGAAGATCTGCTCTCATGTGGCCATTATCAAAAAAGGTAAACTCCTCGCTACGGGTCCTATCGGGGCCATCCTTCAGGATAACACCATCATCGAAGTCGCTGCGGCCGACATGGGTAAATTAACGGACGACCTGCGCAAACTGTCGTACGTGACAGACATCGAGACTCGAAATAACTGGATCGAATGTGTCATTCCTGCCGATGTCTCAACGGCTTCGTTCAGCTCTGAAATGTACATGTTGGGTAATGTGCCCACTCGTTTAGTAGCCAGAAAACGCCGCCTCGAAGAAGAGTTCCTCGAAATCACCAAGCAATCATGAACATGACGATCAAGGACCTCTGGCAACTCGAGTATGCCAAATGGAAGCAAAACTCAGTCATCAACATCTTGATGATTATGTATATCGCTATACCTCCTGCAGTCTTGCTACTTGCCAAGGAGATAAGAGATCTACCCAATGACTTCTCGGCGAAATCTTTCTTCATCTTTCCGACTGTCTGGGATTGGCTTGGCTATGTGGGAAGCTGGTGTAGCTTTTTCTTTCTTGGGCTGGTGGCCATCTTTATGATCGTTAATGAGGTGAGCTACAAGACCTTTCGCCAGAGCATCATCAATGGGATGACTCGACGGCAATACCTTTTGGCAAAACTGGTAGGCATCACTGGCATTAGCATCTTCGCAACACTCTACTATGCTTTTGTGGCTATCGTCTCTGGTCTGATCCATACGAAGAGCCCATCGCTGTCGTATGTTTTTGACAACAGCTATGCCATCTTCAGGTACTTTTTGATGACGTTCGCTTATATGTCAATCGGACTTTTCGTCGGATTGCTGATTAGACGTTCTGGAGTCGCAGTCTTGCTATATATCATCTATTTGCTTGGTATCGAACAAGGGATCAAATGGGGGCTCCACTTCCGGTATTTTAACAACTGGACGATTAACTTTTATCCAGGCAACGTCATAGAGGATTTGTGCCCATTACCATTGTATCGGCTCCCGGATGCATTTGTTGGCATGAGGAAGGAGGTCAATTTTGATATCCTTCTGCCCTACTGGCAGGCGATCTTAGCAAGTGTTATCTGGTTGACGATCATCTGGCTGTTGTCATACAGGATGATGATGCGTAAGGATCTGTGAATCTGTTACGTATAAAGTACCTCCGCGATGATCTTATCCGATTGACGAGGGAAGTTTACATCGATCACCGTTGCTTCATCTACCCAGCGACGTACCCGATTGGTGAAATTCTCATCTATCGCTCGAACGATATGTACGCCCATCTGACGCAAGGCTTCAGCATTGCATAGCTGTTCATACTGATCGCTCATAGGAAGGACCATGACCTTCTTCTTGAGAAAGAGCATCTCAGAAGACCCTTCGAATCCTCCACCGACGATGGCATATTGAGCCAACTTCAGTTTATCAATCCAGCGTTCTCTTCCGATCGGATACACCGTGATGCTACCAACTGTACTAATTGCAGTGGCATGTTTAGAGAAGATACTCCATCTCACTTTGGTGATAGGAAGGAGCTGTTCGATGAGCACAGTATGATCGTAGGCTGGAAGATAAACCACCGCCTCAGCAGGATCGTAAGCCGTCACTAATGACCTGATCTCGGATCGAACGATCGGTGTGAAAATGAAATCATCATAAGAGGCAAAGTGAAGGCCTACTTTACGATTAGCTGGTGCGAAATGCTTAAACACAAACTCAGCAAACCAATTTTTGTGCGAAGGTCGAGGTGTCTTCTTACTAAGGAAAGCAGCTTGATGACTGAGTGCTACGCAGTCTTTGCGGGCAAATCGACAAGCCCAAGCAGTTATCGGTTCGAAATCATTGACGACTAAGTCGTATGGTTTCAAATCAATACCCCATACATCCCGGATAAAACGAAGAGGCTTCAACGATAGAGCCGTTCTCAAATAGTCGATGCCACCATTTTTCCCAAAGACAAAACTAAGACCATGCCGCTTGTACTTTACTGGAAATGGGAGTTCCAGATCACCCTGGATACCACTAAGGAGCACATCTACATCTGCGTGTTTCGACAATGCAGGATAGAACTCCATACAGCGACTCAAGTGTCCATTCCCGGTGGCCTGAACGGCGTAAAGAACTTTTTTGCTCACTTTTCACGATTCATGAGCGTCTCAGCAAAAGAAAGCAAGTCACCCTTGTTCTGCTCGGACATCTGAACCACATCAAGGTGACTTTTGGCAAGCCCAAAAAAGGACTCTTTCGCTTCCTGACAATAAGTAGGAAGGAACAACTCGTCAAAAACATTCCTCACACGCAGGACCTTATCCTGCGGTGCAATGTCAGAGCTGTTGTATAACTCCTTGAAATCATCATGATCCTGTTCATGCAGCAAGTCGAGCGCTCTCAAGTAGAGGTAAGTTTTCTTACCCTGAATGATATCTCCTCCTACCTTTTTACCAAACTTACTCGGATCACCATAGACATCGAGATAGTCATCCTGAAGCTGAAAAGCGATCCCTGCATTGACTCCGAATGAATACATATGAGTCTGATCCGAATCAGTGGCTCCAGCTTGATTAGCGCCTAACTGAAGGGCTAATCCCAACAAGACGGCAGTCTTCAGTTCGATCATTCTGAGGTAATCGGGTAAGGCGACATCATCTCGAGTTTCGAACGACATATCCATACTTTGTCCTTCGCACACTTCACGTGCTATCTGACTAAATCGAGCGATAACACTCGCAATATCTACTCCTGATAACTTTGCAAGTCGATCATAGACTTCGATGAGCATCACATCGCCAGTGAGGATGGCCTGATTCACAGAAAATGCCTGATGGACGGCCGGTTTCCCTCTTCGTAGTTCGGCTTCATCCATGATATCATCGTGGACCAAAGTAAAATTGTGGAACAACTCAATCGCGTATGCCACATCCAATGCATCTTTTGCTTCTCCACCGCAGCATGTGCATCCAAGCAGACAAAAGACGGATCTCATACGCTTCCCCCCTATACTCATGATATAGTTACGGGGGGCATATAGATCTTTGGGTTCTTTCTCCTTAAGATTGGTGTCTTGGTGAGCAGAAACAAGCTCAATGGCTTGTGATATATTCAGGCCCATAAGCGCGATTTGCGCCAAAGGTAAACGAATCGATATGCTATCTACTATGCCGAGGTTAGGTGTGATTTTGATCTGTTTTCTGGTATTGATTGCTGGCCTCAGCTGTGGTGTTCAAAGCGAAATGCCAGACACAATATTGATCAATGGAGAGGTTTATACCATGGACTCTACCAGAAGTACATGTGCTGCGATCGCAGTAAAAGATGGAAAGATCATCGCTCTCGGGAACACAGCAGAAATCTCTGCAATGGCCAGTGAGCAAACAGAAGTTATAGATGTATCTGGTGCTTTTGTGATTCCAGGATTGATCGAAGGTCACGGACACTTTTCTGGGCTTGGTCAAAGCCTCATGAATTTGAACTTCCTCAAAAGCAAAAGCTGGGAGGAGATCGTACAGATGGTCGAAGAACGAGTAAAAGAAACACCATACGGCGAATGGATTATCGGCCGTGGTTGGCACCAAGAAAAGTGGGAAAGCCAACCTCACGATCACGTTCATGGGTACCCAAGACACTTTGATCTCAGTGAAATAGCCCCGAATAACCCAGTTCTGCTGGTTCACGCGAGTGGCCATGGATTGTTTGCCAATGCCAAAGCAATGGAAGTAGCTGGTGTTAATGCCGAAACTCCTGACCCAGTGGGGGGCGAGATTGTCAGAGATGCGTCTGGCGAAGCAATTGGCATGTTTGAAGAACGAGCCATGAACATCATCCGAAATGCCTACAACTATTACCTCGAAGAGCAAAGTGATGAACAGAAGCTACAAGAATGGTACGATGGGATCGCCCTCGCTCAGAAAGAATGTCTTCGCAATGGCATCACATCATTCCAAGATGCTGGAGCTCGCATGGATGAACTGGAACGCTATCGAAAGATGGCTGAGGAAGGTCAAATGGATATCCGACTTTGGTCGATGATCAGGCACAGTTCTGCTGATATGAGAGGTAAGCTTAAGCGGTATCGCATGATTGGTGTAGGAGAAGATCACTTCACTTGTCGAGCCATAAAAACCGAAGTCGACGGAGCCCTCGGATCCTTCGGGGCCTGGCTACTCGAGCCGTACGATGACAAAGATCACTTTCTGGGTCAGAATACCACTGAGATCGACGAAGTGAAGACTATAGCAGCCATGGCACAGGAGGCCGACATGCAACTTTGCGTTCACGCTATCGGAGATCGGGCCAATCGTGAAGTTTTGGATCTCATGGAACCTCTGATAGATGATGAACTTGACCGTAGGTGGCGCATCGAACATGCCCAACATCTTCATCCCGATGACATTCCGCGATTTGCAGAGTTGGGCGTGATCGCATCCATGCAGGCCATCCATTGCACCAGTGATGCCCCATATGTAGAGAAGCGTCTCGGAGCTCAACGATCGCGTGATGGAGCTTACAACTGGCGAGCATTGTTAGATTCTGGTGCTGTCGTACTTAATGGTACGGACGCTCCTGTCGAAGATGTTAACCCAATAGAATCATATTACGCTGCTGTTACTCGCAAACGTATCGATAACGGTATGGAGTTCTTCACCGAGAATGCCATGACTCGAGACGAAGCACTTTACAGCTATACGATGGCCAATGCTTATGCAGCCTTTGAAGATGATCGAAAAGGATCACTCGAAGTGGGTAAACACGCAGACATCACTGTCTTAACTCACAACTGGATCACCTGCTCTGAAGAAGAGATATTAGATACTGAGGTCATGGCGACGATCGTCGGTGGTGTCTTGAAGTATCAAAAAGGTTAGTTTGGCTTATGGCGGATCTAATGTTCCATTACCTGGTCTTACTAAGAGCTAAGGGACACGATATAAGCGATGTCATCCAGGTACTAAAGAGCCG
>JBCBIX010000118.1:0-7761 GCA_038523965.1 Bacteroidota bacterium
ATCGATCCGATAAGTGATAGGATCTGACTACTTCTGGCTATATCGCATCCCACCGATCCGGACTGCTTTGGCAATCGCCTCGGACTTACTATTGACATGAAGACGCTTGTAAATGGCCTTTACATGATCATTAGTCGTGTGCTCACTTATGCTAAGTCGCTTTGCAATCTTTTTATAGCTTAATCCATCTACGATCCCATCGAGGACCTCCTTTTGACGAGGAGAAAGCTGCTCAAAATCGTCCTGATCCTTGGTCCGGTCAAATGATCGAATTACCAGACTCGCGACAGACGGACTCATGTATGCACCTCCAGCATGAACAGTATCGATGGTAGATTTGATCTCCCAAATCGGACTTCGTTTCACGATGTATGATATAGCACCTCGCTGAAGAGCCTCAAAGATGTGCTCAGGATCTTCGAAAGTAGTCAGGATGATGACCTTAGCAGTTGGACATTCTGATTTAATCTTCGGAAGTCCTTGAATTCCACATATCCCAGGCAGATTAATATCTAACAAAATGATATCCACAGCACTGGATGATTCAACAGTTTCCAGAAAAGCCTCGACTGAGTCCGCCTGATACGAGATCTGATATCCTTCGATAGCTTCAAAGAATGATACGATAGAACGTCTTACAATGGCTTCATCCTCAATAATGGCAATGGAAATACTTGGACGTGCATCTGAACTAAGACTCATGTCACCAAGGTCAGATTATCCAGTCAAAATGACAAGAAGGCTAATATAATAGCCGCGGTCGTACCAATTGTACTTGAAACAAAGCCCCCTTTTCAATCAGCAATTGACCATCGATTTCCTCCGCCCGTTCACACATGTTCCGGAGTCCCTGTCCTTTGGGTTTGTGCGACGGATCGGTCTTTAGACCGTCGTTCTGGATCGTCATAATGAACTTGCGTTCATTGATTATTTCCACCGCGACTTTAGATGGCGATGAATGTTTTACAATATTATTCATAGCCTCCTTAAAAATGAGGTAAATGTTCTTTCGATATCTGGTTTTAATCGACTTATCATATTTGAGACCCTGAATTTCCAATTTGAACTCCACTTGATGAGGTAGCAACATGGTGGCATGATCTCGCATCCGTGTGACTAAATCTCCGATCGTATCACGACGAGCATCGACAGACCACAGCACATCTCCCATTTTATTCATGGCAGACCGACTTAATTTGGCAATATCTGAGAATTGATCTTGTTTGGTTGTACTCGTTACCTGGGCAATATCTGATTGGAGTGCGATGCCGGCCAACAGACCTCCCACCTCATCATGTAGATCACGACTGAGGTTTGTTCTGATTAGTTCTCTGCGCACTTGTTGTTGTCGACGATATCGGACCGCCAAAAAAGAACCAATCAATAGGCTTATTATCAATCCGACGATGATAAAGCGATTACGCGTATTTATAGATTGTAGGTGGAAGGCGACACTCTGTGAAGCTGTGATAGATTGATCTTGCTTTTTAGCCTCATCATCATAGTTACGAACTTGATTCATCATCAGTCCGAGGTGCTGTGGACGAAACAGCGTGTCTCGTGATGCACCATATATACGGCTGACTCGATAGGCGTTTTCGAGGTCCTGACTTTGATTGTAGATTTCCTCTAACATTTTTGCCGCTTCTAATTTCATCGTAGGCACTCCCAAGTCTTGATGAGCGATTTGAAGGACTGATTCCAATTTGGAAATGGCTTCGGGTGTCTCACCACTTTCAAAATTCAACCAACCCGTAGTAAAGGTGTACAAGGGGCGAATCGCGGAGAAGGCGATTTCCTCCACATGTTGCTCAACTACAAGGAGATCCTCACGTGCATCCTGGAGACTTCCCAATCTAATATGGCCCTGAGCCCTTATCACGTGTAGTCGAGTCCAGAGGTATCCGCTATACTCTTCTTGCGGGCCACCTAATGTAGAGATAGCCTCACTAAGAAGTTCAATCGCTTCGCTTTCACGGTCTAAGTGAATAAGAGCATTGGCATAGTTCCATACAGCTTCGACCTGATTATAAAGTGGCACCTCCGAATGATGCCGCTCACGAACCGCAAAAATGAGCTGATAGCATTCTGAGGCCTTCTCCCACATAAAGAAGGTTTTGTAAAAATCACCGAGATTCTGGTAGCAAAATGAGGCTCCCAAATAGTCTCCATCGATTTCAAATGCCGCCAAAGACCGATTTACATCGTCTATCGCACCATTCACATCATTGGCATAGGTGAAACGCATATGAGCACGATTATTCAGCCCATATCCCAATAGATTATAAAAGTCACATCTCTCCGCTAAGGCAATGGACTGAGCGAAATAGTATTCACAAGAATCCAATGCACTCCTGTCGATCATCATCCTGCCCAGGTCAAGAAGAGCCTGTGTTTGGGTCCTGAGATCTCCCTCCTCCTGAGCCATATCTATAGCCATACGGGTCAGCTTTATACTGGTATCTACATCCGCAAACCAGGTGGAGTATGCATACTTGTGAAAGGTGCTCGCGTTGGGAGACTCCAGATAGCGATGATACAACGAAGCACTTGTCGCATCTTCCGTGTGTTGTGCCATACCTGATGCCATCAGGCATATGTACAACAAGGACATGATGATGAGAGAACGCATTATGCAAGACGGTCAGACCTCGCAAAGATATACTGTCGAAACCCCTCTTAACACTTCAAGGATATGACCTCCTTCGACCTCGCCTTGAGTAGCCACATTCAGACTACCCTTACCAGTTCACTTCGATCCAGAGGAGCCCTCTCATAGACCACCTTGTGAACGTCTATCTCAACTCATCGGGGGATGTGCACGATCGACTCCACCTTCACCTCAGCGCCTTCCTGGTACTTGAGGAAATAGATGCCTGATGATTGTCTTGAAAGGTCCAGCCTCTGGGAGTCATTGGATAGCCTTCCCGTCCACAACACTCGACCTGAACTATCTATGAGTTGGGCTTTGGCCCCGGTTGAAGATGTAGGTAGGATTAACTCTCCAGCTTCGACACTCATAAGTGAGTTGGCTGCATGCTTAAACTTCGACTCTTTTGCTGGGACACTCGACACGTTTGCGGTGGTAGTGCAAGAGATCTGAATATCATCGATAAACTGTGCCAAGGGAATGAACTCATCACCTGTTGTTGTGCGGAAGGTCAGCTTTTGCACAGTTCGATCATCACTATGATTACCGAAGGGCGCAGTTAGCATAGATACATCTCCATCAGCATCAATCAACATCTCTGCGATAAGATCACCTGACTCATCGACTATCCTCTGCACCCTGATAGTATACGTAATATCGAGATTGAGGGGTGGTCCTACCTCGTCACCGAGATAAAAGCGGTCCATGGGATCCACTCCAAAAGATACTTCACCAATTCCCACATCCAGACTACTGCTTCCAGACATGCGTCGATAAGAAAATGACAACTCACTGAATCTCTCTGTGGAGACAAGACCACGACTCATAGACGAGGTCACTCCGACTGTACTAATCCAGCCAATCATATTGTCTTGGGTCGTGTCATCGTCAAGAGACCCTTCGACAATAGCAACCTGGGCTCCATTACCCAATTCCACTTGCCAGGGACCCGCCCAGCCAGTACCGCCTGCGAGACCACCAGCTCCCCTTCCAACCTCGTAATCAAATATCTCAATAGCGGACACACATGGGTCGGCCTCGACAATATTGATCAAATAGTCCTCTACCTCGCCTGACAAACCCGCCTGACACGGGTCAATAATCCGCCCATAGTGCAAAATAACTCGAAGTCGATAGGTCTGGTCCGACTCTAAGGAAAGATCAGTGATCACACCAGCGATAGAGGATGCACTCCGACCCTCGAGGACGAGCTCCCTTTCATCTGCAAAGGAGCCATTCTGATTCACATCCAGGTAAACGGCCATGGATAGCTCACAAAGGTCGTCGATGGTCTCAGGCGCTACAGTAATTGGTATCCGTTCACTCAAGGCCACCTCAATGGGGGTTGGAGAAAGACTGTATCCACGTTCGTTAGAATTAGAGATCGTCGCTCCACCGATACTAATCTCTTGGATCCATTCCATCGTTGGGTCTGCGGAAGGCAGGCAGTAATTTAAAGCATCATCACATGCATCGGGAACACCATCTCCGTCGGCATCTATGGTATCATCGCCACCGGGACAGACATCATCTGCATCACAGACGCCGTCTCCATCTGCATCGTCGACCTCACATCCGCAGGGGCCAGGTTCATCTAAGTCAGGGTTATCAGGACAGCCATCACGACGATCGCAAATACCATCTCCATCCCTATCGGCATCACCTTCTTCGTCACACGTACACGGTCCGCAGTGATCTGCACTATTGATGAGCTGACCAAGATTGTCAAAGTACTTTGCCACGAAAGAGCAATCCCCTTCAAAACTTTGGCCAATGCCATTACCCATGATATGACAGATCACCACTGGTCCATCACTGATCGTCCCGCATGTTGTACATGCAGGATCGTCATCGCACCCATCAGGAGTATTATCCTGATCGTAGTCTCGGGTGTCATCCTCTTCTGGACAAGCATCCTCGGCATCGCACACACCGTCTCCATCAGTATCTAAGATCTGTCCTCGACATCTACAGTCGAAGTCAATTATGTCATTAATTGTGCAAGGGTTACCGTCATCGCACAAGGCACCGTCGCGGATGCCCGGGCAATTATCCTCGTCGTCGCAGATACCATCATCGTCGTCATCCTTGCAGGTGTCACATGCATCTCCTATGCCATCTCCGTCGGTATCCTTTTGGTCTGCATTAGGAGAGGTCGGGCAGTTGTCACAGGCATCGAATACACCATCACGGTCAGTATCGCGAGGTGAAGGGTTAAACGTATCTGGACATGGGTCGATGTCATCACAAATACCATCTCCATCGCGATCTCCTGTTGTTGCACAAGGGGCCTGTGCAATGACCATCCCTGCCGAAAAAGAGATTATTATAAAAGCTGTTAGTAGTATTTTAATCATGACTCCATATTTTGGAAGATGAGCTTACTTATTACAAGTTTTGATATCGGCCAGAAAATTGATCCCCGAATCGATCGAGAAGCCAGGACTAAATTCCACAGTGTTGCCAGCTGTGAATTCATAGTGAAAATTAGAAACCTGAGCATCCGTTATTAGATCTCCTCCTACCCGATACACTTTTGGAGAGTTTGCAGATTCGAGGACTCCAGTCGTGATATTCGCAGTCTGGGGACAATTAGAAAACATGCCGCATAAGAATGGGACGGCAAATCTTATGTCTAATGTATCCGACATGGTGCTACATGTAGTAGTCAATGTTGCTACGAGACCACCGTTAGTTGCATTCGCACCAAAGTCCAGAAGACTACCTTTAGGTCCATCAGGAGTGATTGTAACAGCACTTCCCGTATATGACCATGATAATGAGTTGGGTGGTGGATCTACATCGAGTGTGTAGTGTACATCCATAAGTCCCATACACAGAATCTCTGGCCCCATGACGTTCATTTCCGTGATCTGTGAGAGAGGATCAAGTGTATTTGGTATGACGATCAATTCATCCGACTTGCAACCTGATGCGGCGTTCAATAAGGTGATGTTATACTCACCAGCTGTTAGATTAGTAAACATCGGTGTGGTCTGAAAATCCATCATTCCTAACTGGAAAGAGTCGGCTCCTGTATGCACCAATGTAAATGATCCATCAGCCTGCGTAGAATTACAATCAATCGGTGTTGGATCGACCACTGTAGCTGAACTAAGCACTGGCTTACCACAGTCTGGGTCTGCACAGTCGGTCAGCCCATCACCATCGTTATCAAGTCCATCAGCACATGTTCGAAGGTTATCCTCGGGTTCATTCTTCACCAAGAAAATGCGAACCTCATCGGTCTCTCCGATACAACCGTCTACATCAGCAAGCGTCCACGCAAGCGTATAATTCGTACCAATGACTCCATCGAATCGAGTTTTTGGATTCGATGCGTCCGTAAAGCTGCCTCCTGCACCTTCGATAATCGACCAGGTCCCCATGCCCTCAGCATCCAAAATGGCAAAGGACATGTTAAAGATTTCTTGATCTGCACCAGCATTAACTCCTGTAGGGTTACTATCAAAGTTCAATTCTAAAGGTGCAGTGACGGAACCGACTACAGTATTGGGCACATAGGTCACCTTTACATTGTGAATGTTATAAACCATGTCTGTGCTTGCATCATAGACCTTGAAAAAAATATCCTCGCCTGACCCATTACTTCGGACAGTTAGGAAGGTGGTATTACCCACGTTGGTATTCTGCACTCCTCTAATCTGACCATTAATATCAAAGGCTGCGAGCAAGTCAGCTGGATCATCACTCGGCACGCACTCGTCCTGTACGATTCCAATCACTGACATCGTATTTTGAAACGAACCAATATCTACTGTCCAATCTGGAGCTTGGGCATGCAAGCCATAGCCAGTTACTCCGATTATAAAAACCAACAAAAGTCGTAAAGCATTCATAGGACTCATTTGTACTGATGATGAAGTCATCTACTCCTGCGAGTTTTGACAATTTTGAATTATAATTTCCAATAGAGCCCCGCTCGATACTTCGAATCCATGAAGCAAATCAACTGATTCGCCAGCCATGAATCGGAAGGATCCAGTGCTTGGCAAGATGGCATCGGATTGAAGGCGGATCTGCGCCCTTTCGATCTGCATCTGTGACCCACTTATGATATCCGAACTGCGATAGTGTCGGGAAGCTACACAGTCGACAAGCGAAGCACAGGTGAACAGATATGGCTCTGATGTACGTCCGAGCACCTGATCACCTTGATAATCCATGCCCTCTGAAAGTGTGATCTGACGTCCATCAAATTTATGCACCAAGCGAAATTGAAGCTCTTCATCCGCGGATCCCTCGACACTTAGATAGTACACGTAGGCAGCATTTGCTGAGACATAAGTGGACGCCGCCACTCCGCGACAGACGCCGCCAGCATAGGCACCGAGTACCCACTGGGTAGGATCGATTGTCGACAGTATCGGACAACTACCCAAAGCCGCAGTAAGCGACATGGTAGTACTATACTGCCCAGGAACAAATCCCGCAACATCGTAGTATCTCTCCTCATCTGTATTGGACTTTCGCTGACTTAGCAGTGGTTCTTTTGATAATGCATTCAGGTTACTTGGGAAGATGAGATCATCAGCCTTGTGATACTTGAGCATGTATCCTACTTGTGGGATTAGGAACTCGAGATTACCACCCCATCCGAATCCATCTTCATAGATTGCAAAGCTCCTCTGACCCTTGATCAAATCACCAGTCTGAGGATCTAAGGAAGCAAGTGCCGACTCGATATCAATGATAAACTCGCTTTTCACTCCGATCCAATTCCATCCAGGCCGAACTGTAATCGGTTCGTTAAGTGGATCATTGAATCGTCCCTCGTAATAGAATGTATCCTGACCTGTTATTTTCAATTTGTAGCCTTCATTTGTATTCAGTTGGGTCAGTGCTCCCATCCATGCACCTCCAGGATTATAGGTTGTGAATGGATCCACACTTCTAAAGAGGTCCTCAACTGCAGGTGACAGATCACGAAACACGGTATTTACATTGTTCAGACTGGTAGAGGCCAATGGGAAGGAGAGCCAATTCCATCCGTCGTTCACTATGTATTCTAATCGTGTTAAGGCCTCTGCTGCGATAATCTGCGGATTAGAACGACTACCGATGATCTGATCCAGGGCAAAATCCAATGT
>JBCBIX010000119.1:0-7679 GCA_038523965.1 Bacteroidota bacterium
GAATGAGTCTGTTAATTGACGCCCGTTATAGTAATAGCGATAAGCATAAGCTACTTTCCCAGGCTCCCGTTCTGACAAGACTGTTGCAATCAGTTCATTATTACCATCTAATCTTTGAAAAAGCGTACGAGTTGCCCTTTCTCTTTCTGCAATGTTTGTTCCGTCAAAGGGAGCACAGAATGTTGTGAAGACTTTATTTGATCGGACATTTTTGGGAAACACCATTTGAACCAAGTTACCTGACTCAGATACATCATCTAATAAGTGCATATTATGAGCAGAGATCATTAATGGAAGTTTACTTCCCGCCTGAACAAAAAATACTACACCCTCATTCAAGACATTGTATCGAAAGTTATGTACTTCTGTTTGCTGCCAGCTACCTTCTGAATTACGCGTTTGAACAGAGACATCTACCTCTTTAATTTGAGTCTTCTCTTCGTTCCAAACGATATGCAGGATTTCTATACGTATTCCTTCTTCAGCTAATTCTTCAATCATGAGATTTAGACGATCTGGAGTCGCAATAGATGAAAACAATAATGTAGTTAAGTCCACATCATCCTGAGCCACATTCAAATTAATTAGAACTGTGAACAGAAGGCTTAAGTAGTACATAACGTAGAATTTGATGACAAATTGAAATTGATTATTACAGACACTTCGAAGGGAAATCCTCCTTCCAAACATGAATTGAAAGAAAGTCTACACCAGCAAAAGACAATTACATTGAAGTAGGCAATGGTTTAGATAACACATATCAATATTCTTAATACAATATAAGACATTGCAGGCAGCCCATTTCAACAAAATTTGATCGCGAAAACCTCAAATTGATTAGTCGCTAACAATCGTGCATCAAGCACTCGTTATTATTGGTATTCACTCAGTTGTGGAGAAAATAGCATCCCAAAATTTAGGGCTTCAGGTAATAGTTTGATCAACTATGGGAATGAATCGTACGATGCTCAGCCATAAAAGCATCATAGACGTCATCTGACCTCGAGGAAATGAGTGCTGTGTTGTGGCTATAAATGGCTTCGAATAAAATCTGATACGGAGGCACAAAAAAGGAGCTATGAATTTGAATCATAACTCCTTGATTATCAGTGTCGGGGCGGCAGGATTCGAACCTGCGACCCCCTGGTCCCAAACCAGGTGCGCTAACCGGACTGCGCTACGCCCCGAAGAAAACAATGTAAGTGGCGGAGACGGAGGGATTCGAACCCCCGGTACCTGTTTCCAAGTACGACGATTTAGCAAACCGTTGGTTTCAGCCACTCACCCACGTCTCCAAACGATTCCATAATTGGTCTTTTGACCTATTTTTCGAATCGGTCGGCAAAGATAGCCTTTCGCACTTTCAAAGCAAGAAAAAACTCTTCCAGCAAGACAGACTTTCCGCACTCCCGAGCGATCTTTCGCGTCGCATATATAGATCATACACATCAAGACATGAACACCTCACATCCGTTGCAATACCGCCGCCTCTTCCTCTACCTGGGTCTTCTTCTGATCCTTACCGCCTGTCGTAATCAAAGCTCCGATTCTGTCAGAGACATTCCAGCAACTTCTATAACCCCGTATGAGGCGGACTACTCACAGCAACACAGACCACGATTTCATTTTTCTCCATCCAAAAACTGGATGAACGATCCAAATGGTCTGGTATACCTCGATGGAGAATATCATCTCTTTTATCAACACTTTCCAGACAGCACAGTATGGGGCCCTATGCATTGGGGACATGCCGTCAGTAACGATCTTGTCTCTTGGCAGCATCTACCGATCGCACTTTACCCCGACTCTCTGGGTTACATTTTTTCTGGAAGCGCAGTGGTAGACCACAATAACACTTCTGGCCTTGGCAGGGATGGCAAACCACCACTTGTCGCTCTATTTACACATCATGATCCAATCGGTGAACGTAGCGGCAGTAAGACCTTCCAAACACAGTCCATCGCTTACAGCAATGATGAGGGAAGAACGTGGACTAAATATGCTGCAAATCCAGTTCTTCAGAATCCGGGCAAAAAAGACTTCCGAGATCCGAAAGTTATTTGGGATGAAAGCAGGGCACAATGGGTGATGACTCTGGCAGTCTATGATCGTGCCGAGTTCTACACGTCTCCGAATCTCATTGATTGGACTTACTCTGGGCAGTTTGGTATACCGGGAGATGATCGACTTTGGGAGTGTCCCGATCTATTCCCCATTCAAGTACAGGGATCCGAAGAGACCAAGTGGATACTCATCACAAGTATTCAGAAAGGTGCTCCTAACGGAGGTACGGCAACAAGCTACTTCATTGGAACATTTGATGGAAATCAGTTCATCGGTGATGTCTCCGACCAGCGTTGGTTGGACTACGGGACTGATGACTATGCCTTTGTCACCTGGTCGAATTTACCTGCATCCTTGGATAGAAGGATTGGTATCGGATGGATGTCTAATTGGGACTATGCACAAGTCGTTCCGACAAATCCGTGGAGAAGCGCCATGACACTGCCCCGAGAGCTAAAGCTCTACAAAACACCAACACGGTATGAAATACGCACAACACCCGCTCCAAATCTTTCTGAGCTGATACTATCCTCACAAAAAATGCAGCCTACTCGCATACGAAACGAGGTCATCCTTGTGGATCAGCCCAATCGTCCATTAGTGCATCGGATTCAGCTGACACTCGACCGGCCTGAGGAAGGTAGCGTATGGGTGAGGCTAAGTAATCAGTCGGATGAGTTTTTGGATGTTGGGTTTGATCAAGACAAGAATGAATACTACATAGATCGAACTCATGCTGGCGCTGGTGACTTCTACGAGGGTTTTGCTTCGAAGCATACTGGAGAAATCGAAATCAGAAATCTCTGCGAGATGGACATTTGGATCGACCACTCGTCAGTCGAACTATTTGCAGATGAAGGACGATGTGTGATGACCGAGCTGTTTTTCCCATCCACACCTTTTGACAACGTCACGTTGATGGCAGATCGGGATTCAGTGTTTGTGATTAGCAATGTAATCTCAGAACTAAGGTCTATTTGGTAGAGCCCTTCAGTTGTTCCAGCTCTTGTTTTTGTTGTTTAGGTAGCTTGGCCACGACCAAATCATATGAGTGGTCAATCAAGTCGTGTATTGTTTCGTCCGTTAGTTCTCGCTCCATATAGACTGTATTCCAGTGCTTTTTATTCATGTGCCAACCCGGAATAATGTCGGAATAGGATTCCCTAAGCTCGAGAGCCCGCTCTGGGTCACACTTGAGATTCACACGAGGGTCTGTCTCATCAAGACTGCATGCAGCAAACATCTTTCCCATGACTTTAAAAACGAGTGTTGGTTCTCCAAATGGGAAACCGTCTGTCACACCAGGTTTTGCCGAACAGTACAGTAGTAGATCTTCGTAATTCATAATTGCGAATTGTAAAAAAGGTCACTACAAACTTGTAGCAACCTCATTTTTTGACTTTTCTGGCCTCATGACCAACTACCTAATCTTCGCAACCCGTAGTCGTCACCTCTAATTGGCCATTTGGTCCAACTTCAAATCCTGCGCCCATCTCGGTGCCTTGGGCGGCATTGTATTCGAGACTACCATTGGAAATGACATTGGTCGCATCGATAGTACGATTAGTACGATAGAGTCTTGGGATACCATCGACCTTATCATCATCTGGAGATCTAAGAATGATGTCTTGGTCACAGTCGTCGACAATCTCATTAGCACATTCAGCCCCTGCTTCCACGAAGTAGCTGACCACATTAGATTCTCCAAAGTTGCAGCAAGAGAAGTTACGAGCACATCTCACGAAGAAGGTCGTCTGATTAATCGGGCCTGGATCATAGTTCGGCTCATTGGCTCCGGGGATCATGAACCATATCGACCCAACGATCAAGTTGTTCGGAACAAAGAAGGATCCATTCGGAGCAATTTCTGTTGACACCAACCACATATAGTCGACATATCCGCATACACCGGTCTCCTCAATGTCCACCGTCATACCAGGCACATCACAACCTGGAGGCACCGTAAGAACTGTTTCATTTCCAGCCGAAATGACTCCAAAGGTTTCAAGTGGAACGCACTCATCGATATCGTACGTGATGGTCTGTGGACAAGCCTCAGACTGGTTGCCACACTCATCTTCGAAAACATAAGTGCGTATAACAGTACGTTCATCAAAATTGCTCGCGCCGAGGTCTTCACAAGATTCGAAAACAACGGAATCCGTAAATGAAGCCACTACGACAAGTGAATCTCGACAATCATCCACGACCGGGGCTCCTGTGGCATCTGTCACATCCTGACCTGTCTGATATGGAGGAGCAATGCAATCATCCGGAGTACTACTAAATCTGATATCCCAGTCTGAAGGACATATCGGAGCGATTCCCGCATCATCGTTTACGCTAAACGAACGGTCACAACTAAAGACAACTACACCTTGTAAGACGAGCTCGAATGATACCGTTACTGCCCCTCCACAACTTGATGGTACTGTAGGTAGTCCACCTGCGAATTGTCGAATAGTACCACAACCTCCCTCTTCGAATTGATTCAGCCAGTTGGCAAATGCTTCATCCACTTCCTCTTGAGTTAGACAAGAAGAGACTGTCAGATCAGTAGGGCAAACTGTATTGAGAATGCAGACTGGTGCTGGATCGAAGTCGTCCTGATCGTTTGGATTATCTACGCGGCCATTGACCTCATCATCTACATCGTTATCTGACGCAAGCTCAGGTGGTAGGCTTTCACTTGTGATACCGAGATCGCCGTCTTCATCCTTTCCTACCAATGATTCTGCATCAGCACTCGCCCCTACTATCTCCACGCTATTGACGATTTGGCTGCCCATGTAACCAGGATCGATAGTGAATTCCAAGATCACATCAACACTGTCAAGTCCAGCGATTTCTTCTACGATAAAGTTCGCACCTGCACCTGTTATGACAACTGGATTCCCACTTCCTGAGGTAATTGGGTCGACTCTTTGGTCAAAGGTCAGCTCGGCATTGTCAAAGTAGTCCAGTACTTCGATATTGAAGGCAGCAGCACTACCTTGATTAATCACCGAGACTACAAATCTTACTGCATCGCCTGGTTGATAGATGCCTGTTGGACTTGGCTGTAATACTTTGCGAATCGCAAGGTCGAAGTCCTGTACTTCGATAGAGGTTGGATCATAGTCATCGCTTCCATCCTCTCTATCGATATCGTCATCATTGGGATCTGGATCTTCACCTGTTTCATCTCCTGCAGTACTATCATCATCTGGAGTGTTCATACCACTTCCATCTGTATCAGTAGCAAATGTGATCTCAGCATTATTCACTACTGTTCCCCCAGGGAAGTTTTCATCGATGATGAATTCGATCGTCACCACTTGACTCATCTGTGCGACTGTGATCGAATCGATGGGGGTTCTCAATCGGGCAACACCTCCAGTAGTTTCCCAATTCGAGTCATTGAGAATAAGGTCAGGTGGGAAATAATCTGCCACCTCTATGTCATATGCCGTAACATCTCCCTGATTAAAGATTTCAATCTCATAAACGATCCTCGATCCAGGAAGTAGTGGATCATCTGACAAATTGCTGAAACGCTTAATCAGCGCTAAATCAAATCGAGGTTTGATCGGGAAGGTGACAAGATCGTCGTCATCCTCATCCATACTCTCATTACCCGGAGTACTATCATCATCTGTGGCATTTGGCCCTCCCGGATTTATTGAGCCAGACTCAATCTCTGCAATGTTTGTGATGCTATCTCCGGCAAAGTTTTCGTCAATTGTAAACTCTATCCGGACTGTATCTGACTCGGAAGAGAGAATAGAATCAATTGGTGTCACTAATCGCGCTGTGTCACCAATCTCTACCCATCGACTATCAATGAGGGTCAAACCATCAGGTATGTAATCGCTGATCTGGACGTCATATGCTGTCAGCGTACCCTCGTTCGTTACAATCAGATTATAGAGTACTGTATCTCCCGGAAGTGCAGGGTTTCTTGTGATATCAGCAATCTCCTTGTCCAAGGCCAAATCAAACGTTTGTTCGATAAACAGGACATAATCGTCGTCATCATCCTCAGTATCACTTCCGTTGTTAGGTGTACTGTCATCATCATCACCTTCCATACCATCTGGATCTAAGGCTGTTTCGATTTCAGCCATGTTGGTGATGCTAAGTCCCTGGAAGTCATTATTGACCCGGAACGTGATCTGTCTTGTGATTGTCTGACCAGCCAAAATGACTGGAATAGGTACTTGTAGTCGAGCTGTATCACCAGACAGCATCCAATCTGTGTCCTCAAGGGTAAGCCCCGCAGGCACAAAGTCCAGCAGTTGTACCATGAATGCATCGATCACTCCTTCGTTAGTCACATTTAGATCGAACGTGACTATACTTCCAAGCGCGGTTGGATTTGACGAAGTGGATAGATCGAGATCTTTATCCAAAGCGAGATCAAACTCTTGACGAACATTTACCTCTGCTGGATCATAGTCATCCTGGTCCGTAGGATTATCTGGATTATCGTTAATGTCGTTATCAGTGGGAATCTCCGCACGATCATCGCTACTTCCGATGATATCGCTAAGTGGGCTGTCCTCATCGATTAACATACCGGGATTGGTAGCAGCAATAATCTCAGCATTGTTGGTGAGAAGGGTGTCTGTGAAGTTGAGATCGACAAACAAGTTTAATAACAGTGTCGTATCTGCCCCTGGTGATAAGCTTCCGATGATAGCAATGACACTATCAGTGGCCACTTCCGTGAATGCCGAACCACCCAACAACGTAGTTCCAGTAGGAAGATAGTCCCGCACCACGATGTTAGTTGCCTCAGCAGTTCCTTGGTTGACAACTACTATGTGGAACTGGATAATATCTCCAATGTCAACAGGGTCCCCATTGCCAATGAGTGTATCGAGTAGTGCTAAGTCAAAGGTTTGAACGAATACTTGAGCAGGATCATAGTCATCCTCATCCCCAATGAGATCTGCGAGGCCCGGCGTTCCTGGCGCTTCATCATCGATGTTGTTGTCAGATGGCACCTCCGACAGATCATCACTACTTCCCTTTACATCAGCGAGATCACTATCCTGATCTATTAATCCAATAGCGTTAGTCGCATCAATGATTTCGGCATTATTTGTCAAAACCGATCCAGCAAACGACTCGTCAATCACCAGCATGATCTGCACTTCCTCGTTGGCTCCTGGAGCAAGACTCATTACGGTTGCCACAATACTGTCTGAAGTGATAGCAACAAAGTCTCCTCCACTAATGAGCGTCGTACCTGTAGGTATATAGTTCTCAATCCAGATATCAGTAGCAGTCAATGAACCTTGATTGAATACAGTAATACTAAACGTGACTGTATCACCTGGTTCTACAATCATAGGGCCAACCAACGTATCTATTAGCGCTAAATCAAAGGTCTGATTCACTCGCACTGGCTCCGGATCATTGTCGTCCTCGTCCAATGGATTGTCCGGATTGTCAGTAAAGTCGTCGTTCGTCACCAACTCCGTGGTTACATCAAAACCACCGATCATACTGCTCAATGGACTGTCCTCATCAATCGAATCCAATGCATTCATCGCCTGTACGATCTCCGCATTGTTCACCAATAACGTATCCATGTAATCCTCATCGATGATCACACTGATCGTGTAGGT
>JBCBIX010000120.1:0-7591 GCA_038523965.1 Bacteroidota bacterium
GTTGTAACTACTTACGATAAGTACCGGGGGTGGATGGACCAGAAGCAACTTATTCCATGTCATGCTAATCGAGAAAATCATACTTGCAGTCTCGATTTATCCCAGCCAATATTTTTGGATAGTGACTCTACAATGATCACGATGGGAGCGACATTACCAGACTATGATGGTATCGGAGGAGTCATTGGAGGCAAGTCGTATAGATACAGTGGGCAAGTTAATTCGAGACAGACTGACCCGAAGGACGAATTCGTTATCAAGTTGGCCAAGAAGCTGCTGAATGCTCCTTATCTCTGGGGAGGCCGCACTCCTTATGGAATTGATTGCTCTGGGTTCACCCAACTCATTTATAAATGTCTTGGCATTAGGATATCCAGAGACTCTTCCATGCAAGCGTTAGAGGGAGAGCATATAGACTTCGTTAATGCGGCTAACGTTGGTGATTTAGCATTCTTTTCAAAAGAAACAGATCGGATAACACATGTGGGAATGCTTCTTACTGATCAGAAAATAATTCATGCATCTGGGCATGTGAGGATAGACACAGTGGATCACTATGGTATCTACAATTCTGACCTAAACGAGTACACCCATCGCCTCAAGATTATCAAGCGGTTTTGGTAGCGTTGCTCACTGTAACGCATATGTAAAATTTATGGCTATATCCCAATTACACCGTCATTAATTGTGTGTATTTATCAATTGACGGTAGATTTGACTTAGAAATGAGTTGAATCGAGGATTAATGAATTTGGCATATGAAGAAAATCGCAGTATTGGGCCTTGGAAAAGTGGGCAGTTTGGTTGCCCTCCTACTTCATGAAAAATATGATGTAACTGGAGTTGACCAACAAAAACCCCATTACGATTTAGCCCTTCCATTTGATACTATAAAAATGGACCTCTCAGATGAAAACAATCTTCGAGAGCTTCTGGCCAACAAAGATGCTGTGGTCTCGGCACTACCATATTTTCTTAATCGTCCGATCTCTGATCTGGCTGTTGAATTAGGGGTTCACTACTTCGATCTAACAGAGGATGTCCCAACGACTAACCACATCCGGAGTATCGCACAGCACGCAAATACTGTGCTTTTACCCCAGTGTGGCCTTGCCCCAGGGTTTATCGGAATTGTGGGAGCTGATATCGCCAATCGATTTGATCGACTCCGAGATATGGAGCTTCGTGTTGGAGCCTTGCCCCGCTATCCGAATGGGCTTTTGGCCTATTCGTTTACATGGTCTCCGGCTGGGGTTATCAATGAATATCTCAATGACGCCGAAGTCATCCGTAACGGAGAGCGCATGATGGTACCATCGTTGGATGGTATCGAGTACATCAATATTGAAGGGCAGGAGTTTGAAGCCTTTAGTACGTCGGGGGGACTGGGCACGATGTGTGAGACCTATGAGGGAAAGCTGGATACACTTAACTACAAGTCAATCCGATATCCAGGTCATGGTAAGTTGATGCGTTTTCTAATGTATGAGCTCATCCTTAAGAAGGACAAAAAGGAACTTGAAGAAATCTTGTCCAATGCAAAACCGCCAGTAAAGGAGGATGTAGTGTACGTATACGCAGTCGTAGAAGGGTGGAAGTCGGATAGATTGGTACGGGATGAATATTACAAAGCATTCTACCCTAAGACCATAGGTGGATATACCTGGCGCGCGATATCGTGGACAACTGCTGCCTCTATAGCTGCGATGGTTGAAATGGTGGACGAAGGCACATTGCCTCAAAAAGGTTTCGTCAGGCAGGAGGACGTGGACTACCAAGCCTTTTTAAAAACAACCAATGGTTCTCTCTATAATGAATAAGACTCTAAGAGTGGAGTTCGTTGTATGAACGACATCCCAGGATGGCCACTAAATGCTTCAAACATGACGAAGAATGACAACGTATTGGAAGGGTTTCTTACCCGTCTCATGGATACGTATAAGGCAAGAGTACCCGCTGTGGAGCAAATCACCACAGCGATGGTGGACCAGGGTTTAATCAATCACATCGACGATATTGAAAACGATCACATCGCATTTCGTACGATGGGGGTGCCACACCTTGGTATTAAGAGCTTAGAGAAGATATTTCTCGCCCACGGCTATCAGCGGCGTGACCACATGTACTTCGCCCATAAGAAGCTCAACGCATTCTGGTATTCTCCGCCGGTGGATCGGTTTCCGCGGATATTCATTAGTGAGCTGATCGTGGACGAAATGCCTGAGTTTGCAAGGGAGATTATCTTTCAGTATACATCTCAGGTCAGTGGTGATCCAGTAAAGAGTCTTGATCTACAGGATGTGGATCAGATCGCAGAGTTCCTTCATGGGCCGCTCTGGACACTCCCTACATTACCTCATTATAAAATGCTCTCCGAGATCAGCGAGTATGCTGCTTGGGTCATCTATAACAGGTATTATCTCAACCATTATACCATCAGCGTGCATAATCTTCCCTTCGGCTACAATACAATGGATCAGTTCGTGGATTTTGTAAAATCGCTGGGGATCGAACTAAATCAATCAGGGGGAGAGATCAAGGTAAGTGCGGATGGTCTTCTTCGTCAGAGCAGTACGATGGCTGGATTAGCGGAAGCAACATTTGCAGATGGAGAGAGCATCTCAGTTCCAACATCTTACGTAGAGTTTGCTGAGCGAAGGATCAAGCCTGAATTCGCTCATTTAGAAGGCACTGATATCTCACGTACTCATCGACGTGACGGATTTGAAGTCGGAAACGCAGACAAAATATTTGAAAGCACTTACACGAAGGCATCATAAAATATGAGAGAGCAGATCAGGTCATACGTAGACAGTTTAACCACGACTAATGGGGTATGTACAGGAGCTACGTCCTGGACAGGCGCTGGATTAAGCCGGTCCATTATATCTCCTGTGGATGGAGAGCTTATCGGTACAGTGCGGTTGGGGAGCGTGGAGGACTACGATAGAGTAGCGACTGTAGCTCAGGAGGCGTTCCCAATGTGGCGGATGATACCTGCCCCACAGCGAGGGGAGATCGTTCGACAGATCGGCAATGCACTGCGAGATCATAAGGATAACCTTGGCGCCCTGGTCAGTTATGAGATGGGAAAAAGCCTACAGGAAGGACTCGGGGAAGTTCAAGAGATGATCGATATCTGTGATTTCGCAGTTGGGCTTTCGAGGCAACTATATGGTTTGACGATGCATTCTGAGCGACCTCTCCATCGCATGTATGAACAGTGGCACCCTCTTGGTGTGGTAGGCATTATAAGCGCCTTTAATTTCCCAGTGGCAGTCTGGGCTTGGAATAGCATGATCGCGCTTGTCTGTGGAAATGTCTGCATCTGGAAACCATCTGAAAAGACCCCGTACACGGCTATAGCGTGTCAGAATATCATCGCCAAGGTCCTGGAAAAGAATGATCTTCCTGAAGGTATATCGAGCCTGATCTTAGGGGATCGAGAGATCGGAGATCGGATGGCACACGATAGCCGACTTCCACTCATCAGTGCCACGGGGTCCACCAGAATGGGTAAGTCTGTCGGTGCTGCGGTAGGTGCGAGACTTGGGAAGTCGATCTTGGAGCTCGGTGGTAACAATGCCATTATAGTCTCTCAGCACGCCGATCTTCAGCTTGTCATTCCCGCCGTGGTGTTTGGAGCTGTTGGGACTGCGGGGCAGAGATGTACTTCTACCCGCAGACTTATCGTCCATGAGAGCATCTACAAAGATGTATTACAGAAGTTACAGGCAGCATATGGCCAGCTTCGGATCGGAGATCCCTTAGATCAGCATAACCATGTTGGACCACTTATCGATCATGATGCTGTGGCCCAATATCAAGAAGCTATTCGCCAGGCAATAGCAGAAGGAGGTCGATTAGTTACAGGTGACCAAGTCCTGACTGGCGATGGGTATGAATCAGGATGTTATGTCTTGCCTACCATAATCGAGGCAAAGCCATCAATGTCGATGGTACAGCATGAAACCTTTGCCCCGATATTATACGTGATGTCTTACGGCGATCTTGACAATGCGATAGCGATCCAAAATCAAGTTCCTCAGGGACTAAGCTCGGCTCTGTTCTCTCTTCATATGAGAGAGATGGAAACCTTCCTTTCACATCGTGGCTCTGACTGTGGTATTGCTAATGTCAACATCGGTACATCAGGGGCGGAGATCGGCGGTGCATTCGGTGGAGAGAAGGAAACAGGAGGAGGTCGAGAAAGTGGATCCGACTCTTGGAAAGCGTACATGAGGAGGCAGACCTGTACCATGAATTGGAGCACAGATCTACCCCTGGCACAGGGTATTAAGTTTGACTTTTAGTCTTTCTTTACCAGATCATCAAACCGTCTACCGCTCTTGTCAAAGACGGTGGCGGATGCCTGCTGGGTACCCATGACTATGAGGTCTTGGATATTGACATGTTTTGGCTGTGAGGCCATGAAATAGACCATCTTGGCCACATCTCGTGAGGTTAGTGGATTGTAGTCGTTATAGATAGACGCCTTCTTCTTATCTCCATCATACCTCACCATCGAGAACTCTGTCTCCTCTACTGCACCGGGGGAGATCTGGCTTACTCGAATGTTTTTATCATAGAAATCAAGTCGCATCGCTCTCGTGATGGCATCAACAGCATGTTTGCTCGCGCAGTATACATTACCTCCAGGATAGACTTCATGTCCGGCAGTGGAGCATACGTTTATGATGTGGCCATCCTGTCGCTTGACCATATGCTCCGAAACGATCCGTGTGACGTAGAGTAATCCCTTGACGTTCGTATCGATCATGCGATCCCAGTCTTCCAATTTGGCCTTATGAATTGGGTCGATTCCACTCGCGAGTCCTGCGTTATTGATGAGAAGGTCGATATTTTTCCATTCTCCCTTGAGACTTTTGAGGGACTCCTTAACCGCTTCTTTATCTCTTACGTCGAAAGTTAACGGTAGGATTTGGTTGGCGTACTTGCCTTCATATTTGTCCTTGATCTCCTTGAGGCGTTCTTTTCTCCTGCCCGTGATGACGAGATCATACCCTTTTTTGGAGAATATGCGAGCGACTGCCTTACCTATCCCTGAGGTAGCGCCAGTAACAAGTACGATCTTACGGAGGAGTGGTTTCATGTGCTAATAAGGTCTGTCCGCAAGACTAAGTTAATTCGAGGCGATAGAGTTTGAGTCCCTGATTTTACTCTTCCCAGATGACGGTCTCCTTATCCAAGCACCATCCTTCCATTCTGGCACCATACCGATCATTGATTTCTCCTCTTTTAATCTTGAGTGTTGGCGTTAGGAGATTGTTTTGATCTGTCCAGGCATCTTTAGTGACCACGAGTGCCGATAGCTTTTCGTGACCTGGTAGGTTCGAATTGACGGATTCAAGTGAGGCCCTTAGTGCTTCCTGTAGTTGATTCTTTTCGCGATCCTGGCAGAGTTCGCTGAGATTCACCAGTGCCACTGGTTGGGGGATACCGAGACCGGCGACACAGATCTGGTCGATGTATTCATTAGAGGCGAATTGTTCTTCGATCTGAGTAGGGACAATGAACTTTCCTTTAGCTGTTTTGAATGCGTCTTTGACTCTACCGATGATTCTGAGATAGCCATCATCGTCAAGAACTCCCTTGTCCCCGCTGTGGAGCCATCCATCTTGGATGCATTCGGCGGTAAGTTCGTCATCCTTATAGTATCCTTTCATCGTCCAAGGCGTCTTCATTAGGATCTCGCTCGTCTCTGGATCTATCCTGCATTCGCAGTTGGGGAGTGGCTTACCCACTGTATTTGGCTTACCCGCTCCAGAGGGATAAGCGGAGAATGCACCCATGTTCTCTGTCATGGCATAGGCCTCTCGGATCGTAAGTCCGATCTTCTTATACCATTGCTTCAGCGGCTCAGGAGTCATGGATGCACCGGTGATCAGGGTTCGTGCATCAGTCAGTCCCAAGTTTGTTCTGATTTTCTTCTTAACCATACCTGACACGAATGGAATCGACAGCATACGGTCCAGCTTTTTCTGAGGCATTTTGGCCAATACCTTTTGCTGAAACTTTTGCCATATGCGAGGCACAGCAAAGAAAAAAGTAGGCTTAACCTCCTGCAGATTCTTCGCAAAGGTGTCAAGGCTCTCAGCAAAGGCTATCGAACCGCCACTCATCAAGGTGCCACACCACACGGCCGTGCGTTCTGCGATGTGATTCAATGGAAGGAAAGAAAAGAACCTCGTTCTCGGTGTAGAAAAGAAGTGCAGGGTATCGTGTAGCTCCTCATTCCGACTTACCGCAGCGGGGCTTCTGTAAGTATGTACGACTCCTTTTGGTGTGCCAGTTGTTCCCGAGGTGAAGATGATGGTCCAGTCTTCATCAAGAGTAGGGCTGTGAACCTCAGCGATTGGTTCATGCGCATTAACGAGTTCATCCCAATCATGTCCGATGTCAATCTTTGCATTGCCCTGGTAATGGGGAAATCTAATGACGGGGATACTTTCTGGAATACCTCCTTTCTTATCGTTCCAGCTATCAAGTTTGCCAACGATGATGGCGTCGCTGTCGCTTTTTTCTAATACTGAGGCGAGTTTCTTGTCATTTAGGCTGGGATAGAGGGGTACAGAAACACACCCGGCCATCATGATGGCTATGTCAGAGAGCACCCAGTGGTAACAGTTCTTAGACATGAGTGCGATATGACTTCCTTGCTCTAATCCTAAGGTTCTGAATGCATTAGCCATCTTCCGACAGATGACTCCAGCCTCTTTGTAAGTAAGCTCAGTCCAGGTATCTCCATATGGCTGCCGTGTCATAACCTCATCTCCACGTTCCTGCTCCCAACGAAGAAAGTAGTGCAGTGGAGTTGTCAATTTGTCGTCTAATGCGGGCATTCAAATATTCTTTTGTCAGATCAAATCAATACAGCCAAATATAGGCGAATGTTCTATCTGCGAAGAATGATGTTCGTTGGCTACTGCGGGTTATGTTATTCGATCACCAGAGGTTGGACGAAGAAGTCCGAAGATTTTGGAATCACAAAACTCCAAGTGACCTGTTCCGATGACACCTGCGCTGAAATCAACATGCGAACGTTGAGGACAAGACGTTGCTGAGTACAACTGAAGAGTGCACTTTTCTCTATCGAGAGTAAGCGGCCGTCCAACTGGACATTCCCAATGACCAGATCATATTGTTGCCAGTCGATTTGGATATCACATGGATCAGTGACGAGGACTTCATATTCATCCTGGCTTCTTATGAGCTCGAATTCTTTTGTCGAATTCAATTTAACCTCATGCTCTGAATTGAGACATCCGAGGTCGGATAAGCATATGGAGTCGACCACACCGGCTTGACAATTCTCTTCACCGGCACAACCCCAGAGCATCGACACGGTCATCACGGCTAATATCCAACTCATCTCTCTCATGTACCTCTTTCTGACCTACTTAGAACGCCTTAATTCCGGTTAGTGCTGTAATCAGTGCTGGAAAATATTCGTCTTGTTTTCGAAGAGTCTGGAGCTTGATTATGCAATGGATCTAAGCGTTTGTCTCTTACATATTATTCAAAAACGTAAAGTGTAAATATCAGATAATCAATTATATCGATATATTTG
>JBCBIX010000121.1:0-7572 GCA_038523965.1 Bacteroidota bacterium
CATTACGTGTCATCTGCTGTAGGCTTCCTGTGAACAATATCGTCTTGCCAGAAAGTGGTGCATCTTGAACAAGCTCGACGGGACGATCTGCTTCTTTTTGATGTAGATCTACACCATAGGACTCCATCCGTCTAAGCATGTCAATGTTCGACTCTTGAGTAAACCAGTCTGAGACGTTCCTGGCAACCACAGGTCCGATGTCTTTGATATTCGTGAACTGTTCTGGCTGCCAGGTACTGAGGTCCAATACGTGATCTATGCGCTCAGCGATCAGCTGAGATGCTCTCTTGCCCAGATGGTGGATACTTAGGCTATGCAGTAATCTGGATATGGGATTTTTTTTCGCCTGGTTTATTGAGGATCGAAGTTTGTCCACTGATTTTGATCCAAATCCTTCGAGTTCCTGGATCTGATCATAATCCAAATTATAGATGTCGGCGATGTCACGAAGCCACCCTAAATCATAGAACCGTTCCACTATCGATTTTCCAAATCCATCGATATCCATAGCCGACTTTGAGACATGAAAGATCATGCGCTGTAGATTCTGGATACCACAAGTACAATTAGGGCATCGCCAAGCTGCTTCATCCTCTACACGAACCAGTTTGATCTTATCTACTGGATGGATGGGACAGTACTCAGGAAATCTGATCGGAGTCTCAGTGCCTACTCGAAGATCGGATAAAGCCTTGACGATATAAGGGATAACATCACCTGCGCGCTCGATCACGATCTGGTCACCGAGGTGAAGATCCTTCTGAAGGATAAATTCCTCATTATGCATGGAGATAGAGGAGACTGTTACTCCTGCTAAACTGACAGGTGTCACCTTAGCTACTGGCGTGATTGATCCGACCTTCCCAACTTGATATTCGACTCTCTCTAATGTCGTGGTGGCCTGTTTTGCCTTGAACTTGTAAGCGATAGCCCATCGTGGGTGATGAGAAGTATACCCGCATCGTTCTTGTAGATCACGACGATTTACCTTGATTACTAAACCATCTATTTCATATGGATATTCGCCGCGCTTCTTCTCCCATTGTTGCGCCGCCTTGATTACTTCGTGGATATCCTTGCAGACTAACTCCGAGGGATCATGAACCTTGAATCCCATGCTTGCCAAGAGGTTAATCTGTTGTTCGTGGGTATTGATCTCTTGTAGGACATCTCGACCATCTTGATCTACTGCATGTCCTAACTGAAACGCAAATATCTCGATCCCCCGATCTCTCGTATCCGAGGCCTTCTTCATCCGGAGCCCTCCTGCCGCACTATTACGCGGGTTGGCAAAAAGCTCCTTGCCAGATTCAGATCGCCGTTTATTGATGATTTCGAATCGATCCTTTCTTATGACTGCCTCTCCACGTATCTCAGCTATTGTGATGTTAGCATCTGACCACGGCGCTGATAGTGGCACTGATGCAAGAGTTCGTGCGTTGAGCGTGATATCTTCTCCTTCCGTTCCGTTGCCTCGTGTTGCAGCTCTGGTTAGCAGATCATTTTCATAGACGAGAGCGACGCTACCCCCGTCGTATTTGGGCTCTACACAGTACGCTATGGACTCTGAAGGCTCAATACCAGTGAGTTTTTTGATTGACTCGTCAAACTTCAAGAGATCTTCTGCATCGTAACTATTGTCCAGACTCAACATCGGTGTCAAATGTCTGATAGGAGGGAAGTTGCCACTGAGATCAGAGGACACCCTTTGGGTAGGACTATCTTGGGTTATGACTGACGGGTGGGCTGTTTCAAGTGCTTCTAACTGTTTGTAGAGCTGGTCATATTCATAGTCACTAAGTACAGGATCATTCTGCACAGAGTAGCGCCACTCGTGAAATCTGAGTGCTTGTCGAAGAGCCTCTATCTCTCCGATGGTCGCTTCACGTGTCAACCATGTCTTGCTTTGATCGACCAATTGGCGCTGTTCTGTAGCAGTGTAGTTCATGCTGTATAATTGAGTGTATTTAAGTGAAACTATCTTCTGGCACCTTGCCTTGTACTCCCCGATAGATGTCTTCAAAATATGAGATCGGGGGAACTCCTTCTGAACTCACAGGTACTGGTTCTAAAATCTGAACTTCACGTACGGCATAGTCAAAAATGATGGGAACAACTGGCACCTGTGCCTGTAGCGCCATCTGATAAAATCCGGTTTTGAATCGATCCACTTTCTTGCGTGTACCCTCTGGTGTTAGTAGCACAGCATGCTTTGGAGAAGCAGCGAAATCGGCTACCGCTTGAGCGACAAGATTATTGTTTTTGGATCGTTTTACTGGTCGTGCACCAAGATTCCGAAGCAGTTTGCCTTGGAGCCCATTGAACAGCTCCTCTTTGGCATAAAAGACGACATCGAGTTGCATCCATATCTTGACCCAGATGCCTATCCAGAAGTCCTTTGACGAGGTATGAGGAGCGACGATGATGACCTTTTTCGGTAAGTCGTAGGGATATGTTCCGACGACCTTCCAACCCATCGCGCGATGGATCCACTTTGCAATAGTTCTTTTCACGATTGGCAACTTTAGTTGAGCAAAAGTTCAGAGGGCGATGCGTGGTTTTATATTTAGAATTCTATGACGCAAGCTAACCATAGATCCAGAAATACCCCTTCGGAAGCAGATCCAGGATATGGGGATCAGTTAGCACAAAATCTGAGATTGATCAATCCTGATGGATCCTACAATATTGAGGTTGTTGGGCTTCAGAACAGCAGCTTTTACTCCGTATTGGTTGGAATGCCGTGGTGGCAGTTCGTCATGACTATTTTTATCCTTTTCCTATTGGTGAATACTGGCTTTGCTTGCATTTACTATCTCATCGGTGGTTCGAGTTTTGTGGGTTTGCATTCAGAGGAGGGTTGGAGTGCATTTGTGGAGCTTATCTACTTCAGTATACAGACCTCCACGACAGTGGGTTATGGACACATTGCACCTGACTCACATCTGGCCAGTATCGTATCAAGCTTAGACGCTTTTGTGGGTTTGCTGATTTTTGCCTTGTATTCCGGGCTGTTCTTTGCCCGATTCAGTATGCCTAAAGTACATCTGCGTTTTTCGAAGGCAGCCGTGGTAACGGACTATCTCCAGGGGATGAGAGCCTTCAAATTTCGAATTGTTAACGGAGGGCATAATGAGTTGATGAATATTTCAGCATCTGTAATTGCCACCTGGATTGACGAGAGTAGGGGTCAGGCCGAGCGTAAATATGAGGTATTATCTCTGGAGCGGGACAGCATTACAATGTTCCCTATGAACTGGACGATAGTTCATCCGATCACTGAGGATAGTCCCTTTGCCGATCTTGATGACATCACGGCAGCCAGACGTAAGGCTTTGGAGATTATGGTACACATTAGCGCGTACAACGATATGTATCAGAACCAAGTGCACATCAACCATTCCTACAGCTGTGATGAGATCCACTATGATCGCGATTTCGCGATGATGTATGCACAGGAAGACGATCATATAAGGCTTGATCTGAGTCGATTGGACCATCTGGTTGATACTTCAGCGGGTGATTAAACTTCCCGATGTTGGACTTGTCTAATGCGTAAGTTGAAGTTGGAAGGTCAATACTCAGATGATGACTTAGTGGCACGTTTAAGGTCCTCTAAAACAAGACATAAGGCCTATACGGAGCTATTAGATCGGTATCAAGAGAGAATCTATTGGCAGGTACGGCGTATCGTCGGAGGACATGAGGATGCCACTGACGTAACCCAGAATGTATGGCTGAAAGTATTCAGGGGAATTGATGGATTCAGGCATGGATCAACCTTGTATTCATGGCTATATCGGATCGCACACAACGAGGCGATTAACCATAACAAGAAAAACAAGAAACACATCCTTGCAACATCTCAGCTAAGAACCACACCAAGTCAGGAGGATGGACCATCAAGCGAACGGATCGAGAAGTTGATTCAAGGAGCACTTCTGGCTTTACCAGATCGACAGCGGATGGTCTTCGAGGCGCGCTATTTTGATGAAACTCCATACTTACATCTTAGTAAAGAGCTGAGGATAAGTGTTGGAGCCTTGAAGGCATCGTACCATCATGCGGTCAAAAAAGTTGAATTCTATGTTAGAAAACATGCAGAATAAAAAAGAGGTCCAGGACGAGCTTCGGGAAATCAGTCCTCTACTTGCCGATGCTAAGTTGAGGATGCGACCAGATAAAACACTTCCCAACAACTTCTTTCGAAGACAGCAGGAAGTGATATTAAAAGAAGTCGGTCTTCTAAATCAAGGTCGAGTGCGCAGGATCCGGTTGGCGTGGTTAGCTGGACTGGCTGCATCCATCACATTGGTTGTGATCGCAACCAGAACACCTCAACCTAATGATGCTTTAGATCGAGCATTATCTGGACTGGAGGAAGAAGCTATGGAAGCCTACATCGCAGAGGAGTCCCAATACATTCATACTGATTATCTCGTCCGAGATGGATTCTTAAAATCGATGGAACAGTGATGACAACGACTCATATCATTATCACAATGGCACTATGTATGGGTGTCGCTCTAAACTCCCTATCAGGGCAAAAGCAAGACAAAGGAGAACGTCACGAACGGATGCTCGAGGCCAAAAAAGAGTATATCTCTAAAAGCATATCAATGGAAGAGAGCACAGCCGAGCAGTTCTGGCCCCTCTACGTCGACTATCATCGCGAGCGAGGTGAACATCATAAAATTCTGAAAGAGTTTATGCGGAACTCGGAAGATGCCAACATCGATGATGCTGCACTTATGAAATACATAGAACTCCGTAACGAAGAGAGCCGAATCCACCTGGACTACCTTAAAGCACTCGTTACGATCCTACCTCCCGAACAGATACTTGAACTGGAGCGCTTAGAGATGAAATTTAATCGAGGTGTTGTGGATCGTCTTCGAAGAAGAAAAGGCTCAAAGAGATCTGGTAATTAATTTCGCTTCACAACCCTCTGAGAAGCAATCGTTGATAAATCATTGATAGTCGTTATATGACGCGATGTCAACTTATGTGCCAGATGTCTAATACTCAATACATATCTAAATTAACGTATGTGTATTAATCTGTTTTACAGACATATAACGTGTTTTTCGCATGTAAAAATTATAACCGAGATGTGGAAAAAAAACAAGGCCTCAAATTTTACGCGGACCATGAAAGCCTATCTTAGCGCCCTGTTAGTAATCCCTTACGGTAGAACCTATGGATGGACGATTGAAATTGTCGCCCTCCTTGTTGAGTCTGATAACAGAATACGAAAAACGACAAGAGAGCGGTCAAAGCATATATCTGAATGATCGAGAGTACCAACAAATCATCACTTACTACGATGTAGAGTGCGACTTTGATAGAGCACTCGAAACGATTAATCGAGCCATCGATCAGTTTACATTTAGATCTGACTTCTTATGTCTGAAGTCACGACTACTTCTTAAGAAAGGTCTTTTGGACGAAGCCATGGATGTCATCCTCCAGGCAGAAGTCATGGCACCATTCGAATTAGAGATACAGCTTATCAAGGCGGATATACTGATTCGAATGCACGAGTATAATGAAGCCATCATCCTGATCGATGATCTGAAGAAGTCAGCAACTCAGTCTGATCTTGAAGAGATCTATTTGACTGAATCCGTGTTTTTCGAATTTGTACAGGAGTTCGATGAGATGTTCCAGTGTCTGAAGAAGGCGCTGATGATCAACCCAAGCAGTGAAGAAGGATTACTCCGCATGGCTATCGCAGTGCAGCAAAGTCGCAACTTTGAAGAGAGTATCCTACTCCATAAGGTCATCGTTGATAATCACCCTTACAACCATTTGGCTTGGTCAAATCTGGGCCATGCATTTGCTAATGTTGGAGAATATGAAAAGGCGATTGATGCCTTAGAGTATGTGTTTATCATCTCGCCTGATTTTGAGCAGGGCTATCTGGATTGTGCAGAGTATTGTCGCGAATCACAGAAGCAAGACAAGGCCCTCGATATCTACCTGGAGGCCTATGAACGATTCGGCCCAGACTTTGACCTCGTAGTTAATATTGCGGATTGTCAGTATGCTTTAGGGTTACTCGACGATGCGAAGAGATCCCTTTTTGAGGCGATCGAGTTGGACAATTACTGCGACGAGAGTTACTTCCTTCTGGCCAAGTGTTACATGGATACAGAAGATTGGCATAGCGCTGTAAAAGTTCTTCGCAAAGCCATCGCCATAGAGGGTGAGATGGAAGAGTATTATCACGCTCTCGGGACGTCTTACAAAGAAATTGGAGAGACAGGTAGAGCTAAGTATTACCTACGTAAGGCAGCTATCAAAGGCTGTGAGCAAAGTTTGTATTGGGAAGACTACATCGCTTACATCATCCAGTGCGCCGATTTCGAACAGGCCATCCTGGCACTCGAAGATGCAGACAGATTCACATTCAGCTATAAGCTCCAGTATCTCGAGGCGGCGTGTCACATCGGACTTGGAGAAATTAAGACGGGGCTTACCCTATTAGAAGATGTGCTTGAGGAATCATTCGATGAGCACTTTGTCCTGTTCGAATTACCAGAGGTGATAGCAGGACACAAAGAGGTACAGTCGATAGTTGCCTATTACAAGAACTAATTTCTTTTTCGACCAAATAAGTCTTTCTCTGACGTGGAAATGCCTCCCTGAGGTGGAGTTTCATTGACCTGATTGTAAACTTTGTCAATGTATTTCCAGGTACCATCGGTTTGTAGTTCATAGGCTTCATAGCTGCCATCAGGGGCCATCGAAGGTCCCTGACCAGGTATTCGTCCTGCCATGGGTGATAAGTGGTCGTAGACGATTCTCTTCGATTCGGGGTAGTACTTTATGGAGCAGTTTGCATCAGCACTGTATTTCAGGATCACGCGACTTTGATTGCCCTCAGGTCCAAATGCCCCGTCCTGACCTAACTCAACCCCTCCATCGTCTGTGCGGCTTACTTGCTCAACAGTCTTGATTTTGGTGTACTGGTCGAGTTGCTTGTAGCACAGTAAGTAATAGTTCTCCTCAATCTGTAGGATCTTATAAATAATGGCCCCAGACCAGTTTGCCCAGTTTGCACTGCCCGTTGAGGAGTGTAGACGACGACCGCTTTTACCATTTAGCTCGATAATTGATCCATCGTCCTGTTGCCAGATACCGCCATAATGATATTTCCCTTTTCCCTGGTCTACCTGCCAAGTAATGGTTCTAAAACTTCGATCCTCGGGATATCTGACGAATACAAAAGGTAACTCCTCGAGTTCATTGTCGAATGAACCTGCCTGAAGGAGCATGTCTTTAAGCAGAGGTTGAAAACGATCCATGGCCTCGACTCGATGCGCTGCTACCTCGGCATTTACCATGACGTCGGCATAAAACGCCAAAGCATGGGACTCTTGCCCACATAGCATGGAAGAAGACAGTAGAAAGAAAAAGAGCAAACGAATCTGCATCATAGGGTAGTGGAGAGTTCTAATCTGAGACGAAAACGAATGGACGTAATGTGTTAGTGCGATCCTAAGGCTTAGTTAGACACTTCACAACAGGAGATCAAACCTGCATAATTAGGTCGGTCAGAAGCTCGCT
>JBCBIX010000122.1:0-7508 GCA_038523965.1 Bacteroidota bacterium
TTTCTATTTTAAAATTCTGATTGATATCAATGAAATACGTGACGGTTCTATTATCCTTGATTGCTGCCTGGGAGAAGTCCCCATCACTTAGGGCGACATCAAAGTCATAATTAGAAAATTCTAATACGGTCTCCTTGTTGCTCTGATGATTGACCATCGTCATGGTGCCAGCTCGCCAATGCTTATCCTTGTGGAGTTGATAATCTGAATAGGTGAGTGTCTTCAGCAAAGCATTCTTTCGATCATAGAAATCCACTTTTTCGATGCGATAAGCCTTACTCTTGTTATAAGTGACGACTCTTCGTTTATAACCAGACTTAGGGTCGACTGGATCTTGTTCGACGAGTAGCATATCTCCTTTTTCTTCTAAGAACTTGTGCGCGTACTTCTCGACTTCTTGTGAGGACAGATCCTCATAGGCGAACTCACTACCAACGAACGGCCCAGACTTATTATTAGAAGAAATTCGCTTCACGCGTTTGATAGAGGGAAGAAACAACCATTGGTCATCTGACCCTTCCTTGTGCGTGAACGTCAGCGTGGAGGTCCCTTTCACATCTCGGGGACTGTTAAAGACAATCAACGACTTATCACCGTCCTCCGTTAACTCGAGTGTCTTTGTGATGAGTTCACGTTGGCTCGTCTGTCCATTGCTGTTTTTAAGTGTCATCTTGAGATTGACGATAGAGCTTCCAAAGCCCTGATCAGCTTCATCAGCTAATGTGGCGATTTCTAATCCCCGATCCTCAGCACTCTGTGCTTGGAGCCCTATGACGGCCAGGGCAAAAATTGTAATTAGAATATACTTCATGATGTTAGTTTGAATTTGTATGATTTGATTATTGAAAGAACTTATTACGCTACTGCAGGGGACATCTGCTTACCCTGCAATTTTGGTGTAGAAGATCCGCGATTGGCCAAGATCAACAAAGCTGGAAGCAGGGTAAAGTCGATGATTAATGCTGCAAAAATGATAATCACTGTAATCCTGGCCATATAACTATTGAGAGCGAAGGATGATGTTGATAAAACGATAAAACCTGCGAGTAATACAATTGTCGTGGTCACAAGTGCTCGTCCCACCGTTTCAAATGCATACATCACCGCTTGCTTTGCATCATATCCCAGCTCTCGACGGGCTCGAAGAAACTTCGACATAAAATGAACAGTATCGTCCACGATGATACCCATCGTCATTCCAAAAACCACCACCATGCCAGTATTGATCTGTGCCTTGTACAGTGCCCAGATTCCAAATCCGACGAGGACAGGAGTTACATTTGGAATGATACTTAGCAGCCCCAATTTAAAATTGCGAAGTGCAATCATTAGTACAAATGAAATGAGCAGGACGGCTATAATGTTGCCACGAAGCATGCTATCTGCCTGCCGAAATCCAAGCTTCGAAAACATCAGCGTAGGACTAACCCCGATGGAGTGCATATACTTGGGTGTATTCTCCTTAAGCCAATCTTCTGATCGCTGCGTAAACGCGAGTAGCTCTGCGCTGGATACATTTTCGACGGTAGCTGTGACTCGAGTTTCGGATTTGTCCACATTGATCTGATTATTCAGATCCAGCCCGAACGGGAGAGACAGTTCATACAGAAGCAGATACTGAGCTGCCTCTTCACGATTGTCAGGAACGCGGTAGTAGGATGGATCATCACCGTGCATTGATCGATTCACACGTCTCGCTACTTCGCTAAAGGCATTCACATGAATGACCTCGGACTGTACATTTAGCCAGTTTTCAAAATCAGTGAGACTTTGTAGATACTCTGGATTATTGATACCGCCACTCTCACCACTCGGTAGTGAGTATTCTACATTGTAAATACCAGTTAAGTTTTCACTGATATAGTCTGTGTTCTGTCTGAATGGTACAGACGAGTCGAAGTATTCTACGAATTCATCATTGAACACATTTCGCGTTGCCAGGACTGTTAGTAGGCCGATAACCACCAGCGATAACAAACTTGTGCGCATCGGTTGCTCGACTACCAAACTACCCAGTCGAGTGTACCAGGTTGATTTTTGTTGAGATATTGCCGATTGACGCTTGACCTTAACTGGGAATATGGCCATCATCGCAGGAAGTGTCGTCGTGGAGTACAAGAAGGCCATTGTCATTCCAAAGGCCGTAACATTTCCCAGGTCCCAAAACGGCGGTACATCCCCAAAATTCAAGGTTAAAAACCCGATCACTGTCGTTAGGCTGGTGATAAAAACGGGCTTGAAGTTGATCTTCAATGCGGATGTGATGGCGTCATATTTCTGGAGACCGTCTCTGCGCATCCGTTGCAACATGGTGATCAGAATATGAATGCTATCGGCAACAGCAAGGGTCATGATCATGGTCGGAAACACGGCCGATGGTGGGGTGAGCTTGATACCCGATAAGCCTACGAACCCCACAGCGGAGATGATCGATAACAACACCACAGCGAGTGTCGCGATTGTGCTGAAGATGCTACGAGTTAGCAAAAGTGTTGTGATGATAACAATGAGCATCATCACCCCTGTCAGCATTAAATCTCGTTGTGATGATTCGAAGAATGCAGTATTCAGCGGAATTAATCCTGACGTGTGTACATCAAAGTTGGGGTGCACCTCCTTAAAGTCAGCCACCGTAGATCGAACATAGGAGGTTACCTCTGGGATCTCCGTAGTGCTATTCTCACCGGGCAATTTAACGGTTACGTTGATCGCGGTGACAGTACCCTCTTCGTTAATGAGGCGATGCACCAAGAGTGGTTCTGCAAGAGCCCGCTCCCTAATTAATGCGATCTCGTCATCAGTTTTGGTAGAAGATTCGTAGCTGAGATCATCGACATAGAGGTCATCTTCCTCAGCTCTGGTGTATTGGAAGTTGGTTACAGCATCTACGCGGGAAGAATAAGGAGTATTCCATACCTCGGTTGTGAGCTCCTCGATCGCTGTGAGATTCTCACGTGTGAATACATTCTTATCCTTTGGTGAGAGTACAATGAGGACATTATCGTCTTTTGTGTACTTCTCTTGCAAGGCATCAAAGGCCTCTAATTCAGGATTAGACTTGCTAAAGAAGGCATGGTAGTCGCCGTCGAAATCCATCTTGCCCTGCGACGCAAGACCTATCCCCAAGAGTAATGTGGCGATTAGTACGGGCCATTTATATCTAATGACGAAGTCCGCCCATTTTTCCGCCAAGGTGTTTGTAATCTGATTCATGATGAGGTGTTTTCGATTTCCGCCCAATTCGTTTTGAGCTGTAGAAGGTTTTGATGAGTTGTGATTATTCGAGATGTTGACGAAGCAGATGTCAGCAAGGTGGACAGACATGCCTCATTTTTTCTATTTGGTTCTCTTACTCGCTAAGACTGGAGTAAAAGTGTGATCATGTTCATGTGGTTATCGAGTGGATAGGCGCTTTTCATTTCCTTCATGGTTGTCATCGCTCCCTTGCCAGCATCTTCGATGAATGCTGTAAAATCAGCTGCTGACATAGACCGATTGATCTGTCCTGCCTCTTGAGCCTCATGGATGACGGAAGTGATGAGATCTTTGATCTTGTTGTGGTGGTTCAGTATGGAGAGTCGTATTGGCTCGCTGTGTTCTGCGATCTCAGATGAAAGATTGCATGCCATACATCCTTGTGAAAGGCTTAGATCTTCTCGAAGTAATCGGATACGCATTCGATAGAATTCCATCAACCGGTCTTTGGCATTTGTACTCTGGTCAGTAAGTACTTCAAGCATTGGTCCTTGCTGGATCTCGAAATACTTCTCGATGGCCTTTACCACGAAATCCTCCTTGCTCTCGAAGTAATAGTAAAATGACCCTTTGGGTACCTCCGCATGCTGGACGATGTCCTTAACACTTGAGGCATGGTATCCCTTTTGCCAAATGAGCTCGATTCCTTTATTAAGGAGGTGCTCCAGTTTAAGATCGTATTTGGTCGCTGTAGTCATCTGCACTCCATTAAACACAAGTATATGACCGGTCGTCTATTAAGTCAATTGCATGTTAAAAGGAAACAATGATTTAACCTAAGTGATGATCTGTTGGAGACCTTTTGAAATGCTAAGTAGGAGAGAATCTCGCCTCCTCAAGTCGTATTGAGCTTACGCTACAACTGCTAATGGCGCAGTATCGACCCAATCTCCTCTTGTGAAATCTGGAAATTGTTGTGGAGCTCCGCCACTGGCAACTGACCGTTCGGATAGGGGTGCCACGGCACTCCAAAGACATCCTTCGTACACATTTTGATCCAATGGAAGGCCTTGCTGAAGACACTCGACAATCCGATACATCATCATACCATCCATACCGCCATGGCCACTTCCTATGGTCACCTCACTGAGACGACGATAAAGCGGATGATCCCATTTTTCGTACACATCATGTAGGTAATCACCTTGAACCCAGCTGTGATGATCTTCGCTGATGTCAAGCACACCTCCTTCTAACGCCACTCGAGTTGGGAAACCTGCCAGGGCACCTTTCGTACCCTGTATGAGATTCAGGCGCGTGTATGGTCGTGGACTGGTCTCGTCCCACTGGATCAAGATCGAGCGACCAAGTCGGGAACGCACGATGGATGTATTCAGATCTCCACCTCTGAAGTTCAGTTGATTCCATTTATGTTCTGCTTCAAAATGCTTAGTCGCATAGGCTGTTCTTCCGAGCGCTGGCGTCGACACAGAAGTAATACTCTCGAATTGATCCTCACCTCGTGCCAGACTCATGTACTGCGCTATCGGGCCAAGCCCATGGGTGGGGTAGAGGTTACCATTGCGTCTGGCATAGTGGCCTGTACGCCATGAACCGGTACCCAGTTCGATCGAATCTTCTTGCATCTGCCATCTCAACTCGTGGATGTATGCTGCCTCTCCATGAAGGATCGAACCGATGGCACCTTGTCGACACATATTTAGGAAGAGCAGCTCATCGCGACCGTAATTGACATTTTCCATCATCATACAGTGTAGTCCTGTCGCCTCTGCTGTGTCTACGATATTCCAAAGATCTGCTATAGTTGTGGCCAGTGGTACCTCTACGAAGGCATGTGCTCCCGACCGCATCGTTGCGATGGCCATCGGAGCGTGATTTGACCAGTTTGTCGAAATAAACACTACATCGGGCTTCGTCTCTTTTAACATCCTTCTCCATCCATCTTCCTGTCCATGATAGATCCTCACCTCTTGGTGGCGATGAGGATCGATGGACTTTAGTCGCCCGAGTTCCTTCGTCGCATGTAGCTCCACGAGATCTGAGATGCCTACCACCTCCGTACCTGCTAACTGACTGAAGAATCGAAGGTGCGTAGGGCCACGATTTCCCATTCCGATGAAGGCAGCTCTGATCAAGGGTATTTTTGCGGCCGCATAGCCACCCATATAGTTGCTCGAGCGTGAGCGTACAGCTGGCTGAGAAGCATTAAGTACTCGAGAAGAGACTGCTCCTGCAGTTGTCCCTTTTAAGAAGTCGCGTCGGTCCATTTTGACAATCTTGGAAAGACTTCAAGTTAGAACTACTTGATGAAGTGCAGATTCGCGAGTTTTTTCCTGTCTGGTTGCATTTATGCACTTCTTTTCAGTGATTCTTCGAGATATGCTTCATCTTTGCAACATCATTGCATCATCCAAAAGAGACTCCTGGAAATGGCCCGATACGGAGACATTAAGAAGATATTGAAAGCGCACAACATGCGCATTACTGATGGTAGAGTTGATATTCTGTCATTCTTCGTCTCGCAAGATCGCGCGCTTACCTTAAGAGATATCCAAAAGGAGTTCAAAAATGCGGACCGAGTTACGCTCTACCGCACCTTAGGTGCATTTGAAAAAAACGGGATCTTGCACAGCATACCCTTAGATGGCACCCAAATGGCATATGGATTAAATGATAACAGCCACGGGCAAGCCAATCATAATTGTGATCATATCCACTTCAAGTGTGACGAATGCGGGATCGTTCAGTGCTTAGATCAACCTATACCTAAGGTTACCTTACCCGGTTATCAGATAAAGCAAGTCAATTTGGTCATGAGCGGAGTGTGCAATTCTTGCATCGCTTAAGTTCAGTCCCTCCTCTTCACGCCACGACTAACATCATATGGTATTGATACGCTCTCTTCTCATAGGCTTACTTCTCATTGTTGCTATTCTGTCTTTTGCGCAAAGTGCAGAATGCGACTTTACAATCAAGGGAATTGTGATCGACCAGTCTACGGGAGAACCGCTTCCATTCGCGACGGTATTGATACAAGAGTCAACCAAAGGAGCTGTAACCGATGACTCAGGTGCGTTCATTATCCCTGATAACTGTGAAGACGAGGTCCACCTTGAGATCCGCTACACGGGCTATAAGACTGTGATACATCACCATGATTTTCATCATGACGACCCCATTGTCTACCTCGCTCCTGATGCGACACTTTTAGAAAGTGTTGTCATCGAAGGGTCAAGGCTGGGAGCAATTAAATCGGTGGTGATGCAGACACAAGAAATCGAAAAAATAGCCCTAATGAGCCAGTCTATAGGTTCCCTCACAGAAGAATTTAGCGGTGTAACTACACTACAGACGGGCACGAACATTTCTAAGCCAATCGTCCATGGTCTACACTCCAATCGAGTATTAGTCATGAATGACGGACTGCGTCATGCTTATCAAGTCTGGGGAGAGGAGCACGCTCCCGAGATAGACCCATCCCATGTGGATGAAATTGAAGTTGTCAAAGGTGCTGGAACAGTAAAATATGGGCCAGAAGCGCTTGGTGGAGTTGTATTGTACAACAGTAAAAAGCCAGCCTTGGACGAACAACTCGGCGGGTCAGTAGGAGTAGGATACCAAACAAATGGCAGAGCACCGAGTGCTCAAATGACTCTATCTGGAGGTTCGCACCGCTTTGCCTGGAATACAAGTGGGTTTGGGGTCGTCCAAGGAAGTCTCGAAGCGCCCGAGTATCTTTTATCCAATACTGGAAAGAGAGAGTATGGTGGTAGTTTTAATACTCTATTTCATCTCCCTGTTCTGGAACTAAATATTTCTGGAAGTTACTTAGATCAAGAGTTGGGTATTTTGAGAGGTTCGATAGTTGGAAATTTAACTGATCTTCAAAATGCAATTGAGAGTGGAATTCCGAGGCCAACTTTTGAACGTACTTATGACATCCAAAACCCTCGCCACGTCATCCAACACGGGCTACTCAAGACTGATCTTCAGCTCTATTTAGGCGAACACATCTTTAAGCTGCAACATGGGTTCCAACGGAATGATCGACAAGAGTACGACGTCAGACGTGGGGAGCTCAATGACCGTCCTGTCATAGACCTTAACCTCGACTCGCACACGGCTGAAATCCAATGGACTCAGCCAACTACAGGTAAGTGGAGTGGAAATAGCGGAATTCAATTCTTTTCTCAAAACAGTAAAAATGAACCCGGCTCGAACCCCATTAATTTTGTGCCTAATTATAAAGTGAATAACTACGGAATATATAGTATTCAAGCTGTTGATTTGGG
>JBCBIX010000123.1:0-7493 GCA_038523965.1 Bacteroidota bacterium
GAACCATCACCATCAGCATCCACACAGAGTACTTCATGAACTTCGACGTCTATAGTATCTGCACTGGAAGTGCCAGGATTCTCGATAATGCGCACATCCACAATGGCTTGACCATCAACAAAGGCTATGCTATCCGTTGTGATGATAGTAGCTGAAGATGGTGTAGAATTTGTCAGAATTGATGTGCCATCTACGGTAATCGTATATGGCGTTGAGGTTGACAAGTTGTTTATCTCAACCTTGTAGTATTCAGAGGTCGAGACCCCATCGCATGTTCCGACCGCATCCGCTTGGGCAGAGAGAGTAGTCGAGGCAACGGATGCCAGTATGGTACTTATAAACAACAGGAAATAGCGGCTTGAGCTTAAACTTCGCATGCATAAACACTTAGGTGAACCAAATTGCTTCGATTGACACAGTTGAACTAAACTCAGGTAGGTGCGTCAAATATAGAAATAAGACATATATGTGATATTCATATGTGAAGTATTTATCACAAAAAAAGCCTCATTTACCGAGACTTATACATACGCGATATTCTCATATGTTAACCACACCGATTAAAACCGATAGAAATTTGGGTCTTCGTGAGTCAGAGAAGCCAACTTGAAGTTTGGCCTTGCTAATAGGCTTTAGCGAATAAAACCCGCTGTTTGGACGGTTCACCAGTGAGCAAATCTATTCCAACCTCCGTCTCTGCTTCATTGGGAATGCAACGTATGGTGGCCTTTGTTTTTTCCTTTAGCTGAAGCTCGGTTTTGGTAGTTCCATCCCAGTGGGCGGAGATAAACCCTCCTTTATCCTCAAGGACTTCTTCGAAAGTCCGCAGATCCTCGACTTGAGTGATATGATTATCCCGGTACTCTTTTGCCTTATCGAGCAAGGATGTTTGGATATCCGTTAAGAGTTGCGCAATATGGTTTACTGCTCCATCCAATGCCACAGACTCCTTGGTTTTAAGATCACGTCGAGCCACTTCGATAACGTTATTGGCTAAGTCTCTTTTACCAACTCCAATGCGAATCGGTACACCTTCCATTTCGTATTGTGCGAACTTAAAGCCTGGTCTCTTCTGGTTATCGCGATCCACCTTAACGCGGATGCCCTGGGCCTTTAGCTCCTGTTCCAAGCGATCCGCCACTGCCATGATCTCAGGTAGTGGCTTGGGTATAGGTACAATCACAACTTGAGTCGGTGCCAATTTGGGAGGTATAACAAGTCCCTCGTCATCGCTGTGCGTCATAATCAGTCCACCGACCAGTCTCGTACTGACACCCCATGAGGTCGCCCAGACATATTCCTCTGTATTGCTATCATTTGCGAATCGGACATCAAAAGCTTTCGCAAAATTCTGTCCCAAAAAATGTGACGTACCGGCTTGTAGTGCACGCCCGTCCTGCATAAGGGCCTCTATCGTGTAGGTCTCCTCCGCCCCTGCGAAACGCTCGTTAGCAGTCTTGGCACCTTTGATAACGGGCATAGCCATGTAGTCCTCTGCAAATCGGGCATAGACTTCGTGTATCAACTGTGCTTCTGCTAATGCTTCATCCCGTGTCGCATGCGCAGTATGACCCTCTTGCCATAAAAACTCTGCTGTTCTTAAAAATGGTCTTGTGCGTAGCTCCCATCGTACGACGTTAGCCCATTGATTGATCAACAATGGAAGATCACGATACGACTTGATCCAGTCTTTGTAAGTGTTCCAAATGATGGTCTCAGAAGTAGGTCTAACGATCAACTCCTCCTCCAGTTTCGCGCTCGGATCAACAACTACACCAGGCCCGTCTGGATTATTCATCAGGCGATGATGGGTGACCACAGCACACTCCTTAGCAAAGCCTTCGACATGATCTGCCTCCTTGCTTAAAAAACTCTTTGGAATGAACATCGGGAAGTATGCATTCACATGTCCCGTTTCCTTGAACATCTGGTCGAGCTGCGATTTCATGTTTTCCCAGATTGCATAGCCGTTCGGCTTGATAACCATACACCCTCTAACGGCACTATTATCTGCAAGGCCAGCCTTGCGAACGATATCAAGGTACCATTGAGAATAATTATCGGATCGTGAGGTGATTTCTTTAGCCATAGGTGTGTGATCTTGCTTCTTCCGAAGTCAGGTCAAAAGTACATAGACTCCCAGCCTTGGCAGATGTGGTGATCGATCTCTTGTCGTGGCCAAATGGTGTTAAAACTATCCTGTTAAGAAGGACATAAGGTTCTTAACAATGGGAACGAGACCAACAATAATTTTGTCTTTATACTGTGTGGACGCAGTGAAGCACGGTGATTAAAGGCCTTAACGAAGGTAAAGGAGCCAGCTTAAACATAGCTTAACTGATTCGCATATATTTAGGAGATAACTTAGGAGGGCGATAAAGTCACTACCTAACAATAAATCAGATGTCTATGAAATACTTACCATTAACAATGGCCGTGATGCTCGGGTCTATACTCGTATCAACATCAACCTTTGCTCAGTTCGATGATCTTTACTTCGATGCTGCTGCATACGAGGAAGAAACAGATTATTACGAACAAGACTATGCATATGAAGAGACGTATGATGACGCCACATTTGGTGATGTATCATCCTACGACTACGACGAAGATGAATACGATGAATATCTGTCCTATCGAGAAAACGGCTACGATGTAGATGCTTACAACTATACAAACCGTCTTAGAGGATTCAGATACACCAACTTCTACTCTGGGATAGGTCGATCGTTTGATCCTTTCTTTGGGCCAGGATTTTACAACACAGGTTGGAACAGATTCAATTCATTCGGTGGGTTTGGCCTTGTCGCACCAGTTGCACCAGGCGTTAGCGTTGTCCTTGGATCACCATTTGGTGTGAATCGTTGGAACAGAGGATTCGGACCAGGCTTTGGATGGAATCGCGGATTTGGTGCTGGCTTCGGAAGAGGTTTCGGCGGTGGCTTCGGAGCAGGTGGATATGCCTACTGCCCCCCATACAGCGCAGTCAATCGCAATGTCAACAATGTTATAATCAACAATAACGTAACTCGTAACACAGCTACTTCACGAGTAGCGCCATCGCGTAGCAGCCGGGCTGGAGCAACTTCTGTAAGAACAGTGTCCAGAGCATCAGCGCGCTCGACGAACACGAAAGAAGTTAGTAGAAGCTCAAGTAGATCCAGATCAGTATCTACTCCTTCTCGAAGTAGCTCACGCTCGGTCAGATCTACATCAGGATCTCGAAGCAATAGTAGAAGTGTGCGCACGTCCACTCCACGTACTACTCGCAGTGTATCGCGTACATCGACTCGCACAAGATCAAGCTACACCCCATCACGATCTTCTTCGGGAAGTCGTGCCACACGGTCCACCACGAGAACCAGTAGCCCGAGATCTTCGGGAAGATCTTCTGGAGGTAGCAGAAGTAGATCTCCGAGATAGTCGGAGATTCAAATAAGAATTTAAATGATAAGGGTGGTAGCAATTTGCGATCACCCTTTTTTTATGCCTGATCATAGATCTGTATGATCGTCACCATATTTAGCTCATTATACTATCAACAGATTTCCAAGACCTATGCGTAACATCTTCGTTTTCCTACTCGCTGTAATAACTGTCCATCTCCAAGGACAGGGAATCAACGATGTCCTACGGATCAGCCAATATGACTATAACAGTACTGCTCGATTTTCTGGAGTATCAGGAGCTTTTGGTGCACTTGGCGCAGATATTGGCGTAGCAACCATCAATCCAGCTGGTATTGCAGAGTTTCGCAAATCTGAGTTCACTTTGGGATTCGGAGCTCCACTGTCATCAAATACGGCTTCATTAGCGGGAACCTCCACCGACAACAGTGAGAATGGATTTCAGCTCACTAATTTGGCCGTAGTGATGACATCGCGTCCTCGGAATTTCAATCGAAAGACGTTTAACGTAGCTGTGACCTTTCAACAGTTATCATCCTTTAGGGAAGAGATCATATACGCAGGAGCAACACCTGGCACACGTGTAGAACGATGGTTAGAGTTAGCACAAGGTTCCAGAGTAGATGAGCTCGGCAACTTTGAAGAGGGACCAGCATTCGATGCTGAAGCCATTCTGGTCAATGACGATGAAGTCAGCTATCGCAGTGACTTTGATACCAATCTGGATGCTCAACTCAATCGGGGAGAGACCATCTCAAGATCCGGTACACTGAATGAATTAGGCGTTACCATCGCAGCGAATGAGCGCAACAAGTTTTCATGGGGTGTTGGGCTTGGTATCCCAATTTTGACATTTAGCGAGACCAAGGAGTATACGGAAACAGATGGTGGCGATGTCGTAGAGTTTTTTGATGCGTTACGTTGGACTGAAACGCTCGATGTAACTGGAGGTGGAGTCAATATCAAGGCTGGAGTGATCTATAAGCTCACACCGACATTCCGATTTGGTGCCTCTATCCAGTCGCCCACATTTTATGTGATTTCAGATGACTATAGTACTTCATTAGACTACGAATTCACATTTGATGGACAGTCATCACGAGGTACGGGCTCCAGTCCTAATTTTGATGAGCCGTTCGAATATTCCATTACAACTCCATGGAGAGCTAATGCTGGAATCGGTTATATATATAAGGTGGGAGAGTTCTTAGGTTTTATCAGCGGTGATGTCGAGTATGTCGACTATACTGCTGGCAGCATAGACCTCGCACTAAACTCCGACAATCCAACAGACCAACTGAATAGCGATTTTATCAATGCTCAATTAGATAATGAGGCTACCTCAGTCCTTAACTATCGTCTGGGCACAGAGCTGGCTTATGGAGCGGTTCGATTTAGACTTGGAGCATCACTAACCACAGGACCATTCGCAGATGAGTCTCGATTCGAGCCTGGGGTTAACCTAAGTGGGGGACTTGGATATCGGGCTGATCGGTGGTATGTAGACGCGTCATATAGCTTGCGTCCATCTGATCAACGCTATTCTCCTTACCAGCTAACGGATCCTCAGTTCGAGCAGCGCGTCGATATCAGCAGCTCCAATGCTTTTGCTAATCTGACTTTTGGCGTTAAGTTTTAGCCTAATCGACCACGTTCATCATCGCAACGTAATAGTCTCTATCCAAAGAAACTGACTTTGGCTTTTTATCACATGGAATCGTGCGCCATGTCGCGGATGGCCGAATGCGCTTTGAGCTACCATCCAGAACGATTTCCACTGGCATCTGAAAACCACTAACGACATTTGACCATCTGAATCTGAGGCTTCCATCTCGCCACTCCCACTCGAGGATCGGGATACGGTTTGTCCTTAGATATTGGTCAAAAAAAGCTTCAAGTTCCAGATTAACGAAGTCTGCGATGTATCCTTCAATTTGGTGCGTGGTCACTGTTTGGTGGTAGAACTCCCTATTTAGCCCGCGGAGCATACCCAGCCAGAGATCGTCGTCTCCGACGATCTGTCTCAAGGTGTGTAACATGTTGCTCCCTTTGTAGTACATATCGGAGGACCCAGCTGCATTTACCCCATATGGTGCGATGATGGGCCGATCATTAGCGATAGCCAGTCGAGTCCCTATCACATAGTCTGCACCTGCTTCCGTGTTATTGTGATACTCGATATATAGACTCTCACTGTATGCAGTGAATGACTCATGAATCCACATATCCGCACGATCCTTGTAGGTGATATTGTTCGCGAACCACTCGTGTCCACTCTCATGTATGATTATAAAATCAAAGGTTAGCCCCCATCCACTTTTGCTTAGATCTGTGCCACGATATCCATTCTGATAACCATTCCCATACGTGACAGCACTCTGGTGTTCCATGCCGAGATAGGGGACTTCTACCAGCTTAAATCCATCTTCGTAAAATGGGTATGGACCGAACCAATGCTCAAATGCGTCCAACATGCCCGTAACCTGACCAAACTGTTGGCGAGCTTTGCCTTCATTCTCACGGAGTACGAAATAGTTTAATGGCAGCGGACCCGACAGGCCATCATACGTTTCACTCCAATGTACATAGTCCCCGACGCTGAGGTTAACTCCGTAGTTATTGATCGGATTAACTACCTGCCAGTGGTAGGTGGTAGTGCCATTGTTGTTCTTTTGAGTATCTATCAACCTGCCATTGGATACATCCATGAGGTGACTTGGAACAGTGACATGGATATCCATCGAATCGACCTCGTCTGCCATATGATCTCTACAAGGCCACCAGATACTCGAACCGATACCCTGACAACTGGATGCGATAAAGGGAAGTCCATTAGAATCTCGGTCCCACGTTATTCCGCCGTCCCAAGGTGGACGCACTGCAACTCGCGGTTTGCCATGGTAATAGACTGTTATCTCATGATGTTCGCCAACAATCTGCGGTTCTTGGACTGTAATCAGATGTGCCGCACCGACAGACGTCCAATTTAGCTGGACACCCTCCTGCTCCACTGAAAGAATCTCAAGAGGCTCCTGGAGATCCACCTGCAGGACCGTTCCACTATCTAAAACAGTATATGAGATAGTATTGTAGCCATTGAGATATTGGCTATCAGGATGCACACTGAGATGAAGATCATAGTGGTCAAGGCCCCACCAGGATCGATAGGAGGTAACACTACCTCTGAGCGTATCTTCATAGGTATATTCTTGCGCTGTTGATGCTTTGAACATTAGGAATAGCATTATGACAACTGCACTGTACCTAATCATGCCATGACTTTCTTAAGGCCAAATCGAATTCCGATCAGAGCTGCGACCAAGAGCAGTAATACATATTGGAACGGCAAGAAGGTAATGGCGACAATGCGCATCCTATCCAATAACCACATCACTGCCAATACTGCGAACACTATCATCAACAGTCCACCCAATCGATCAAATCCGGGGATATGATCAAAGGCTACGTTTCGACGGATCAACCACAAGGTGAGAACCATTACAACGATCGGTAGGATCTGAGTGAAGACATTCGTGTCCATGACTGACTGGCGTTCGAATAGGAACAAGTACACGTTTAGAATGACGGCAAAAATGCCCGGAATACATGCCAAGTAGATGAGGACACAGTACATCTCTTTCCATGGTGTCAGATGCCCTTCCGCCTTACCAAAGATGCTGGCCAATAAGGCAGTCAGAGGTAAGGCCAAAAAGTAAAAACAGATGATCTCAGGACGAGTAGAAACAGCATCAAAGAGTTCTTGGAGCGTCATTATAGATTCATTAGGAAGGCGAAAGGTACTCGACTCTACGTTGGAGAGTCAGCTTCTGGAAAAGGTATGGATGCTTCATCGCCAGTGGTGGTGTCCTCTGGTGCTTCATCCCCAAGCAATTTTCGAGGGATACTTTTCTTAGGATTGATACCCAGCTTTTTCAATTTTTCTGCTTGTCCGATGAGATTACCTGGTCCTTGGGATAGTTTTTTCATAGCGCTCTCATACTTGCCATTTGCACTGGCCAGATGCTGCTGTATGCCCTCCATATCGGTGATGAACCCCACGAATTTGTCATAGAGCTTTTCCCCTCG
>JBCBIX010000124.1:0-7474 GCA_038523965.1 Bacteroidota bacterium
CTTTTACCAGTGGTTGAATGGAAGACATGAGAACGAGGAATGGTTGTACGAGGCGGTACTTGTCCATCTTTTCATAGACCGTGATCAAAGGTGTTTGTCCAATCTGGCCAGCCAGATGAACATCGCTAAGGTTCTGCATTGCGCTTTTTGAATCTCGTAGGAATGTCTTAGCATCTTTAAGACCCTCATGGATTACTTCATTGGAGATGTGTCTAACATTCACACCAGTCTTGAACAAGAGATATCCTAAAGCGATGTCTTCATATCCGTAACCCTCGGCATAGCGTTCAAATGGGGTTGAAATGAGTAGTTCCTTACGGATCAATACATTGCCAGTGAAGAAGTATCTCCATGGCTGTTTATTTCGTTTTTGATGGTTTAATTGTTCTCGATAGGAGCCTACAGTCCAGTGCAGTCTGTAAGCGGGCATCGGTTTCTGAGAAGCATATCTTATTCCGCCGCAGATTACCTTCTGAGTCCTGTTATTATCGACTTGTGATAGATATCTTCTCAAGTAGTCTCTTTTGGCAGGATTACAATCGGCATCTATGAAAAGCACCCAATCAAATCGAGCAAGAGATACCAGGGAGTTTCTCATCTCAGATCTACCGAGATGTTTTCCTGGATGGTAGACCTTAATCTGATTGTGCTGCTCGACAAATCTCTCAAGATCGCCGTCTATCTTGGGTTGATCCAGGCCAACTATGATCTCCACATGGCACTCATGACCTGCTATCATGCTAATCAGCTTTCGTAGAAGAGGCCTTGATCAAGGCCTAACTGGAATGAGAATGCTGATCAAAACGGTCGGTATAAACGTCCCTCAAGGTATCTTACCTCTCCAGTAGTATCTCCCAGAATGAGCAAAATACTCGTCATTGGTAGCAGTAATATGGATATGGTGATCCAGACTGAGCGATTTCCTCTTCCCGGCGAGACGGTGCGAGGCAGTGAATTTGGTTTGTTCCCAGGCGGGAAGGGAGCAAATCAAGCGGTCGCAGTGGCTCGATTAGGAGGGGAGGTGGACTTCTTGACGGCATTGGGTAACGATGCCTATGGAACTGCCTTGTCAGCCGGATTCGCGAACGAAAAAATAAATCTCCTTGAACTCAATAGGGATCGCGGTTCGACAGGGGTCGCCATGGTCACAGTCGACCAGACAGGACAAAATCAAATTGTGATCGTCTCAGGTGCGAACGAAACCTTAAGCCTTGGTGATATAGATCACGCACGATCACATATCAAGAATGTCCAGCTTGTTATCGTACAATTAGAGATTCCCTTAGGCACTGTGAATTACTTGTCTAAGGTGTGCGAAGAGTACCAAATTAAACTCCTGCTTAATCCCGCACCTGCAACTTCATTGGCAAATGATCTTTTGAAACGCATTGACATCATGACGCCCAACGAAACAGAGCTTGCTATTCTTACGGGTCGCGATCTCAACCAATCTTGGGATATCGAGCAAATGTCAACTGCTTGTGATCAGCTTGTATCAATGGGAGTGGGACAAGTGATCGTAACACTGGGAGAAAAAGGGGCCTATCTCCATGATAAAGACCAACAATTGTTAGTGCGTGGCTTTGCTGCGCAGGTTGTAGATACTACTGCTGCTGGTGATGTGTTCACTGCAGCATTCGCAGTGGGAATAACAGAGGATAAGACTCCTGTTGAAGCGATCAAATTCGCTCATCGAGCTGCTTCTATAAGTGTTACACGTCTTGGTGCTCAATCAAGCATTCCAACAAGAAATGAGGTTGATTTCCTCTTTTAAAATGGTGCGCGACTTACGTGTTTAAGTTGGTCATTCCGAACTCCTAAAATTCTCTTAATCAGACTGTTGCACGCGATGAAAGGACACTGTGAAATGTGTTGTTCTCGTTATATGACAAACGCATCAGAATGACCGATTCCATCAACCTCAATAGCCCAAGTAAGCGTCAGATTATCCTGTACGAGTGGATTAAAAAAGTGAAATCCAAGTATCTGGTCAAGCTCCCTCAGCTGTCTGTTCCTATCAGTATGAGCGAAGATGTCTACATGCGGATACAAGCCTCATTACGCCCAGTTTGAGCAAGACGACATTCTACCTTTTGGAGGTGATCGTCTAAGGGAGCATCCTTCCGGCCGCATACTGTGTATCAAGGCCTTGTATCATGATTTTGGCCTGGAGATCATTCCACTTGAGACTGGCCTCGATATACTTGGCTTGACGCGAATTGATTAGGAACAATGAACTCTCACCATTTGCGAATAATTCCCTCTCTGCTTCGAGCATCCTTTGATAATCGCCGAGGACTGTGGTGTATCGGCTAAACTGACCACGATAGCCATCCCATTTTGCAAGACTGGCATCGATTTTTGTTTTTATCTGAAGGCGCTTGATATCCCGATCAAGCTGTGTGTCAGCGATATAGATTTCATTCATCTTAATTTTTGCGCGCTCTTTCCTGAATAGGAGAGGAAATCCAATGTCCAAACCCCAGGTGTAGTTACGTGGTGTGATGGTACTTGTAAATGAGCTACCTGCATCAGCTAACAGATTATACTTGATATCTACCCGTGGCTTGCTGAATTCTCGTGCTAAGCGTTGGTCAACGTCGAGTTGATTTAGCTTGACCGCATTCATCTGTAACTCGGGGTGATTATCTACCAAGGCCATGGTATCTCCAATAATGTCTAAGGGCCCGCCAAGCTGATTGATATCCTGAGGACCGGAAGGTCTCACTGATTCATCGATCAGCTGTGGTTGCCCATTTGCATCCCAGAGGTAAGTACTTAGCTGGAGGGTAGAAGTGACATAGTCAAGCAGTGCCTGGTCTCTCTCTACAAGTAGGTTTTGGTACTGGATCCTGGCTTCAACTGTATCTATCGCGGCACGATCGCCAACCACAGCAGCGTCTCGAACTCCTGCTAAGAGCTCCAGTGCATTCTGCGCACCGCGTTCAAATATCTGATAAGTCTGGTAGTCTAACCACCACTGCCAATAAGACACTCCGGCATCTAACACAAGATCATTCATCAGTTGAATCTGCTCTATCAAAGTGGCATCTTGAGTCAGCTTGGCCCGATCGAGTTGTGCACGGCGTTCGTCATAGAGTAATCCCGCACCGAGAGGGACAGAGACTCCGGCATAGACGAGCCCAGCATTGGGATCAAGATTCTCAGGATTTAGATTGATACCTGAAGTGCGATCATAGCCTGTCGTGACCTTTATTCCGGTCCTCGTGGGGATGTCTAACTGAGCGTTAAACAGGCTATAGTAGGGATCATCCTTAAACTGCTTTTGGCTGAGTGAAGTCGAGATTTTAGGATCAAAACCACCACGCGCCTCTAACAAAGCCGCGTCTCCAAATGCACGGGTCAAGTTACCCTGTTGCACCATGGGATGGTAGGTGATTACGCGAGCGATATACTGATCATAGCTCAACTCTGGATTCAGATCTGACTGCCCAACCAGGTTCATGACCATGAGAATTCCAATACAACTCCACAGTAGTTTCATTCTACCTATTTGGCTTTGAGTTTAATGTCCTTGCGTGGTTTCGGATCGGTAGTGTAAAAGTCAGGTGGGAAGCCATTGAGATTGCGCCAGATCTCATACCAGACCTGCACGTCCTTGAGTAGCACCAAGCCATTCGCCCCACCTCCAACGCGCAGAAGATCGGGCCAAGGCTCTGATTCTGATTGGGCCACCAGAATGCGATAGAATCCATTGTCACTGATGAACTGATCTATCGCGAAAACTTCACCACCGAAGGTTCCGTAAGAGGTATTTGGCCATCCAGAAAAGACAATCGCCGGCCATCCATCAAACAAGATTCTTACATCCTGTCCGATATCCAGCAGTGGAAGATCGATAGGGCGGATATAGAGCTCTACGGCCAACTGATAGTTAGCTGGCATGATCGTAGCAACCTCGTCTCCTTCCTTGATAATCTCGCCGATACCAGCCTTGGTAGTCCTGGTGATGATTCCGTCTTGTGGTGCAGTGACGTAGTAGAATTGACTACGCTGCTCATAGTTGGCATACTCGTTCTGCAGTTTGGTGATAGTCCCATCAGCATCGAACCTGTTGGAGAGTGCACTAAATCGATCCGATTGTGCTTTGGCGAGATCTTCTTGATATTTCGCCTCGATAGCGCTGATTTCCACTTTTGCATTAACCAGGCTTGCTCTGGATGCTTGCAGCTTATTCCTTCCACTCAGCTCCTCGGCTTGCGTTTTTTGTAATTCCAACTCACGCTTTTCGAGATCAGTTAGTGACTTCAGACCCTTGTTGTAGAGAGCGAGTTGTCGGTCATATCTATCCTTCGCAATGGACTGGTTAAGTTGCTTCGCTACTAAATCGATGCTGTCGCTGACTACAGTAAGTTGCGCCTGCTCTAACTTATTGACCGCTTGTTCCAGCTTTGCATCTCGGCTTTGTCTTAGTGCGACAATTTGGCCTTCGAGCATATTAGCCTTTGATTGGTACGCTGTAGCGGTTGATGACTTAGCGTTGATTTGATTTTGCGTCCGCTCGAGTAGTTGAGGGTCGAAGTACTCACTTTTGATTTCAGTCAAATGAAGGATTGTGTCTCCAGCCTCAACCCGATCGCCCTCTCGCACGTACCAGGCGTCGATTTTACCTCCAATGATCGTGTTGATGCTTTGTGGACGCTGCTGTGGAAGTAGGGTAGTGACACTGCCCTGCGTACGGATGTTTTGTGTCCATGGCAGAAACAAACCGGCAAGGAATATGACTGAGCTAATGAGCATAATTCGAAGCAACAGACGGCCTGATTTATAGCTATCTACTCGAATCAGTCCTGACCAATCTTTTGGTTTAACATCTGAGGTGACAGAGTGGTGTGATATATTAAGCACTGGCAGCGATTTGTGTGATAAGTGATGGATCTAATTCGGAATATGGTCCGATCGCCTTGATGGATCCGCTTTGTAACACAGCGATCTTATCGACTTTAGATGCGAGGTAGTGGTTAGAGGATACTGCAACGAGCGTCCACGGTCTATCAGGATGGGTCAAGAAGTTGGTGATCCTAATGCCCTCTTCTGCAGATATGGCATCCAGGATATTCTCGATGAGGAGCAGTTTTGGCATGTCCGCTATTGCTCGTGCGAGCAGGATTTTTTGGACAATGCTTCGCGGCAGCTTTTTCCCTTGAGGCTCGATACGCGACTCGTAGCCCTCCGCACAAGATTTTAGGAAGTCCGTTAGACCTACGTTTTCTACTGCCCACTTTACATTGTCGAAGGTGGCTCTGCTGCGACCAGTGGTAATGTTTTCAAGAAGCGTTCCCTCGAACAGCTGTTCACTTTCCAAGCACTCTCCGATCGCTGATCGTACAGATCTGAGATTAAGATTTCCCTGAGGCAGGTTGTTGTATGAGATCTCTCCCGCTTTGATCTGGAATATTCCTGCGATGACCTGAAGTAGTGTACTCTTACCGCTTCCACTTGGTCCAGTTACCAACCACTTTTCATCACCCTTGATGTCCAAGGTGAGGTTGTTCAGGATGAGGTGGCTGTCAGGATATGCGAAGTCGACATTTTTTAGACTGAGATTTAGTCCGCAGTCATCGCATTGTGTGAGCAGATCAATGCCTTTGTGATTCTCAAGATCCATGTCAGTCACCTGGCCGATCTTCTCGAGCCCAGTGAGAACGTCATAGATTGTCTCCATGGTTAGGATCAACTTTTCGACTGAAGACATGATTGTGAGTACGATGATCTCAGCACCCACAAACTGACCGATGTTGATGCGTTGTTCCATCACCAACCATCCACCAATAGCCAATAGTCCCAGCGCCACTAATCCCTTGAAAATGGTCATTAGCCAATACTGCTGTACTAAAACTGCAAAGTGGGCATTGCGTGCATCGAGGTAGTCATTGACATGATGGTTGACCTTTGACAGAGGAAGACTCGTTCGTCCGGCCAGCTTAAATGTGGTCATCGTACGTGCAAGCTCTTCGAGCCAATGAGCGACCTGATACTTTCGCTTGGACTCTGCCAAACTTGTGACCAATCCTCTTTTGGCGGTTAGTACGAAGATCATCACCACCATAAAGACCAGAATCAAGCTGAACATCACGAAAAAAGAGTGATATACACTGAGCAGAAGCAATCCAAAAACCAACTGAATCATCGCTGATGAGAAGTCAATCAGAATCTTGGGTAGCCCCTTCTGTAAACTCATGACATCAAAGAAGCGATTCATCAACTCAGGAGCGTAGTGTCGATAAAGTTGCTCCATCCGAATCCGAGGAATCCGATGAGCAAACTCAAAAGCCGCTCGCGAAAAGATCTTCTGCTGTAGGTTCTCGACGATCTTGAGTTGGAAAATCTGCAGTATGCCAGTGAATACAACCCCTCCAACAACTAAAATCAAAAGGACAACCCAAGCGGTATTGGTCTGTCCACCTTGGATGAGATTAACGATGGCCTGAATACCCAGAGGAAGTGACAGACCCACTAACCCATTGAAGATCGAATAGACATAGACGTTACGTATGTCCTTGCTATCGGGCTTCAGCAAACGCCAGAATCTACGAGTTGGGGTAAGATCTACATTCATGAGTATCTGTTTGGGCTAATTAGGATAGTTGAGAGAGTACTGAATGCTCAGTACCTATGGTTGCAAAGACCATCTTGCTGTAGAAATCCACAACACTATCACAGTCTGATGACGTGTTCGTCAAGCGCGGTAGATGCGCAGCAAAGTATCGCTGATGATGAGCCCCCTCGATGACGGTGGAGATCAGCATGTGTGGATACGGGTAGTCTGGGTTTATTTCTAAAACAATGTCACTGACGCGTCCGACACAATTCTTATAACCGAGATATACACCATCTTTATTGATCTCATCTACACTTTTGACGAGATAGGATTTGGATGATTCAGTGATGACGATTTGATACAACTTCTTGAGATTTAAAAGGCGATCCTTATTGACTCGTGTAATTGGTTCCGTTAGCAATCGAAGACTTATACTTAGACGCTTCGTTGGTGACTCGATATTAGCCGTTGAAAAGGCCAACTGATACTCCATCCATCCCCAATACCAGGCAGTTAGATACAGCAGAAGCTTATTCTTACTCTCGAAATAGCGATAGATGGATGCCTCAGAGGTCTTGATACATTGGGACAACTTTCTGAAGGTAAAGTGTTCGAATCCCATGTCACATATCAGATCTATGGACCCTGTTAGAATACGATTACCGAGATTGCTGGTCATGGGATCCTTAAGATAGATCCTGTCGTTGACCGTTATTCGAACACGCTGAAGTAGCTGATTCATAGTGAGTATTCACAACATCGATAGTAATACTATCACCATCGTGATTGTTCACTACATCTTACATCAACTCAGAGCTTAACTAAACTTTTAGAATTAGTCACTTGCCCTACTTAGTTGATAGGTATGGCTGTAGGATGTATGCGTTAGTCGATTAGGATCGAGAATGGTAG
>JBCBIX010000125.1:0-7257 GCA_038523965.1 Bacteroidota bacterium
CGGTTTTGGCGGTAGACATTGATACTGATGACCAGGATCTCGGATTAGGGACACGGACGGGAACAAGTCAACCAATTACTATCACCGATGGTGCTGGAGTGACGATCGATGTGGCGGATAATGATAACGATGCTACAAATGAGATCCAGGATCTGGACCTCAGTGGAAATACACTGACTATTACAAATAATGGTACTGCTACGGACATTGATTTGACTCCTTATTTAGATAATACAGACACTCAGGACATCACTCAATTTGAATTTAATGGAGGGACTAATGAGGTCTACATTGCACTTCAGGATGGAGGTCGTGATACTATTGATCTATCGGTTTTGGCTGTAGATATAGATACTGATGACCAGGATCTTGGATTGGGGATACGGACGGGAACAAGTCAGCCAATTACTATAACTGATGGTACTGGAGTGACGATCGATGTGGCAGATAATGATAATGATGCTACTAATGAGATCCAGGATTTGGACCTGAGTGGAAATACACTCACAATTACGAATAATGGTACTGCTACCGACATTGATCTGACGCCGTATTTAGATAATACAGATACGCAGGATATTACCCAATTTGAATTTAATGGAGCGACCAACGAGGTCTACATAGCACTTCAAGATGGAGGTCGTGACACTATTGATCTTTCGGTTTTGGCGGTAGATATAGATACTGATGACCAGGATCTCGGATTAGGGACACGGACGGGAACAAATCAACCAATTACTATCACCGACGGTACTGGAGTGACGATCGATGTGGCGGATAATGATAATGATGCTACTAATGAGATTCAGACATTAACGAAGACTAATGACCAAATAATCCTTTCTTCGGGTGGATCGGTGATAGATGACCACTTGGGTACCAACGATCAGACCCTAAACGGTAACCGTATCATCAATCTTAACGGAATCAATAGTCTGACTATCGATGGTAATAATGTCGATATCACAATCACTCCGAATGGTTCAATCGGATTTGGGATTCCAAATCCAGACGAAGAAGTACACATTAGAGACGATTTTAGACTTAACGGAGCATTTGAAGATAAGGATGGCGATAGAGGAAGCCCGGGGCAAGTGCTTAGCACTACTTCTTCAGGTACCGACTGGATTACAATTCCAACGCCCACGGTACAATTGAATTCTATTCCAGGAGATGTAAATGATAATCGTGACCAACTCCAGGTTATCGGTGGGAATACGGTGACGCTCAATGACAATCACTTAGGTACCTACAATCAGTTCTTAACGGCTAACCGTACTATCAACATGCAAGGAAGATCACTGACCTTTATTGGGGGACAAGATGTTATCATCGAGCAAGATGGCGATGTTGGAATTGGTACGACCTCTCCAAATCGAAAATTAGAATTAGCAAATGGACGGGCACGATTTTCTAATTATGGAGGTGGTGGTGTTCTCGATAACAATCAAGGTGGAGCGCATCCACATTCGTCATATCATCTTGGCGTGATGCCCAACGGAGACGTTGTAGAAGTGAATACCGTTAAGTCTGCCAAGATCTTCTACCCACCCGCTATTGTAATTGATGTAAGTACAGTTACCCCTGGTGGAGCTCCGAACTTAGAGTTAGATCTATACGACGAATATGTTAGTCGATTTAGCTCCCCGGCCATTAAGTCTAATTCAGCTCCCAACTCGATACCAACCTACGCTCGTGATGAGCTCTATTATTATGTTACCGATTTTGATGGATCTGTTTTTAGTTCAATGACAATGAATAATGATACGGGAGTGTTGGACTATAGAGTGCAAAGCGTACCTCAGGGCAATTGTACTTTCATCAATGTAGTATTTGTGGTGAAATAGGTGACTTATAGATGAACCGAATCCCATGACTTGCCTACGGTACATATCTCTAAATGTTCTGATCCTTATCGCCTCCGGATTGATGGGACAGCAGTGCGAGACATTGTCGTTTGGCAATACATACATCCACGCGGGAGGAGAGGCTAATGTCTTTGGCCGTCACACCTTTGCCGAGGGGAGTATGGGAGTCATTCCCGGGATAGTGGGAACAGAGCGTGCGGGAGTGATGGGAGTACTATCGTTCGCAGAGGTGTCTCCGGGTTGGATTGGGGCTGGAGATGACACACACGTTGATGGATATGTTCGGAGCTATAGGAATGGTGGCTTTGTTTTTCCAATAGGTGATAACGGATCCTATCGTCCGGCAGCGACGCAAGGAGACGGTGTGGTCACAGCCGCTTATTTTGGTATCGATCCCAGTCTCGCAGTGACAACTGATCTTTTTGGTGGAGATTTTCCCATTCTTCCAATTGGAGGGCCTTTTCCATCAGCTGCGACTTCCGGAGACTTATTTAGAGTATCACAGCAGGAGTATTGGGACATCGATAGTGATTCCCTACAGCAGATTACACTGACTTGGGACATTTTTAGCAATATCAATAATCTCACAGGAGGGGATCTAAATCGGCTCTCAATCGTTGGATATGATGGTTCGCAGTGGGTTGCAATTCCATCTTCTTTGGATGTGCTATTTCTTAATGATCAGAGCACTACACCCCAGTTTAATGCAGGTATCAGCAGTCGAGTTCAGGGATCAATCACTACCACTGGCAGCGTGCGACCCAATGATTTTTTGGCGTTCACATTTGGTGCAGTAGCGTCAGGTTTCATTGGTGATTTTGTGTGGGATGACCTTAATCGTAATGGAGTTCAGGAACAAGGAGAACCGGGAATACCAGGTACTCTCATTAGACTTTTTGATGATCGCGATAATCTCGTGGATAGTATCAGGTCAGATGCTAACGGACGCTACACGTTCCAAGGGGTGCCACCGGGTAGATACTATTTAGCCTTCACGCCTCCTGATGGGTACAATGTGACTCTTCCTGGCCAAGGACTTGCAGATCTAAACAGTGATATCGGCTTTAACTCAGAGACTTTTGTCTTCTTACTGGGAGCGAACAAGATTGATTTCAGCCTTGATGCTGGATTCTATCGCTCGGCATCGATTGGTAATTTGGTCTGGCTCGATAGCAATGGGGATGGTATCCAGGGCGATGATGAGCTAAATGTTCCTCAAGTGAGGGTAGATCTCTTAAACCCAAATGGCGACTTATTGGCCTCTACGATATCTGATGAATTTGGATTTTACCAGTTCACAAATGTTCCTCCTGGGAGCTACCAAGTGACATTTGAGCTACCAGAAGGATTTGGCTACGCACTATACCGAGCAACGCCAGACACAACTCTGGATAGTAATATTGATCCCATGACTGGTATGACGGACATGATTAGTCTGATAAGTGGGGAGGCTAACAATACCATCGACATTGGTCTATCCCAAGAGTGTCAGTATATCGCCAATGCGACGATACTTCCACCATCATGCGGCCAGACGGACGGTGAGATCCAGATCACGATCACAGGAGATACGGGACCGTATAATTTTGACTGGAGTCACGGCGACTCGGTGCAGGTCGCAACAAGTTTGGACACAGGTAGCTACACGCTCGTCATTACAGACAGTCGGCTATGTACGAGGGCGTTCAACTTTAGGGTGGATTATCCCGATGAGTGCGAGATGCAGTGCATAGCCTTACAGACCCAAGTATTCTTGGAGGGTCCCTACGATACCGAGACAGGTCAGATGCGTACCAAACTCAACGAGTTGGGCTATCTACCTGGACAACGTCCGACTACGTTCTTCGGTCGATTCACGGAGGCTGGACAGCCCTATACGCCAGTACCCTTTAACTATCTTGGTGAGGAAGGTATCGACGAAGAAGCTGCGAGTGTAGCAGACAATAATGATTACTATCCAATAGATGCCACCGATTGGGTTTTGGTCAGCCTACGTGTCAATCCAGAAGAAGAATACGAAACATGTACCCGTGCCGGCATTTTGTTATCGGATGGAACCATTCTGTTTGATGAGAGTGATTGTTGCCTGGTCGATCCGTCCAAGGAGTACTATGTAGTTATCGAGCATCGAAATCATCTCATCGTAATGTCACCGACACCACTACCGGTTGTTAATGGAGAGATTCAATATGATTTTCGGAATAACGGGTCATTCCAGCGCTTATTTGGATTCACCCAGAAGGAAGTGGATACTGATGTATTCGCGATGTACGCGTCTAATGGAGATCAATACCTAAATGCTGAATCTCCTGTGGATATCAACGTAAGCGATCTATCTGAATGGCTCAAGGAGAATGGACTCAACAGTAGCTATTACTTTATGGACTTCGATCTGAATGGAGATGCCAATGTCCAGGACAAAGGTCTCTACCTAAAGAATATTGGTGTGTTTACTGACGTGCCAAAGCAGCGATAGAGAAGAATGTCTATCGCAACTAAGTCATCCGCTGTGACATTTTACCTTCGTCTGTCTTTTTACGAACAATCACTTACCAGAGTTATCCCATGTCATTGTCGATCTCAGCACGCAGTGTAGAGCAATTAGAGTTTGGTCAGATTCTGAATTTGGTGCAGAGCTATTGTAAGGGCACCGCGGCTAAGAATATGGCTTTGGAGCTTCCTTTCCAGACTAATCTTGAAATTCTAACGCAGGAACTTCGACAGGTTCTGGACGTGAAGATGATGATCACACAGCGTGAGTCACTTACCTACTTCGAATATGAAGATGTGGGTGATGCGCTTTATATGTTGTCCAAGTCTGGTTATGTCCTCGAAGTGGAGGATGTCCTAAGGATCCTACATGTATTACAGAACTATCAGACGTTTATTGATCACTTTAAGGGCGAGCGTAAGGCGAGATACGCTAATTACTTTGCCCTCGGTGAAATCGCTGGATATAGTGCTAAGCCGATAAGTATTATCTCGAGAGTTTTTGATGAGAAGGGGAATGTTCGATCTAATGCGAGTCCGGAATTGGCTAAGATTTTTAAAAAAATAGAAAGCATCTCCCGTACGATCGATCGCACGTTTGATGACATCCTGAAGAGATATAAAAATTCCAATTTCCTTTCGGACTCTGTTGAGTCTGTCCGCAATGGTCGCCGAGTGCTTATTCTGCCTGCAGAAAATAAACGCAGAATTGAAGGAGTAATTCAGGATCAATCATCTACTGGCAAAACCGTATATCTCGAACCACAAGAGACACTTACACTAAACAATGAGCTCAACTCATTAGAAAGTGAAAAGCGTGCGGAAGTATATCGTATTCTAAGGGCGCTGAGTGCAGAATTAGCTGAGCATCGAGAGTTGATCATCGAGATCCAACATCGCTTGGTTCAATTAGACATCATCCGAGCTAAGGGCGTGCTATCCCATCGTATTGATGGTGCGCTACCCAAGCTTTCAGATGAGGTAAAACTTCATCTCATCGATGCCCGACACCCAATATTGGTATTGCAAGAGGAATCCTCTCAGATTAAGACGGTTTCCTTCGATCTCAAATTGAAAGGAGATAATAGACTTCTGCTTATCTCCGGACCCAATGCCGGTGGGAAGTCTGTAACACTAAAGGCCTGTGGACTCATCCATCTGATGCTCTACTACGGACTGTTGGTACCTGTACATGAGGACTCTGAGATAGGTATGTTTCGACAGATCTACACGGATATTGGAGACCAACAGTCGATAGATGAGGGACTAAGTACGTACAGCTCTCACTTGCATAATCTTCGAGAGATTTTGGAACATGCTACCGATCGTACGCTGGTCTTACTTGATGAGATTGGATCGGGTACAGATCCTAAACTTGGCGGGGCTATCGCAGAGGGAGTGTTAGAAAGTCTGCTTTACAAAAAGGTTTTTGGGATTGTCACCACGCATTATTCGCAGCTGAAAGTCTATGCATTCAGAAAGAAGGGGATCGTGAATGGTGCTATGCTTTTTGACAAGGATAATCTGGCGCCTACCTATCGACTCAAAGTAGGTAAGCCTGGTAGTTCCTATGCATTTGAAGTTGCGAAGAAGGTTGGATTAGATGACTATGTACTTCGCTATGCTCGTAAGAAGGTGGGCAAAAAGGAAAATCAGATCGAGGAATTGCTGATCGACCTACAAGAGGGTAAGGCCATCTTGGATGAGCAATTGTCCTATGTCGATCGTGAGCGCAAGCAACTGGACACCCTCATCAAAAATTATGATGACATGTCTAAGCAGTACGAGATCAAGCGCAAAAAACTGCAGATCAAAGCCAAAGAGCTGGAGATGAAACGCGCCAATGACGAAAACCTCGAATTGCAACAACTCATCAATAAACTCGAAAAGGAGAAGAACCTCGAGAAGATCCGAAAACTGAAAGATGATGCTCGATCCAAACGAGCACGAGAGTCCAACGACATCATCGAACTCAAACAAACGGTTGTCGCTCAGAAGGACGAAAATGAGGTCATTCGAGTAGGAGACTATGTCAAAATGTTAGACGGCGATCTTAGTGGAGAGGTCCTTAAGATTCAAAATGATAAGGCTACCGTGCTTTTTGGCTTAATGCAAATGGAAGTGGCGATCGCAGACATACGCCTTGCTAATACACAACTCGAGATCAAAACGAATAAAAGCATCAATATCAAGGGTGTGGCGTTCGAGTCGAACTTCAGCCCAAAGATTGATATCAGAGGTTACAAGATCACTGATGCCGAAGCTACTCTGGAGGAGTTTTTTGACAAGGCACTGCTGAATAATGCGCGCAATCTGGAGATCGTCCATGGCAAAGGCAAGGGTGCACTGCGCAAGTTGGTTCTGCATAAGATCAAGGAGTACAAAGACATTAGTTCATATCACCATGCTGCGGATGAGCGCGGCGGTGACGGAGTCACGTATGTAGTGATGTAGGATTAGATTTCTACGAGGCCTTTGTTGATCGCGTAGGTGATCAGCTCCACCGGAGAGCTGATTTTTAGTTTTTTCATGATGTTCTTACGGTGAGTGTAGATGGTATGGATACTCACGTGCAGTTGAGCGGCAATTTCTTTGGCCATCTTTCCTTTGGCAATAAGTTGGATGATCTCACTTTCCCGAGCTGTGAGTTCATGTGCCTCCTCTTTGATATCCCTGAACGTACGATTGATAATGATATCCAGCACTGTTGAGCAGTAATACTTCTCATCATTTCGAGTTGCATCCAGGGCCTTGTAGATCTCGTCTTCTCGACAGTTCTTGGTGATGTAGTGATTGATGCCACGTCCGAGTATCTCATTAATACATGATATCAACCCAGCAACGAATATCATAGTCATCAGTAATGAGACGGAGAAGTCTCATATCTATGAGATACTCG
>JBCBIX010000126.1:0-7238 GCA_038523965.1 Bacteroidota bacterium
CCATTGCTATTGTCATCCCCTCGCCACACAACGAGGTATTCATTATCTAAGGCGTTGTACACGATACTTGGAGCAAATGCATCAAAATTGAAATTTCCATCTGGTCCCATATCGGAAATGCGAAAGGGTTGACCGATAAAAAAACCTTGGCTCGAAACCAACTGTCCAAGGATTTCAAGTTCTTTATTCATTGTGCTATTACCATTCACAACTCCATGCCACACCACCAAATAATTATTATCAACCGTATTGTACGCAACTGCTGGAAAATCAACATTAAAATCTTCATTCCCGTCAGGCCCTTGAAAGCTGATGCGAAAGTGTTCGTCAAGATTTCGTGACGCTAACTCGGATATGAGTTGACCGAGAATCTCAAACTCCCCGTTGGTTATCTCTGCGGACCATACTGTAAGAAAGTTACCATCGGTACTGTTATATGCTACCGCAGAAGCAAACACCTCTGACCCTGCTGGTGGGACAGGTGCTGCACTAATGAAAAAACCATTGGGCACTATAGAAAGAGAGAATCCATCTGCATCCACATATTGCCCAAAAGTGCGCATGTTAGTTAGATTCCCCATGGTGGGAAGTGACGTCCAGGTTACCAAAAATTTATTTTGCTGCGGGGAAAATGAAACGCTTGGGTTGATGTTAAAGTTATCCGGATTTAAGGAACTCAGTCTAAAGTCATCCTGTCCTATCTCAGCTCCATCAGCCGCTATCAGCTGCCCGTGCACTTGGGTGTTGTTATTACTAATGTCATCCCCAAACCAGACTACCAGATAATTATTGTCAACAGCGTTATAAGCCACATCTGCACGCTGGGCGTCTCGATTGGCATCACCGTCAATACCCATTTGACTAATTCTAAAGTCATTTCCAATTTCGTCACCAGTGGCAGTCAACAATTGTCCGTATATCTCCCCTTCATTATCCACTAATTGCCCCACATTAGAATCACCTTCCCAGACAACTAAGTACTCATTATCCTGACTATTGTAAGTTACTGCAGCCCCAAAAGCATCAAAGCTATTATTGCCAGTCACGCCCTGATTGCTGATTTGAAAACTGTCGTCTATTTTCGTTCCATCGGCAGCAATCAATTGACCATGAATTTCCAGCTGTCCAACAGTTACATCATTGCCATGCCATACCACCATAAAATTATTCGCAGCAGGATTGTAAGCCACATCGGGATTAGATGCATCAAAAGCAGCATTACCATCAACTCCCATTTCACTCACTCGTAGATTCATACCCACGAGCTGCCCCAGGTTACTAATTAACTGACCATATATTTCAAATTCGTCATCAACCAATTGTCCTTGATTATCGTCCCCTCTCCAGACCACAAAGAAATTATTAGCTTCGGAGTTGTATGCAACAGAAGGCGTTGCCGCATCAAAGTTGCTATTACCATCATCGCCTTGAAAACTGATTCGAAATCGCTGCCCAAATAAACTTCCATCTGCATTAATTACCTGCCCGTAGATCTCGAACTCATCGTCAGCTAATCCTCCCTCTGCCTCGTCTCCCAACCAGACGGCCAGGTAATTATCGTCCGTACTATTGTAGGCAATGGCAGGTTGATTAGCATTGAAACTGCTGTCATCATCAGGCCCCATCACACTAATACGGAAATCATCTGGACCGATTTCTGGATCTATTGTCACTGGGTAGGAAGCCTCAGCTAAAGCTTCCTCGTCTATCGTAATCGCAGCATAATCACACTTAACTGTGTAGTTCGCCTCGATCTCATCGCCATTGGCATCGTAGACATACAACTGACCCAGCTTTACACTGTTGTGTGCATTGGACCAGAGCCAGTGATCCTTCTGTTGTGAGAAGGTACCATCTGCATAGATCGTTCCTTCTATTGTGAGTGCTCCTTCTTCTGGTTTTTCTTGTAGGATAAACTGTTGCTCGAGATTGTCACGATGGAAGACATAGCGCTCTATAATCCCACCTCTCTTGTAGTCTACTAATTCTCTACTGTCCTCTTCTCGGAGTATGGGGGTGGTGGCAGCTGCATCAGTACCATTGATCTGTTGTAGTTCCCATGACCACTTCATGTCACTTCCATGTGGTGTCAGAGATACCCCTTGACGGTTGAAGTAAGACTGGAAATTAGGATTGTGTAACCTTACTTCATCACCTTCTTTTACGGCTTGATTTACCGCTTTCGTGATGGATGCCTGTACAGAAACAGATTTGTCTTCTGGCGGCATAGATGATGTTGTCTGTGCCTTTGTTATCTGTGTGCTTAGCAATAGAGCAATAACTGTGAGGAGGGTATAATGTGGTTTCATACTTCAAAATTATCGGCAAGGTCTGGTACTGACCTGTCCAAAAACGACAAAGACTTTCCATTTTACGCCATGCAGGATCGCTTCATCAGTGGAAAGACACGGACATCACTGCGGGATCTGGAGTTTTCTATCTTTTAAAGATGGTTGAAATAACAGTCCGGGCACTTTCACCAGATGTCAATGATCCATTTACAGCGATCGCCTGTATCGGCAACCTTACTGGAACAATTTGTGACCTGACAGGCACAACATTTCCTTCCAAGTACAGAGTAGATGATGAAGGTGAACTTCGACTGATTGCAGACGTCACTAATTTTGATGGTATCGTCAATGCTGCATTTTATCAAGTCTGATAATGCTCATCCGGAATAGAAATTTATAAATCAGTCCTCACAGCCTACCATCTCAATAGTTACTTGGGTAGAACTTTCCACTTCAGACCCTGGCAATAACCACACCTCCTGCCTTGCATGTAGTTGATAACTACGACCATCAACAAAGTGCGCATCCGTCCTGATCAAGCTATCTGCCTGAATAATTAACAAAGCGCCCATGTTGTCTACATAGAGTTGGTCGGCTACGACAATAGTCTCGCAAGGCTCTGAGCAAGTCAGGCCGTCATCTATCAGACCATTGCAGTCATCGTCTATCCCATTGCAAATCTCAGTTGCCAAAGGATGGACAGCATCATCGTCATCCATACAATCAGCTGCATTCAAGACATAGCCTACTGGTTGGACACATGCGATCAAAGAGTCCAATGCATCTCCATAGCCATCTTCGTCATGGTCTCGGTAATATGTCTGGATCACCTCCCCAGGAAGACATTCAGCATTTAAAAATAGCTGACCTAAGTTCTCTGATGACAGCAAAAATCTGTAACCATTGGGGCTGGTGTCATCCTCGAAAACGCCACGTTCTAATCCGGTCCAATCACTTTGGTCTCCATTATCCGAGCGATTATAAATTCTTGGAGGAATGGCTTCACTGGTGGCAGCATTAAAATTTAGCGAAAGCGAAAAACTATCAACCACATCCCCGTAGTTGTTGACGATCCAGTAGGACCCGAGTCCTTCCGTATCATCTATTCCATTATGCGGCAAGTCATATAATAAATTGAAAACCATATCTCCATTAGGATGATCATTTTCAAAAAAGGTTACGTCTATACCGGTAGACTCAGATAGATATGTGCCATGGGTCATGAACGACCTAAGCTCACTTTTACCCACTCCCACGGGTGCTGTAGAGCTGGTTCGTGCAGCAAAGCTTGTGGCATGAGCGATCCCCGCCCGGTCAATAATCTGACCTGTGCGTTCATTACATTGCCAATATCCGATGAGCGACTGATCGGCACTGGGATCTGCGATCATATGTCGCATCATCCTCACTTCATCTGTTGAAAGCGCCCGATTATATAACTTGACTTCATCGATGCGTCCTTTGAACCACCTGCTGGACCAATTGCGCTGTACGCCGATAAGCAATGTTTCAAAATCATAGTCGCCGATCTCATTAGAACTATAGGTGAATGGTACACCGTTCGCATAAAGTCGCAACTCTTCTGCTTCCGGATCAGAGACTAACACTACATGCGTCCAGGCGTCTGCTGGGGCTTTGAGATCTGTGTGAATGGCCCAAGTAGACCTTCTTCCTGCATGATGTATCCTAAGATCATCCCCAGCGCCAGCAAAGTTGACACCTACGAGATCACCATCGCCGCCATTAGACCATAAGAATGCAGTGGATGGATGATCAGCCGAAGGTTTCACCCACATCGACACCGAGTATGCTGCACCAGAATAGCCAATCCCCGTCGCCGTAGCATACTGTCCACTTGCCCATGGCTGAAGAGCGCGGCCAGCGACACTGTCCACTTCACACTCACTCTTCATGTACAGCATGTCTGATATGGTACGCGAGTTTGTAACGCCTGCTGCATCGGTGACGGTCAACTTCACATCATAAGATATGCCATCATCCAGTAGCACTTTTGGTGCCCTGCTGGTGGCATCGCTTACATACCTCGGCATCGGAGTAATCTCCCAAAGCCAACTAACGTCCGTTTGGTTCACTATAGAGTATGAATCGAGAAAGACGGTATCTCGAGAACATCTAAGTGTATCACTAAGTGTCATAGGCAGCGCCTGCAATCGAAAATCTCCTGCTAAAGGAGCCTCCCAGATACCTCGACCTTCGGAAGACATGCGGAGTTTACTTTTTTTATAAAAAGGGCGCAAGCGCATCCCTTTTGCTATGGTTGGTAGTCCAGAACTGAAGTCGTGCCAGGTACCACTCTCCGTAGTGTAGCGATAGACCCCTTCATTAGTGCTCACATAGATGGAGCTCGAGTCAACGCCTGCCTGGTAGTACACGTCAGCAATCTTTTGATCGTCTATCATCGATGGTGTAATGTTGTTCCATGACTGTCCACCATCCTGGGATCGATAGACCTTTTTTCCATTGAACTCAAACCACATCCCTACAATGATATCATCCTCGTCCCAAGGGTTAAGACTGATGGCCACTCGTTTGCCAGTGTAGTATTGGCTGAAAGGAGGGCGGGTGACTTTCGTCCAATTTTCTCCTCCATCATCGCTGCGGTAGATATCTTGATTGGTCCAGAAAGTGTTGGCGATCTTATAACCTGCGTACATCACATCTGGATTGGAGCGGGAGATCTCTATCTCCGTCACATATCCACTGCCAAAGTCAAATCCTTCTAAAACTCGCCAAGTCAACCCTCCGTCGTCGGATCTCTGAATGGTGCTGTCCTTACCAATGAAGATGCGATCAGAGTACACTGGATGGAAGACATAGCCACTTGACTCACCGGGATATCCCTCATTAGGTATGACAGTCGCCCACTGCTGAGATTCTGTGTTAGCACCTATGACTCTTGGGATGAGCATGGTATTCATTCTGTTGTTGGACCAGTACTGGTTAAAGTAGGCTTTACGATCTATCTGCGGATGGACGTACCCTGTAAATTCTTCTACGCCTCCAACGTAATGTGTGATCCCTTCTGTATAGGACTCATACCAGGCAGTATTACCATTGTGATACTTTCCTCCGACCAGGATGTCTGTATTCCATCCAGTGTCAAATCCCCAAAAATCACTTCCGATGATCCCTCGCTTTCTGGACTCATTGGTGAGATATTCGTCTGGAGAAAAGTCGATGCCTCCATCGCTGGCAGTCCATATCTCATCACCATACACGTCGATGTCTTGTACATCTGCATGCTGTGTTATGCGTTTGCAGCTGCCACCATTGATCTGACACCATCGTCTCCCCCCATCGGTCGACTCTGAAAGAAGAACCGTGCCAACCCAAAGTTTTTCTGGATCTGTATGGGAGACCTCCAGGTCATAATTATAAAATCCCTGATGGTATCCACTTTTATAAGATGACACCGACCACACTCCTTCCGGATCGCCGTAGGTATCATATGGTCCACCCGTTTGTCCTTGCGGAAGAGTAAACGAAGTACCACTGTCGGTGCTCTTGTAGACACCGATCCAGCCATTGTCACCTCCTTTACTCGCCCCGATAAGGCCTACATAAACACGATTGGGATCTGCAGGGGTCACTGCGATCTTTCCACCTCCAGCAGAAGCATGTTGCATATCTTCTGGTCGATACCATCCAGCAGTAATCGTATCCCACGACTGTCCTGCATCAATGGATCTAAGAAATATAGCTCGCAAAGAGTCCGATTGCTCTGAAAGCATGTAAATCGTGTCTGAGGAACTCGGCCGAAAGTCGAGATCCCAAGTTGTAGCTGAGACGATCTGGCTCCATGAGTCACCTCCGTCAGCGGTGCGATAACAGCCAAAGGCACCCACCGCATAAATGATACTGTGATCATTGGGGTCATACTTGAACTCATAGGCATTGCTGCCTACTACCAGCTTGGCTGTCCAAGTGTCCCCTTTATCATCAGATCGATATAGACGGTTGTTCGCGGCAGCCCATATCGTGTCGGTACTTGTCGGATGGATCTGAATCGTACTCGTACCATTAAAAGGGAGGTCTTTTGAAACAAGCTCCCAATTGAGGCCGCGGTCTGTAGATCGGAATAAGCCACCAGTTGCAGATGCCCCCATGACGAAGGTGCTATCCGACAAGGACCGATCTACTGCATTCATATGAGCATGATTAGAAAGCGGTGTGGTTGTGCCACTGCGATAGGTTTCGAAAGGTCCTATCGACCGCCACTTTTCAGCACTCTTTTGTCCTCTGGCGCTTTTTGCAGCCATCTTCTTGATGTACGCCTCTTGCTCCTTTTGATTTGGCAGTCTAATGCGACCGTCATCGTTGATGTAAGGTGCTATGTCGCGTCGCCATTTGAGGTAGTTGCGGACATCGGTATCCTTCAGATACTCTTCGCTATTCTTATACAAGTAGTACAAGCGATCTACTTCTCTGACATCGGGATCTTCTCCGTACATCATCCTCGCCCATTGACGGGTGTCTTCATGGATATGGGGCGTGCTTTTAAAGAAATCAATATGGTTTTGCGATAGACAGGGTGTCACGATACATGTTAGCGCTAACAAAAGGAGTCTTGATACGGATGCCACAAAGGAGAAGAAGTGCTGCACGTGGGAGGAACTAATTTTGATAAAGAAGATAAGCTTGTCTTCGGTATGTAACATCTATAGACATTATTTGGGATGCGATCCACTATGAGGGAGTCGGGGAAAGAAGCAAAAGATCAAGACTTTATTCTTTTTAGACGGTATCCGATCAATGCAGGCAGCACAGCTCGAAACTCACCTGCCATAGGCAGGCTCAGACACCGACCTGTTTGATCTGACCTCCTTTCTCTTCTACCTGAAAGAAATAAGGCCATGTCCTTGATTATTTGAGGGTTAGCATCAGAAGTCTTCCTATCAGTTTAGGAAGTGGTAGGCGTTAAGAAAT
>JBCBIX010000127.1:0-7145 GCA_038523965.1 Bacteroidota bacterium
ATGTAACGGCTACAGTGATGCCTGATCTCATGGACTTGGGTATTATAAATGATATTGATGCCATAGATCTGGACCTGGATGGGGATCTGGACCTTGTCATTGCTTCGGAGTGGAATCTTCCCATGATCTACGTTAACGAGCAAGGCCAATTCCAAAAAAAGAAGGTCTCAGACTTGGAGATGTATCGAGGAATGTATTTTTCGACGACTGTCACTGACCTAAATGCTGACGCCCGTCCAGATCTCATCTTTGGGAATATCGGGACTAACTACAAGCTCCATCCATCCGTGGATAAGCCACTCTATGTCTATGCTGGTGATATGGACCAAAATGGGACTCATGATCTTGTCCTTTCGAAGTCCTACAAAGGGAAATATGTTCCTGTTCGAGGGAAGGAGTGTTCGACGGAGCAGATGCCTTTCATCTCCAAGAAGTTTACATCTTACCAGGACTACGCTAAGTCGACGATCTCTGACATCTACAATCAGGATGCCTTGAAAGCTGCCTATATGAGAGACATTACAACTTTGGAGTCGATCGTCCTGGTCGCTCGTGAAGATGGCGGATATAATATCAGTTCGCTCCCGACAGAAGCCCAAGCATTCCCCATGCTCGATGCCGTGAGCGTAGATGTCAATGGTGATGGATACGAAGACCTGATCGCGGCTGGTACGATATATGACACTGAAGTCGAGACACCACGGTTAGATGCTGGAACAGGGCTTGTGCTCATTTCTAATCAACGCGATGGCTATGTGACGTCCACCTCAGATGCAGAGCGCATTTATGCGTCAGGAGAAGTCAAGCAAATGGCTCTTGTGAATCAAAATACTCCGACACCACAATTGGTGATCAGTCGGAATAACGCGGCTCCTGCGATGTATCAGATCCGGGCAGAAGGATCCTGATATGGCATACCTATTGCTTCTTTTCTACTATGAGAGACCATGGCAGGTTCCGAAAATATCTTCAATTCGAGAAAGGATACAGTTCGCACACTGTAGCCGCCTACCTCCGCGACTTACGAGCTTTTGACACCTATACCGCATCGCATCTGGGAATGCATGCAGATGATGTAGTCCATCACACACATATACGATCTTGGATGGTCTTCTTGATGAAGGAGGGGTATCAACCTCGATCAATCAACCGTAAGCTTTCGACGCTTAAAACGTATTTCAAGTTTGCGAAGAAGAATGGTTGGATAGCTACTAATCCTGCGGGGAAGATCATGGGGCCGAAAGTTCCAAAACGTCTTCCCAAGGTGGTCCGAGCTGAAGAGATGGAGCTGGGATTGCAAATGCATGAAGAAGACCGAGATGACTTTAGCAAAGTCAGAGACTATGTAATCGTATTGATGCTCTATCAGACTGGCATGCGTCGTTCAGAGCTTATTCAGCTGATGGATACTGATATCAATCGGCAGCGTCGTGAGATTAAGGTACTTGGCAAAGGCAATAAGGAACGCATGATCCCGGTCGAGACGTCCTTGTTGAGTTGGTTGGACAAATACCAAGGATTGCGGGGACGCCAATTCGGAGAAATGGGTGAAAGGCTCTTGGTAACAGATCGTGGAAGGCCTCTCTATCCCAAATTTGTCTACAACTGTGTTTCCAAATGGATACAGTGTCATAGTACGGTCGATAAGCGTAGCCCTCATATTCTTCGACATAGTTTTGCTACACATCTCTCGGACAACGGAGCCGAGCTTAACGCAATCAAAGAACTCCTCGGTCACGCGAATCTGACGGCTACTCAGATCTATACTCATAACAGCATTTCCAAACTAAAGGAAATCTACTCAAAGGCCCATCCCAAGGGGGCTTGAGCCTCTAAAAAAGTTCAAATAAGCCGTTTCGCAATTGGACTAATTGTTATACTTTCGCACTCACTTTCGCCAAAAGCGGTGAAATTCGTATGTGAATGACTGAATTTACGATATCTAAAGGCCTGTATTTGAGGCATTTGGATACCATTATGCCGGCGTAGCTCAGTTGGCCAGAGCAGCTGATTTGTAATCAGCGGGTCGGGGGTTCGAATCCCTCCGCCGGCTCACAGTCTCACTGTCGACACTTGAAGTTTGACATAAAAGAAAAAAGAAACGTCGTGGATGTTCAGATGTCCCGAGTCGGGGGTGCGCCGAAGTTGGAGAGACGGGGCAGACTGTAAATCTGTTGCTTAGGCTGAGTAGGTTCGAATCCTACCACCCCCACTACAACGGCTTTCTTTTTGACAGATGCGGGAGTAGCTCAGTTGGTAGAGCATCAGCCTTCCAAGCTGAGGGTCGCGGGTTCGAGTCTCGTCTCCCGCTCTAAAGTTCTTAATGCGACGGATGTGCATTAGAGGACTAATTATAGGAGCTAACTCTATCTGCAAGCCAATGTAGCTCAGGGGTAGAGCACTTCCATGGTAAGGAAGGGGTCGGGGGTTCAATTCCCTTCATTGGCTCACGATGGCATGGGACAATGGTTCAAGCCATGGATCGAATAGAATAATAGACCCACCCAGTGGGGTGTAATTGATTAATTAAATACTTAGTAAAAACATTTACAATGGCCAAGGAAACCTTTCAAAGGACCAAGCCCCACGTTAACATTGGCACAATCGGCCACGTTGACCACGGTAAAACAACTCTCACAGCTGCCATCACCTATGTGCTGTCTGAGATGGGTCTATCTGAAAAGAAGGATTACGATTCAATTGATGGTGCACCAGAAGAAAAAGAGAGAGGTATTACGATCAATACCGCTCACGTGGAGTACGAGACGGCTAATCGCCACTATGCTCACGTAGACTGTCCTGGTCACGCGGATTACGTAAAGAATATGGTTACCGGTGCGGCTCAAATGGACGGTGCCATCTTAGTCGTTGCTGCTACTGATGGTCCTATGCCACAGACTCGTGAGCACATCCTTCTCTGCCGTCAGGTTGGAGTTCCTAAGATTGTTGTTTTCATGAACAAAGTTGATCTCGTAGACGATCCTGAGATGCTCGAGCTTGTCGAGATGGAAGTTCGTGAGCTTTTAGATCAATATGAGTTTGATGGTGATAATGCCTCAGTGATTCAAGGCTCTGCTCTGAAGGCACTCGAGGGTTCTGACGAAGGTAAGCAGTACATCGTGGACCTCATGGAGGCAGTAGATGCTGACATTCCTGAGCCAGTTCGTGACGTTGATAAGGACTTTTTGATGCCTATCGAAGATGTATTCTCTATCACAGGTCGTGGTACTGTGGCGACAGGTCGTATCGAGCGTGGTGTTATCAATACCGGTGATCCAGTTGAGATTGTGGGTATGATGGGGCCAGATGAGAAGCCATTGACGTCTACAGTAACGGGAGTTGAGATGTTCCGTAAGATTTTAGAGAGAGGAGAAGCTGGCGATAATGCTGGTCTCCTTCTAAGAGGTATAGAAAAGACAGACATCAAGCGTGGTATGGTTATCGTTAAGCCAGGCTCTGTAACACCCCATATGCACTTTAAGTGCGAGGTTTATGTTTTAGGAAAGGATGAAGGTGGTCGTCACACACCATTCTTCAATGGATATCGCCCACAGTTCTACTTCCGTACTACGGATGTCACTGGTGATGTCGTACTTCCTGACGGTGTAGAGATGGTTATGCCAGGGGATAATGTCTCTCTTGAAGTCAAATTGATTAATCCTATTGCTATGGAGAAAGGTCTCCGTTTTGCGATTCGTGAAGGTGGCCGCACAGTTGGTGCCGGTCAGGTTACTGAGATCCTTGCGTAAGCAGGATATCGTCCTTCCTTCTTAAGTGGAAATGTAGAATTTGTAGAAGCATCCCTTTTGGGGTGCTTCTTTTTCGTCTAAAGTCAAATCGATGTCGCCAAAGGGTGACAGAAAAGTGTTGATAAGATGTGATAACGAGAGATCCGTGGCATTGCGTCTCTCTCTGATATAGGGGAGTAGCTCAATTGGTAGAGCGGCGGTCTCCAAAACCGTAGGCTGCGGGTTCGATTCCTGTCTCCCCTGCAAGTATTTAAGGTCGAGGTGTCCAGACGACATCTCATGTAATGGATAATGTATGGACACTTTACTGTTGTCAATAAAAGAAAGCTACAATGAGCTCCTTTATAAGGTGACGTGGCCCTCCTTTCCCAATTTGTTAAGTAGTACCACACTGGTGTTGATCGCTTCGGCCATCATTGCACTGGTTGTACTGTTGATGGATGTACTCTCCAAAGGTGTTCTGGAGACGATCTATGATATTGGACTGTAATCATGGAAGACGTAGCAGAAAAAAAGTGGTATTCACTCCGAGTGATCAGCGGTAAAGAGCGCAAGATCAAGGAGAGAATTGAATTAGAAATCGAAAGATCGAAATGGGGGGAGATCGTTACTGATGTTCTTGTTCCATCTGAAAAGGTGTATAAAATTCGAAATGGTAAGAAGGTTATCCTCGAGCGAAACATACTCCCAGGATACATCCTCGTCGAGGCGATAGCCAAGAAGTTCTCCTCGGAGATCATTCAGGGTATCGCAGGTATGCCAAATGTGATTCATTTCCTTGGTCGCGAAAAGCCCATTCCCATGCAAGAGAGTGAGGCAAATCGCATGCTCGGTAAGGTGGATGAATCTCAGGAAGTAGGAGAGTCGATGATCGAGCCATTCATCATCGGTGAATCGGTCAAGATAGTGGATGGGCCGTTCAACGACTTCGTAGGGGATATCAAAGAGGTCAACGAGGAGAAGAAAAAGTTGAAAGTAATTGTCAAAATATTCGGTCGTGGAACAGAGGTTGAGCTCAACTTCATGCAGGTCGAAAAACAATCTTAATTATGGCTAAAGTAGTCGAGACATATGTGAAGTTGCAAGTGCGCGGTGGTCAAGCCAACCCCGCTCCTCCAGTAGGCCCTGCTCTTGGTGCAAAGGGTTTGAATATCATGGAGTTTTGTAAGCGTTTCAACGCAAAAACTCAAGACCAGCCCGGTAAGCTTTTACCAGTCGTTATTACCGTTTTCCAGGATAAGTCTTTTGAGTTTGTCATTAAGACTCCACCTGCTGCAATCCAATTGATGGAGGCGGCAAAACTTAAAAAAGGTTCTCCAGAATCTAATCGAAATAAAGTGGGTAGTGTCACTTGGGATGATGTAAAGGCAATCGCCGAAAACAAGATGACAGATCTCAACGCCTTTACTATCGAGTCAGCCATGAAGATGGTCGCTGGTACTGCCAGAAGTATGGGTGTCACCATTAGTGGTGATGCTCCATGGGCCACTGCTGAAGCAGAGGCTTAATAGAAGTATTTTAAATCATCAAAGGGAGCCATGGATAGATGGCGTTTGCACCTTTTAACAATCATACATGCCTAAATTAACGAAGAAGAGAAGGGCTGCGCTTGAGAAGCACGATCTCTCAAAATCATATCCGCTGGCAGAGGCCATGGGTATCGTCAAAGATGTGAACACCACCAAGTTCAATGCATCTGTCGACCTCCACATCAAGCTGGGTATCGACCCAAAGAAAGCAGACCAAGCTCTAAGAGGGACAGTGTCTCTTCCGAATGGTACAGGTAAGGAGAAGGTAGTTCTGGTCCTTTGTACTCCGGATAAGGAGGCTGAGGCAAAGGAAGCTGGCGCTGATTATGTAGGACTCGAGGAGTACATCCAAAAAATACAAGGAGGCTGGACTGATGTTGATGTTGTCATAGCAGCTCCTAATGTAATGGCACAGTTGGGTAAGGTTGGTCGCATCTTGGGTCCACGTGGACTAATGCCAAACCCAAAGACGGGAACGGTAACACCTAACGTAGCTGCTGCTGTTGCCGATGTCAAAAAAGGAAAGATCTCTTTCCGCGTAGACAAGTATGGTATCATTCATTCATCCGTGGGTAGGGTAGGGTTTACTGCTGATCAGTTAGCTGAGAATGCGACTGAATTATTAACCACACTTCAGAAGATGAAACCATCATCTGCCAAAGGAGAGTATATGAGATCCGTCTCAGTTGCGAGTACCATGAGTCCTGGAGTAAGTGTTGACGTAAAATCCTTAAAACTGTAAAGCGATGACCAAGACAGAAAAAACAAACGTCATAGAAGAGCTCAGAGAGACCTTTGAGCAGAATAAGTTTTTCTACTTGACGGATTCATCTGCGATGACTGTCGGAGATGTAAACGTACTCCGCCGTAAGTGCTTTGAGCAAGGTGTGAGCATGAAGGTGGTCAAGAATACGTTGGCCCGCAAGGCTTTGGAGACATTCCCAGAAGAGGCTGGGTATGAGGGTTTGTTTGACTCATTGAAGGGGCCAACTACTCTCATGTATTGTGAGACGGCTAACGTACCTGCTAAGCTCATTAAGGAGTTTCGAAAGAGCAGCGAAAAGCCTGTTCTAAAGGCAGCATATATTGACTCAAGTGTATTTGTGGGTGACGATCAGTTGGATGCACTCTCTAATCTGAAGTCCAAAGAGGACCTTATTGGAGATGTATTGTTGATCCTTCAATCACCGATAAAGAACGTTCTCGGGTCATTGCAGAGCGGTGGCAATACCATCTCTGGTTTACTTAAGGCACTCGAGGAGCGTGCTGAATCTTAATAAGGCTTCCAAGTTTTTATCCATATAGTATTACGCGCCATTACTAACTAAACAAAAACACAAAAGACAAATGGCAGATTTAAAAGTGATTGCAGATCAGTTGGTCAACCTTACAGTTAAAGAGGTAAGTGAATTAGCTGACATTCTTAAAGACGAGTATGGTATCGAGCCAGCAGCTGCAGCAGTAGCAGTAGCAGCAGGTCCTGCAGGTGGAGGCGGTGAAGCTGCCGGTGAAGCAGAACAGACTGAGTTTGATGTCATTCTCAACTCTGCTGGTGCAGCCAAGCTTGCCGTTGTGAAAGAGGTTAAGAACCTCTTAGGCGTCGGATTAAAAGATGCAAAAGCATTAGTTGATGGCGCTCCTGGTCCTATCAAGGAAGGAGTAGCTAAAGACGAAGCAGAATCTATTAAAGCAGCCCTCGAGGGTGCTGGTGCTGAAGTAGAATTGAAATAATTCTGCGACAGCATTAATGATAGTTCGTCTAACACATAAGTAGTAAGGATTGGCTTAGTCAAGGGTACATCTTGGCTAAGCCTTTTCGCGTTAGAGTTCTGACAAAGGTCAGAATGATTGTTGCTCTCGATTAATT
>JBCBIX010000128.1:0-6990 GCA_038523965.1 Bacteroidota bacterium
ATAGAGTTTGTTCTGATATTTGGTCATCGTAAACTCTCGTACGTTAGTCTCGTCGAATCTCAGATATGCAATCTTCTTGCTATCTGGTGACCACCAAAACGTCTTTACGATAGAGAATTCCTCCTCATAAACCCAATCCGCTACCCCATTGATGATAGCATTCTTGCTGCCGTCATAAGTAATCGGCAGTGTGGTCTCTGATTTCAATTCATAGTAATAAAGGTTGTTGTCCCAGACATAGGCCACGTAGTTCCCATCAGGAGAGAGGGTGGCATTCATGACCTTTCCATCCTCATAGATAGCGTGTAGTTCGCCGGTCTGAAGGTTATATACATGATAGTTAGCGAGGTATGATCTGCGATAAATCGACTCACTATTACTCTCGATCATCAATAGTGATTCATCAGAGTGAAAACTGTATCGATCCATTTCACCGCTGAAGCCTTTCTGTCCAGCGATCGCAGATGCGTCGAAGATATCCTCGACATATTCTCCTGTAGTGATGTCATATTTTTTGATGACGTTCTCTTCAAGACGCGTGAAGTGACGGCCATCACTCATGAAGTTGAATCCTGGAACTGACTTCGGTACGAACTCGTAGTTTCTCCAGATATCTTCTAAGGTGATATCCTGCTGAGCCTTAATCGCGATCGTCACGAACGATGCCAAGAGTATGATCAATATATTCCGCATAAGCTATAGGTATTAATCTTGAGTAGTGTCCGGTCGGTCTATTGTACCTGAAAAAGTGCATTGGAAAATAAGAATAGTCCATTGTACCAGAACCCACGAAACAAGGGATTATCCACCATGTATATCACCGTACCTCGTCCGGCATCCTCCACTGCAAACACAACGCTGTCTTTAATTCTCTCCTTGATCTTCGAACCCGCAAATCCAATCGAGGCACCGCCATCCTTGGGGTGAGTAAATACATTGTTCTCATTCACTAATAGCGGATACACAGAACTACTTGTACGCAGCGAGTAGTAGTGATCTCCCAATCCAAATCCTAATGGGTGACTTTCATCCACATCCAGTCTAAAAATCGCTCCAGGAACATAGTCGCTGATCGCATCTCGTTCTCTGTCCTCGTAGTCATTGTATCGTGCGTCAAGATTGGCTTGTTGACTCGCCTTTTTAGCCTTGGAGGCGTCCTCGTCTGTTGCATATCGCTTCAACGCAAATCCATCTTGATCGGCGAATTCAGAAAGGGCACCACCGATCACAATCAATTTGCCTCCTCCACGCACCCACGATGAGATCTGATCGCGCTCTGATTTGCTAAAACCGTAGTATCCGCTGGTCAGAATCATTGTATTGTACTTAGACATATTGGTCCGGCTAAGGCGATCGCGATCGACAATGGTTAGCGGATAATCTATCACTCGATCAAAGTACCACTTCACCTGTCCGAACGCATTTGTTCTGATGCGATCACTCATCAGTAAAAGGGCTTTGGGTTTCTTTATCAAATCAATACGCCCACTACCAAGGTCGAGACCACTCTCTGCGAATCCAGTCTTGACCGAGATAATTTCGGCATTGTGAGAAGACGCAACCTCATTGATAATGCCAATCAGTTTTTCATCTATTGATCTGTTGTCAGCTCGGGTTACGACCAGTGAACCTGCACCATATGATCGGCCTTCGAGAGTTGATGGCTTTGATAATGTCCGCACGGATACTCCTCGATGTAAGAGATCTGCTGCTACTGCTGCGTCAGACACGTCTGACCAAGGTATGAGATAAGCGTACGCAGAACCAGTGGTTGCTGGCGCACTACTGGACATCATGTCCATGCCATTGATTTTAACAGACTTCGTGCTGGCGAGTGCTTCCAATCCGTATGCATACGGTAATGACCACGCAGTGATATCATACGTAAGACTATCTTCTAACTCTGTCACAGGATCTAACAATACCTGGGTCATGACTGCTTTGGGCTGTAGAGCACTTACGACCATGTCCCCAGGCTCGATATTGATCATTCCTTCTTGTTGAGTCGAGTAAAGATGACCAGCTAAAGAGGATGACTCCGACGAGATAGCATAGGTAATATCTTGCTTGGCGAGCAGATCGGCTAAAGCATCCAGGCGCCTTCCACTTGGATCTTTTTTAATGACATAAGTGCGATAATCTCCCGGAGGATTTGTGGAGGTGCCCTTGTAGTAGGTCTCGAACTGCTGTACCAGCCTGCTACTCTGGCGTGAGGCGATCTCAACTGTGCTTAAGGCAGCAGCAACGTGATGAGCGATCCGATCTTTCAAGGTGAGTAATTCGCCATTTTCTAACCGGATAGCGCGACCAGCAACATGCGATCCACCCTGCTCATATGTCATCCCAATGGCCCCACTGTACGTTGGGTAGGTGTCTCCATAGCTTGGGTACAGAAGGTCAAAAACCTCCTTTGTGAAGTACAACCACCCCTCAGCATCAAAGTACCTTGCATGATTCTTCCCGATCTCAGTCTGAAAGTCCCGTTGCCACTGAGTGATGTATTTGTGAAAGGGCTTGCTGGCCGGTGCGAAGAAGTAGGGACTCTCATGACCCATTTCATGAAAATCAGCATGGATGTGTGGCAGCCAATCGTTGTAGAGACGGATGCGTTGTTGGCTCTCTGTCTGGGTCTGCCAAACCCAGTCGCGATTAAGATCAAAGAGATAATGGTTCACTCTGCCCCCCGGCCAAGGCTCCTGATGCTCGACGTCTTGGATATCAGGATTGTAGTCGTCACTGGCGATGTCTCGCGCCCAATGTGTATATCTGGAGTATCCATCGGGGTTGGCGACAGGATCGATGATAACCACTGTGTTCTGGAGCCACTCCTGTGTACGAACATTGGTTTTATCGGCTAAGTCAAAAAGGATCTGCATGGACGACTCCGAACAAGCTGCCTCATTACCATGAACACCAAAACTCAACCACACAATGGTAATATCACCACCCAGTGAGGCTTCTCCAGGGAGCACTCCAGCCCGTTTTAAATTGTCAGTGCGGATGTCCTCGATGCGCTCATGATTCGCAGGTGAGGTTATGATCGCATAGAGTAATGGTCTGTTTTGGTTGGTCCGTCCATACTTAGCTAATTTGACTGCGTCGCTTTCTTCGGCGATGTGCTGATAGTAGTCAACTAACTGATGGTGCGGAGTAAAATGCTCTCCCAGTCCATGAGTCAAGAATTCGTCTGGGGATTGCATCTGAGCCGAAAGCTGTAGGACAAACGGCAAAAAAACAAGCAAGAAACAACTGGATCTCATCATCGGGTCTAAGGATGGGTGAAGAGGGCTGAAGATATTGTTTTCCCTAAAAGGGAGAATGAATCGAGACTCTTACAAGACAGCCCCACTTATGACGATCAACTACCTTTGGGATCACTCATGGCATCCAGCGAATTACCAGAAAAATCTCTCTTCGATAGAGTCACCGAATACTATCGCGGGGAACGCATCAGCAATGCCGCCATCTTTTTTATCGGTGGTGCAGGGATCACGTGGACGCTGCTGCTCTTTCTGTGGCGTCAGGGCACCCTATCCAAGGGATTATTTTTCAGTGCACTGCCACTGGGAGTTTTTATGATTGTCACGGGTGGATATCGATTTTATCGATCACTCTATCGATATCGTGAAGCTCATGATGAACTGCTTGGTGAGACTTACCTGGAACAAGAAGAGCTGCCACATCTCGAAGGACGCTTACAGCGATTTATCGGCAAGAGAAAGGTCAACATCACAGGATTTATGATTGGGATATCCATGATGACGTTGTCCATGATATTTGGATGGAACCACATCTTTTTGGGCACAGCAGTGAGCGTGACAATTTTCTCTTCGGTGTTACTTGTCTTTGACCTGTTTAGCCAATTTAGAACAGAAGAATTCAGACATCATCTCGACAGATGGCAACAACGCAAGCAATAAAAAAAGGGTGAGATCCGACGATCTCACCCCGCTCAACTACTAAAACCTATATAAAAAGCAGCGATCTAAATCGTGGGAAGAGAATTGATGCGGAAATATCTTTTCGTCCAGATCGCTTAGCTCAAAGATGCCTGAGAAGGGAGGCTACATCTATCGGGAAAACCCGAAATTCAATACACAGCCCAGTCATTTGAGTAAATCAGAAACCTAATCCCAATGCCCATCAAAAAATGGAAGACACTCAGTCAACGCTATCTCTTCAAGCGTACACCATGGCTGACCGTTCGAGAGGATACCCTGGAGATGCCTAATGGCAAGGTGATGGAATCTTACTACATCCTCGAATATCCTAATTGGGTCAATGTAATCGCCATCACTCCCGATCACCAATTTGTCATGGTCGAGCAGTATCGTCATGGCCTTCAAGAAATCAGTATCGAACTGAGCGCAGGAGTGTGCGACAAGGACGATCCAACTCCCGAGCATAGCGCCAGACGCGAACTACTCGAAGAAACTGGCTACGGTGGAGGAGAATGGCAACACTATATGGTCAATTGTGCGAACCCAGGAACCCATACGAACTTGGTCCATTGTTATCTCGCCACAGATGTTACTCGTGTCAGAGACTCTCAGCAACTCGATGAACACGAAGAAATCCAAGTGCATCTGATGAGTCGCGAAAAAGTCTTAAAACTCTTAGAAGAAGATGCGATTCGGCAGTCCCTGCATGCAGCAGCGCTTTGGAAGTATATGGCGCAGCATCCAATATGAAGTTTAAGGGATGAGTACCTTTGCGCGAATTCAAGCTATCACATTATAAAAAATCATATATGAGCCTTCTTATTGTAGGTACTGTTGCGTTTGACACCATCGAATCAGCCCACGGACGAGCAGAACGGATCGTCGGTGGTTCAGCACAGTATGCCGGCTTCGCTGCGAGTCACTTTGTTGATAAGGTAAATTTGGTATCGATCATAGGCGACGATTTCCCTTCTGAAGAGCTTGCCGAATTCGCAAGTCGGGGTATGGTTTTGGACGGTATCAAGACAATAGCAGGGGGGAAATCATTTTTCTGGGAAGGCAAGTATCACGATGATATGAATGGTCGTGACACGATCACCACTGATCTAAATGTGCTCGCTGAATTTGACCCCGTTCTTCCCAATAGCTACAAAACAAGTGAGTACATCCTCCTTGGTAATCTGGATCCAGCCATCCAAGTCAGTGTGATCGAACAGTTAGAAGTAAAGCCCAAGTTGGTGGTCTTGGACACGATGAACTTCTGGATCGACATCGCACTTCCGACGCTGCTGAAGGCCATATCTCTATGTGATGTCCTCACTATCAATGACGAAGAGGCACGTATGCTCAGCGGCGAGCACTCCTTGGTCAAAGCAGCTGCAAAGATCTTGGATATGGGACCCACCTATCTCATCATTAAAAAAGGAGAGCACGGGGCGTTCCTTTTTGACAAAAACAACGTTTTCTTCGGACCGGCACTACCACTCGAGACAGTTATTGACCCGACGGGTGCAGGAGACTGTTTCGCTGGTGGATTCTTAGGACACATCGCTCAAAGTGGAGATACCTCCTTCGAAAATCTGAAACGCGCGCTCATCTATGGTGCTGCGATGGGTTCTTTTGTGGTAGAGGAATTTGGAAATGGTAGCATCCGAAAGGTGACAAAAGATACCTTACAGGGACGGGTTCAAGAGTTCGTAAAACTCACAAATTTTGCCCTTTAAAGGCATCGTAGTAATCAGAAAAGTAGTCGACTAATAAGTTGCGACAAGTGGTATCGAGCAGTATATTTGCGCCACTTTTGACTTAAGGGCGATTAGCTCAGTTGGTTTAGAGCACCTCGTTTACACCGAGGGGGTCGGGAGTTCGAGTCTCTCATCGCCCACCAAGAAGGCATTAAGGAGTTTTGGATGTGTCCAAAGCTCCTTTTCTATGTAAAGTCCTAATAGCTGCCTAATCCATTTTGGTAGTGTCGAGGTAGTTCCCCCATACCCAGCCCTCTTGATCCTCGTATCGGATACGGCACCAACTACCCTTCTTCCCTTCTAAAAACAACTCTGTGTCGTCATAGTAAAGGACGTTCACTCGAGTCCCATCTGGGATACGAAGGACGATATCTGAACTTATCGTCGGGCCTGTCCTCATGTTGAGAGCGGCCGATTCTGTGCGAATGATTCCGACGTTAGTTGCCTCATTCTCCTCATACCTCGATAGCTGTTCCCGAAGAGCTTTGATGGTTTGCTCTTGTTCTAAAACTATCTTCCGCAGGTCTTTCTTGGTCAGCTCATCCAGCCCTCGTTCAGGTGTAGCTCGAGTAAACCAAGACGTGAGCACTTTGGCCGGAGAGGCAGAAGTCCAAATAGCTGTGCCCAGCAGCATAATCAAAAATCCAAATGTGATAAAGGAAATCCAGGACCACATCGGGGACAGTCCTCGACTCCTACGTCGTTTTGCCATTACTGTACGCTCTTGAAGAGAGTTTTGACTTGGTCAAGGGTGTACTGGCGAGAAAGGCCTGTCTGTATCAGGTACTGCTTATCTCCACGGATCTTCACATGTCGAAAGTCGTAATTGGTGTATTCATCATCTACCACCCTTTCAAAAATGAAACCATCCTCGTTCTCTTCGATCATCTGTGAAAAAAATGGATTGCCCTTCGCCTCGGTCTTTAATTCAGCAATAATCGATGACACATCAAGACTACGGGCCTCTGACTCATAGATCTGAAGACTATACCAGTCATCGTTTTGGATGGTGATGTCACGCACAATACCAACATCACGTGCCTCAGTAGACACACCCGCTGGTGCCAATATGCTGAATGGTATGTCCTCTGATAGTAGATCCAAAGGCTCCATATCCGAGACACCTGGTTTACAACTGAATAGCAACAGGGATATAAACAGCGTCATGGTAATAGACGTAAACTTCATATGTATTGTAGTCCTATAATGGCGGCAGGGAAGCACGAATATACAGGACCTAAGAACGTGGCAAAAGAACTAAAAGAAGCAATAGAGTTGCCTCAATAGGTCACCTCCACATGACT
>JBCBIX010000129.1:0-6849 GCA_038523965.1 Bacteroidota bacterium
TGTGAATGTTTCTCCACTGTCGTCGTCCGTGAGAGTTACTTCTACTCCTTCAATTGGAGTATCTCCGATATCATCATTGTCGGTGTCTTCAAGTACCACACCCGAGATCGTTCCAAGCTGCTCCTCTACGAAGTTGTTGTTCTCGTCATCTTCTCCTGGCTCGAGCGTAACAGCGATGGTGTCATCCTGATCCAACACGCCATCATTGGCATCTCCATCATCCGACTCATCTCCATCGAATACATCTACAAAGTCCTCATCAGTGCTTAGTATCCCAGTAGCTCCTTCATCCTGAACGACCGTATATTGACCAAAATCGACATCCTCAAAGCGATAGTTTCCATCGGCATCGGTTATCGTTCGTGCCACCTCTACACCATTCTCATCGAGAAGAATAATCGTTATGTTCTCAAGGTTTTGATCTCCGATGTCATCATTGTCGGTATCCTCGCTCACATTACCAGAAATAGTACCACTTGGAACAACCGAGGCGTCATCCCCATCATCTTCATCATCTGGATCCTGGGTCTCATCTGGGTCTTGGGAACCAACTGAACCGTCGCCATCATTGTCGGCTCCATTATCCGGTGTAGAATCAGGATCGAACTGATCTGACATTGTCACTTCAGCAATATTTTGATAGTCCACCCCAACAAAAGGTCGAACAACAGTGGCTTCAAAGGTCAATGTGACACTGCTATTAGCAGCAATTTCCAGATCTCCCCAAGTGATTGTACTTCCGTCAACAATTCCTAAAGAACTTCGAGGATTCTCATATCCGTCTGGTAAGTCATCTGTTACCTCGACTCCTGTCGCCGCATCGGGACCGTCATTCGTTACAATTATTGTAAACGTGACCTCCTGACCTACTGAGGGTGTGCTATCATCAACAGCCTTTACGAGATTTAAATCTGCGATCTGAGGATCAACAGTCGCATCATCTCCGTCGTCCTCGTCATCTAAGTCTTGGTTTTCATCAGGATCTTGAGACCCAATGTTGCCATCACCATCATTGTCTGCTCCATTATTTGGCGTAGAATCTGGATCAAACTGATCTACATCTGTAATCTGGGCGATGTTTTGATAGGCTACCTCCGCAAGTGGGGCCTCCACTACAGCTGTATAAACAATATCAACAGACTGACCTTCTGATATGCTTGGTATAGAATAGCTGTAGGTCCCCTCTCCTCCAATTGCATTCGCACCAAACGAAGAAACTTCCGTAATTGAGCTGTATCCATTCGGTACTATATCCTCGATCTGAACAGAAGTAGCCTCATTGGGGCCCTCGTTAGTTATCGAAATGGTGAATGTGACAACATCTCCAACATTTGGACGAGTATCAGAAACAACCTTTGTTAGGTTAAGATCTGCGGCAGGACGCAATCCGATATCCACGGTCATATCGCCAAAAGAGTCGAACTCATCATCCTGTCCACCACCAACTGTATTATCCTGGTTAGCTCCAGTTTCTTCAACTCCAGTTGGTTCTTGTCCAACCGTCAAGGTGAAAACTTCCGTTGTAATCAATGATCCAGGCCCTCCATTCTGAGAGCCATTATTATTCGCATCCGCATTCTCAGCATTGTTAGTTACTCCACTAACAATTGGATAAGCATCGGGAACATCACCTGACCGGATCACGATACGATAATCCATCGCCATGAGGTCATCAAAAAAGTAGTTTCCGTTTGCATCCGTCAGAGTGGTAGATAACTCCGTATCGTCAGGAGCGAGAAGCGTTATTGTGACTCCTTCAATACCTTCTTCGCCTGCGTCTATATTTCCATCATTATTAATGTCAGCCCAAACCGTCGAACCGATGGATCCACATCTCTCTACATTGACAGTTATATCATCTCGTCCTTCACATCCTTGAGGAGTCATGACCCTGAGAGTATAGGTTATTGTCGCAGAAGGATCTACATCAAGGGTGCTACCGGTAGCTCCAGGAATAGCATCGTCACCGATAAACCACTGATAACTCCATTCTGGTATGACAGCATCCGAGCCAATGCTTGTAGATGTTCCTTTACATATTGTTTCGTCGGGACCGGCCTCAGGTTCTGGAAGTTCTTCAATATCAATCTCTATTGACTTTTCAGACATGCAGCCATTTTTATCAGTCACTTTTAGACGGTAAATACCAGCCTCGCCAACTACGATGTTTTGGTTAGTTGAGATGGAGGCCCCGTTATCATCAAACCATTCATATGTGTACATGCCACATCCACCGGCTGCACTGCCTTCTAACATAACCTGGTCTCCACGACAGATAATGGCGTCTTCTCCAGCCTCTATAGAGATATTGGCTTCAGTTGTGTTATCTACTGTGATTATTTGGCTGTCAGATACTTCATTATTACAGGCATCGACTACTCGCCATGTCCTTGTAATAACAAAGCTACAGGGGAAATTCCCCGTCGTATCCGCCATGAATTGAGTAGTAAAAGCACAATTATCCATGGCATCAACCGAAGCGACATCAGGTACGTCGTCAGCACATGAGAGTGATACATCTCCGGGTACGCCTACAAGCGTAGGAGCATGCGTATCATTAACCGTTATTCGCTGTTGGCATGTAAATTCTATAGTCTCGTTGGAAGTCGCTGTACCGCAGCATCCGAAAACTCTGAATTCATCCAACTCCCAAATGTTCTTGTCGTCATCATCGCTATCAAAGCTTGGGGCATAACCCAGTAATTGGATGGTGAATGTGGTAAATCCGCTATATGAAAAAGCTGAGCTTCCTTCAAAATCAAACACCTCTTGTGACCAATCTGCGGTGACATCGACATCAACCTGCTTAAAGATCTCAGCGCCATTCTTGAGCACGCGAACTCCATACTTTGTAGGTGGGAAATTGTTTCCAAAGTTCTCGTTCGTGTGAACACCTCTCTCATAGAATGTAAATCCAGTTAGCCGTCCCTCATCGTCACCACCAAAAGTCACAGTAAAGGATGTGATATCATTGTCATTGTTGATGAATGAGCTCCCGTCCTGTCCTCCAACGCAGGCACCACTCTTCGACCCGCCGAATGCTCCTTGGACACATGAACTTTTGCCATCCTTGCGAACTGGGCTTACCGTTAAATCTGTGCAAAAACCATCATGTATTGATGTTGCTGGGACGCCATTTCCCGCAAGTGGATTACCTCCAAAATCACCACACAAACTTCCCGTATTAGGACCCGCGAAGTTCCAATAGGCAATTTCTTGAGGTACGCAAGGGTCCTCAATGGAACGAGTCACAGAAGCTGTCCATGTTCTCGTGATCACTAATGGGCAGGTACCACTTGTCTCATCTTCAAAAGTGAGAATAGCATTGGGATCACAATCAAGTACTGGCATACCAGTAACGGTGGGATCTGGATCTTGGTCGCATTCGATAGTAATATCAGCTGGACACTCGAAGCCACCGTCAACAATCACTCTGACTTGGTCACTGGCTTCGCAACCGTCACAACCTGTAACTGTCACGCTATATGTGGTAGTTGAAGAAGGGCTAACCGTTATTGTGGAGCTTGTGGCACCATTAGACCATCTGTAGCTTACATCACTACTTATACCTCCACCTCCTTGAGAACCGCACTCTATTTCGACAACGGCCCAAAAATGTTCGTCTGCATTACGATCGGTCCAAAATCCATCGGGACGCATTCTGGCATTGTTGGCGTGGGTTCCCTCATTCGGCTCTCCATCCGCCCAATTCAGATAAATGGCAGTCTCATTATCATGCCACCTCCATGTTCCTTCTTGCTGTGCGTCTGAAAGGCCAAGCCAGATGCTACCATTGAGCTTCGAAGCTAACCACTCGTTCTCTCCCGGTGTTTCAATCTTAGGTAGGTTGCCACCATTGCCTGTCGCAAAGGCGCGTGCCTCACTGAAGCTTACGTCACCTTCATCTTTTATGTAATAATTTGAATTACCAAAGGTACCGAGGTATGTGACCCCTGCTCCTAAATTCTGAGGACTACAGCTACTGCCAGAACTACAACTTTGAGACAACATGATGTTAATATCACCATTGACTTCATGTCCGTTTCTCTCAGCCTTAAACCATCCTGAGGCACCAAACCCGAATGAAGTAGCATTCGCACCATTCCCGAGCTGAAAGGCAGGACCTCGACGGGAGAGCGTATAAACAATATTTCCACTTGTTAGGGTTCCACTTATGCCTGTGTAGTACACCCAGTCATTGCTGTTGGTCGATCCACATTCATTTTCTTTAGGGCTTCCAGCAGGAGGTGTCTCACTAAATCCGGTGTACGTGATATCAATTGTAAAAGTCGTGCCACCTCTTGTCGCTGTGCCGGTAAGTCGAGCAGAACCATCGCCACATTCTTCCCAGACTAAGTCATTATTTCCCGTGTAGTGCTCATGGTCCAACCACAGGACGTAGTTCTCGTTTCTGTTACAGTGATCAGTATTCGAGACTGTTCTTAAACAACAATCGCACTGGGTAGCTCCTATCACCTCGGCAGATAGTGTTACCTCTTCTTCTACACAAATTGTGACATCATCTCCAACATCTACAGAGAAGTCATCGCAGCTAATTTCTTTTATTTCGAAAGACACTGTTAGTTCAGAACAGACGGCACCTGCACAATCGTCTTGAGCGTAAGCCTTCGCCGAGAGGCTATATTGCCCTACTCCACCATTCCAACCGGATTCATCATCACTATTGGCGCCTGCTGGCCAAGTGTAAGGAGCAGAATTCTCGCAGGTCTGACTCTGTCCATTGAGCATCAGATCTACTGAAGTAATATTACCATTGACTTCGGCGGCTATATAATACTGTGACGGTAGGTCACTGGCATCTATGGTTGTTCCGTTAGTGAGCTGTGGAAGTCCTGTAACCCTTGCATCGGTTGCTTCATCGTAGATATAAATCCCAGTGATAGCGCCATCACATGGGTCAATACAGGAAGTCTCGATATTTACAGCAGAGCCAAGCACCCAAGATTGCTGTCCGTTTCTGGTATCAATTTGTAATGTGAATTTGCTTTCGTTTGCCGGTACATCCTGAAGAGTAAGTGTAACAACATTAGCACAACAAGTGGCATCTGAAGGAGGAAGGGAAGAGTTCGGGCCATTGATTGTGCGAGTATCACTGATTCGGCCTGAAGGAATGCTCTCGCAATTAGATCCCGGAGTTCCAGTAAAAGCGGTGGCCTTGAGCGTTCTGCCATCATTGGTTATTTCTGAAAATGGAATGGTTATAACGACATCTCTGGTATCATTTGAAAATTGATCGATTGGAATATCGTATTCTAAACAGACCACATTGTTGTAACCACTGTACTGAGTGAAAAATCCGCGTGATTCTCCAGCAGAGCTATTGTTACGGTAGATATAAAGTGAAACCGACTGCGCCTTGTCTGTATCATCATCTATAAAGTCTATACTACTTGGGTTACCAGGAATTATGCCTCTGAGTACCCATACATTCGAAGAGCGTCCGCTTACAGTTTGCTCGTTTAAGATATACTCTTCGCCATTAGCCCTCACCCGAAAGTTAGACCCGGGATTACTTCCACTTCCTTTAAACACAAATTCGACTGCAACTTGATAAACATTGCCCGAGTTCGGAACTGGCACAGAATGGACGTTGGCCGAAACACCATCATGATCATCGCTTCCAGCATTCTTTCGCAGGTTATAGGTGACGATATCTACACTCTTTCCATCTGTGCATGTAAAACTCCAATCGATAGGAGAATCTGTGGACGTGGTTTTTAAGTTTCGGCTTTTGTCAGTTGATTGAGGTATAGCAGTAACTGCGGGTGCTACGTCGATGATATTACCACGCTCTTGGTCGACATGACTCACCATCAGACGACCATAGTGTGTGCCAGCATTAGATTTAACGATATGTCCCAGCGGAGCCACCACAACTCCGTAAGAATCATGCTCACCTTCAAGTCTGAGCTTTGTAATAGACTCGAAATTCCAGATGACACTTGCTGCTGATGATTCATCCAATCCATGGATCTCAGGGACTTGCCATGTATATTCACCTACATCGCCAACATTCACAATGATTGGGTTCTCTTTGGTGAGGTCACCTTGAATCTCGATGGTCCGGTAGGCAGACAGTTCCTCAGCAGTAACGGTGAGAATAGCTCCACCAGAAGCAACTGGGATAACAAGTGCATCACCCTCAGGGTTGGCCTGCGTAGGTGCTAAGGCGTATAGCCCTGAAGACAAATCTTGAAGAATCTCTGTCCTCTCAAGTCGATGTTCCTCACTATTGAGATCGCTCAGGTCAGGGATAACGGACGATCTCGTCTGGGAGAATGTGGTCAATCCAAGGAGGAAGAACAGTAGTGTTAGCGAATATTCCCGAAGGACCGATCGCTTGAACACTCCAGAATAATAAGCAAGTGGAGAAACTCTCATGAGTTTTGATTTGGTGGTGGTGGTCTGCTGGCCAGAGGCATAACAGTCCGAATAAAAAGTGCTGGTATTGCGCTGGGATCGCATTAACTGGTTCCCATGATATACGTTAGAATCCGAAAAGGTGTAAAGGATAGACGCCCGACTATGGCAGTCTTCAGGTTCGGTGTTTGCCAAAGGACTACAGGTCCACAGCGTTAACACTCGGGAGGGCGGTTTTATCATTTTCTCGGTCGGTTAACTAAATCAATGAATAGCTAACAATCTGTCTTCTCGGGGTCCAACAAAATTGCTAAAACGTTGACAGCTGACAGACCGAACCACACCTATTAGTGCAACTTAAAAATGACAGATACCTTACACTAATGGAATTATTACCAATTATACAGTAGGTAACACATTACAAATAAACTACATATAATGTCCACCTCTCATGCAATGCGCAAAAAC
>JBCBIX010000130.1:0-6632 GCA_038523965.1 Bacteroidota bacterium
TGTTGAAGATCTACAGCGATTTTTCTAAACAAAAAGGATCTCCTGACTCTTCCCTTGAGGTGAGCATCGCTCGATCAACTCGTTTTATGACTGCGGTTCGACATATCGGCTATGATTCTGCCCAAGAAAGATTCATCTGCGAGTGGGGTACACTTTGCACCAGATGGGGTGTGAATAAGACCATGGGACAGATTCACGGTCTCCTTCTTATATCTCCTGATGATTTGTGTGCCGACGAAGTGATGTCGAGGTTATCCTTGTCTCGAGGTAATGTTAATATGAATCTTCGCGCCCTCGAACAGTGGCGCCTTGTGTCTAAGGTGCAGAAGATCGGTGAGCGCAAGGATTACTACCGAGCCGAAAAGGATCTCAATAACATCTTCAAGATCATCATTGCGGAACGCAAGAAACAAGAATTGGACCCGCTGATCACACTACTCAAAGAAGTGGATGCTGTCCATCCGCAGTGCGAGCATAGCAAGGAGTTCTGTAAAGTGACGAAAGAAATCCATCACTATGCCCAGAAGGCGGATCACGCTCTGAATGCCATTCTCTCGAGTAAGGTGGACTGGATATCGCGCATCTTATTGCGCTGATTACCAGAAATAGGGAGTAGTTTCTTCTGACTCAACACTACTTTGGTAACATGAATAAGATCACTGCAGATGTCATAATCACCAATGACGGTCAGCCACTCACCAACACAACCATAACATACTCTGCTACAGGAGAGATACTGGATATCTCACCGGACATCTTTCCCGACACCAGAAAGCTAAATGGTCTATTGATACCTGGCTATGTAAATGCACATTGTCATCTCGAATTATCGCATCTCAGAGGGGTGATTCCGACGGGTACAGGGCTTATCCCGTTCATTAAGGGTGTCTTGCAACTGCGTGATTTTCCGGAGGATAAGATTCTCAGAGCTATCCAAGCAGCAGATCAGGAGATGTATGACAACGGTATCGTCGCGGTTGGTGACATTTCGAATGCAGTTGATACGGTTGCCACCAAGGAAGCGTCTAAAATCCGCTATCACACTTTTGTCGAGGTTTTTGATTTGTTCCAAGATTTCATGTTGCAAAGGACATTGGCAGAAATCCAAGACATCTATGCCAGTCATGTTAGGGATAGAGGGCATAAAAAAAGCTATGTCCCCCATGCCCCATATTCTGTATCAGATGAGCTCTATGAGTTTATCAATAAGGCCAATGCCGAGGAGCAGGTATCCGTCAGTGTGCATAATCAAGAGCTTGATGCTGAGAACGAGCTATTTATGACTGGCCGAGGTGAGTTTCAGAGTTTCTTTCGGGATATAGGGATGTCGCTGGAGTCGTTCAGCCCTACGAAAACAACCTCCATCCGTCATCTGCTGCAACGCATGGATCCAAGTAAGAACACCTTGTTCGTGCACAATACAACCACTTCTTCCTCAGATATCAGTGCCGCACATGCGTGGAGTCCTAACGTGTATTGGGTGACCTGTCCAAACGCGAATTTGTATATCGAAAATCGATTACCACAGTATCGCCACTTTATAGCCCAAGACGCCAGGATGTGTATTGGGACTGATAGTCTTGGCTCTAATTGGCAGCTCTCGGTATTTGAAGAGATGCAGACCTTAAAGCGCTACCAATCTCAAGTTCCAGATGTTGATATAATCAAGTGGGCTACTCTCAATGGTGCCATGGCATTGGGTTTCGACGATTTGGGTAGGATAGGAGTAGGTCTTACCCCGGGGCTGAATCATATTGACGTTGATGTTGTCGATGGTGTCTTTGACTTAAGTCGCGCAAGATCCTCTACTCGTATTGTTTGATTGTCTCATCTATAGAACGTCTATCCGTAGACAGGTCTACTTCATAAGTAGACTCTATACGTTTGATGTCTTCTGCAATCTTTTTCAAAAACGCAAGGTGAGACCCAGATCCTGGATGAAAAGGTCGATGCGAGATGGCTCGATTTACCTTGTCAATCTGAGCTATAACGCCCTGAGATAGAGGAGAGATGAACTCCTGTCGGAAGATATCCCAGATGTAGTCGATAGCTACTGCAGATGGATGGATCATGTCCGCTTCGTAGTATCGATAATCTCGAAGGTCGTCCATCATTAATTCATAGGCTGGGAAGTAGTGACAGTCGTTGTCATTGGTGATGACAGAATGAAGTGCTGCGATCAGAGATGCTTTGCTGTTGAGATTATGGATATGGCCTTCTCTGATATGGCGTATTGGACTTACCGTCCAAATGATCTGAATCTTTGGTCGTATTGACCTGAGCACTGTCTTGATCTCTTGTATCGCTTTGACAAGTTCAGGGTGGGATAGGAGGCGCTTTTCAAATCGGTTGGCTGGTTGTTTGTGGCAGTTGGCGACAATCGTTCCATCTTCAAGAAGAGTATGGACCCATGCTGTACCCAGGGTGATGATCACAGCTGATGCCCGTTCCAGAGCCGATCGTAATGTTTGATGTTTACCTAAAGCAGTATTTGTTAATCCCTCTCTGGACTCAGCGTACAGACTACTATGGAGTCCATGATGCAGCCATCTTTCATGAACACGTACGAATTCATCTCTATGAAGTTCGAGGTTGGGTTGTAAGATCCGACTGATGGAAACTGGATTATAGATGATCCCCAGAGGATTAACTAAGGTCTTGAACTTAGCTTTGAGAAGGTGTGAGCCAATATGCTCAGCAAAACACGAGCCTAAGCAGACGAATTCATCTGTATGGCCGAAGGATACGGTTCTTAGCTGGGGGTCATATGCTGTTCGGGTTTTCAACAGATTCTGGAGACTCAGATAGTGGATCGGCACAATATATGTGTCTACTGTGTACGTCGAGGGTGATAATATCGGTCGGAAACCTCCGTTTGACTTACGGTCTATCGGTCGGGTTGAGTTTGGTCGAGTTTATCGACCTTCGTTACACTGGTGATGTGTTCCGACCACCACCCCAAAAACGAAGATGGAATGAACATGAAGTACTTCACTACACTTGCTTGCAGTTTGCTTTTTGGCTTGTGGAGTTATGGTCTGTTTGGGCAGGATATCCATTTCTCACAGTTCTACATGTCTCCACTTAATCTTAATCCAGCTCTTACAGGTGTCATGAATTGTGACCAGCGTGGAGTCATTAATTATCGTAACCAGTGGGCCGGCGTTATTGGCGCCAATGCATACAATACAGTTAGTGCTTCCTATGATCGCCGACTACCGGTGGGACAAGACGATTACGTTGGTGTCGGCGGATCTCTTTGGGGGGATGTTGCCGGAGCCACAAGATTTGGGACACGTCAAGCCAGATTGTCTTTTGCGTTTAGCAAGAAGCTTGGGGGACGTCGTGACAAATCACACTTTCTGTCTATCGGGGCAGATGCTGCTCTCACCCAGAGAGGGGTGAATACCACGGACCTTCGATGGCCGTCTCAAGTATCTAACGGAACATTTGATCCCAGCCAAGGAACGGCAGAAGTCATTCCCAATGCATCGTTCCTCTATCCCGATTTGGCTGGAGGTATCCTTTGGTTTAGCACATTTGGTGCCCGAACCAATGCATACTTTGGAGCTGCACTGCATCATTTGAACCAGCCCACAGTATCCTTTTTGAATGGACAGGCCAGTTTGTTCTCAAAGTTGACCATTCATGCAGGTGGCGAATACCCACTCAATAAAAAAGTAAGTATCAAGCCCGATATAGTCTATCTCGCTCAGGGACCACATACGCAGATCAACGCCGGTACAAGCTTGAGATTCGCCGTAGGTAACCTGCCAACCCGGTCAAGTGGTGGAGAGTTGGGTCAATTTTTTCAGATCGGTGCCTGGTACCGCGTGGGCAACAAAGCCGAAGGAGGGATCCACTCCGACGCACTCATCTTTGTGACGCGTTTTGATTTTGAGAATTATGGTATTGGATTGAGCTATGATCTCAATATTTCCAAGCTGAATCAGGCAGCTCCTGCCAATGGTTCGTTCGAACTCTCTGGTACTTATCTGCTTTGTGGAAACTCGAATCGAGCGGTCTACTGCCCCGTGTTTTAGAAACTTGCCGACTCTATTTTTCGATCCGAAAGTACTTAGTAGGGTCGATTCGATTCTTTTGTCAAGATTCTCTTATCTCAGGTTGTCACACCTACGATATGTATATATTGCTGGAGTGAAGAACGCTAATTCCACTCTTCACGATAAGGTCAAAAGCTACACATGTTCAGTAAGGGAAAAGAAACATCGACTATGCCAGCAACGACGTCTTCAAGCCCGTCGACAGGGATCAATAGCCTGGGTACGGCTACTAAAATCATCGGCAATCTCACTGCAGATAGCGACATCAGATTAGATGGTATCCTTGAGGGAAATGTCATCTGCGGGGCCAAACTCATCCTGGGCCCGAAGGGTAAGATCAGCGGTGAGGTACAATGCCAAAACGCTGTAATCGAAGGTGCTATCGAAGGTGTGCTGCGTGTCAAGGATCATCTCCATCTCAAAGAAACCGCCAGGGTCAAGGGAGAGATATACACCAACAAGATGCAGTTTCAGACAGGAGCGAAGTTCGATGGTAAGTGTGAGATGGGAGGGCAGACGATTGCACCCAAGATGGCTATCCCCAAAGAAGCCAAGACCGCCTAACGAAGCAATTGCAGATGAGCCAGCGTCCATCCAAAGCATATGTGAAGTATTCAGGGCTGGCATTGCAAATGTTCGTTGTCCTATTCATGGGATTCTGGGGAGGTAGTAAGTTGGATGAGGTCTTCGGATTCGATCGTCCGTACATCGGTGGTCTTCTTTGCTTGATGATTTTATTTGGGTTTTTCTATAAGATTATAGCGGATACTAATTCTGGTCGTCTGTGAGTTGGTTTGCTTTCAGTTCTGGGCTTGTTCAGGTTAGCTTGGGGATTATGATTTTTGCCTTTGGGGTTGCTGGAATCTTGGCAGACCAGAGCGTTGTCCGCGTGTACCTCTTGTCAATGCTGACCTATGCGGTGTTTTGTACCATCATTTTTGGATATGGTCGTCGCTTAGTAGCGACACGGCAGGGTTACACCTTTACAGGGATAGTATCGATTTCATTCATCGCAAAGCTTATCATGGCGATCGGGTCGATATGGTTGTACGAAAGGCTTTATCATCCGACTGAGAGTTGGCACGTAGTGCATTATCTCGTGTGCTATGCGGCATACACTGTGTACGAAGTGCACTTCCTTACCAAGTTGGGTAAGGTCATTTAGATCATACGGTCGTTTAGCTTAGTGAGATATTCATCGATATAGACTGCGGCAGTCTTTCGTCGATATTGCATGACCCATCGAGGATGAGGAAGAGCTACTATCTCTTCAAATAAGCCAAGTTTTTTATTGAGCTGAGAGAGGTACTTGTAGTTTTTGCCTTGTCCGATAGAGTAGGCCACATCGGTCGAGACTCCCATATGCGGGTGAGTATTCAGATGCTTGATGATGTGTGCTTCCACTGACTTCTCCAAGCTACGATCATCGTAGTAGTTGATATTTTTTCCGTCTTTGATGAAGCCCAATGGGCAGACTGAGGTGATATAGAAATGGGAATAAAATTCCGCTGGACCACCAAAGGCCCTAATCATATCATAGATGAAGATGGAAGACATCTCATGTCGCTTACTGAAGTTGTTTGGGATGGCACATTGATCCTCTAAGATCTTTGGGTCCGTAAATGGTACACCCGTCACACCAGCACCAAAACGTCCTGGATTGATACCGAACAACACTCTTCGAGGTTGATTATCAGAGAAATACTTTGTGAAAAAAGTCTTGAATACGGCGATCGTTTCCTCACTCTGAAAGGGATAGATCAAGTCAAACCCTTGAGGGAGCTCCCAGTTTGGGGATAGTTGGAGGTGGTAGTCGATGACCTGTTGAGCGAATGTCATGGCACGGAATTAGTAAAGTTGATTTTGGGGCGAATGCAGGTGGTAGGACATCTCAATGTACATTTAGGGGTGTAAAGAAAGAACCTTAGCCGGTACCAGGCCTATTGAATGGGGTTTAATTATTTAGAATAGGATCTTCAAATTATCTCTGGGAGCAGCTTTCTAAAATGAGGATGGACTGTTTCTAAAATGTATGAAATTATGAATATCGTCCAACGACTGACTGAGATCATATCTGAACAGCGAGTGTTGACGGGAGAATCCCTTCTGGAGCGCTACCATCATATTTGGAAAATGCATGAACCTCTTCGGGCACTGGCCGTGGTGTTACCAGAATCCACTGTAGAAGTATCACAGATCATGCAACTGTGCCACTCCACTGAGCAGAGTGTCGTTGTATTTGGAGGCCTGACTAATTTAGTTGGCGCCACAGAAACGAATGGAGATGAGATCATCGTCTCGTTGGAGCGTATGACTTCGATTCATGAGATCGATATACAGAGCAGAACGATGACTGTCGACGCAGGTGTCATTTTAGAATCTATATTGGCAGAAGCAGATGAGTATGATTTGCTTTTTCCACTAAACTTTGGTGCTAAGGGTTCCGCACGAATTGGTGGAGTTATTGCTACGAATGCAGGTGGTTTGAGAGTTTTCAAGTATGGGATGACGCGTCAACTTGTCTTAGGATTAGAAGTAGTACTTGCCGATGGTACAATAATATCTTCC
>JBCBIX010000131.1:0-6626 GCA_038523965.1 Bacteroidota bacterium
ATAATAAACATGTAAAGGAAAAAACTCAAAAAAGTCAACTACTACGCATGCTTGTCACACACTCAACATGTCAGGCATAAGAAGGAAGAATGTACATAAATAGTAGGCTCAAAGAGCACTATCCAACAAAGAATATCGCTAACTGATCGGCTTACTGTTCGTTCATTTCTTGCCACTCTTTGACAATAGATGGCAGCTCCTCGCCTTCGGCGACAAAAATCATTGATGCTGAGTTCATGCAATATCGTAGACCTGTAGGCTGAGGTCCATCATTGAACACGTGGCCGAGGTGAGAGCCACTTCCACTATCGACGACTTCTATTCGAGTCATTCCATAACTCCTGTCTGTTCGTTCCAACACTGCTCCTTCTTCTATGGGCTTGTAAAAACTCGGCCACCCCGTTCCGGATTTAAACTTATGTTCAGAACTAAATAGCGGCTGTCCTGTAGCTGCCGAATAGTAAATTCCCTTTTTCTTATTATCCCAGTACTCTCCCGTGAACGCACGCTCAGTACCTTGTTTTCTAAGTATGTAGAATTGTTCTTCCGTCAGATGCTTCTTCCATTCAGCATCCGCCTTTACAATAGGATATGATTTTACTTCCTCCGCCAACTTTGATTTGGTCTGACAGGAAACCGATATACAGGTAAAAACGATTAGCCCTAAAAGAAACGATAGTCGCATGATGCTTTTCCAAAAGAACGAGGGACGTGCCATATTGTTTTACGCCATAAACCCGAGGCATGTGGTGTGAACGCCACGCAGCCTCAATGAATCGAATACCCTTGGGTCGTTGGCATGAAGAGCCTTCCTTTATAAAGTGGTATTGAGGTTACTTTCTCCCAGATCGCTACTGAATCTCCAATTTCAAATGATTATCCAGGAACGATACACAATCGATTGCAAAAACTAACCCTTCATCCTCCAATTGTGCAGAAGCAAGGACCTTGAATCGACATTTATGAAATTCCATTCTCCGCAATAATTCTATTGAACGATCTTCAAAACAGTACCGAAATCCATTCGTCATACTGGACTGAAGTGTCAATGCGTATTGAAGGGCTATCTACCTTGCAAGTCGACAATAAAACGGGATAACTACAAGTAGGAGTCTATAGATCAATAAGTCTTCTTGAGATGTTTCAGTAATTTTATGGGCTGAAATAAAACAGAGTATGCCACCAGCAAAGATTGGAATCATAAATGTATCAGATCGTGCTTCTCAAGGGATATACGAGGACATACCTGGGAAGGCCGTAATTGCTACACTTAATGAGTACCTCACGAGTCATTGGGAGCATGTTTATGCAGTAATTCCAGATGAACAAGATCAAATAGCAAAGACACTAATCAATATGGCTGACAGTGACGGCTGCTGTCTCATCGTCACCACTGGGGGAACCGGACCTGCAGTTAGAGATGTCACACCTGAAGCAACTGAACAGGTTTGCTTTAAGATGATGCCTGGATTTGGAGAACAAATGCGCCGTGTGAGCTTACAATATGTACCCACCGCCATACTTTCTCGACAAACAGCAGGTATCAGAAATAAAACTTTGATAGTTAATCTTCCAGGTAAGCCAAAGGCGATAAGAGAGTGCCTTGACGCAGTGTTTCCTGCCATACCCTACTGCATCGATTTAATTGACGGACCGTACTTAGAAGTCAATGAAAAAATAATAACAGCATTCAGACCTAAGTCAGCAAAAAAGGGATCCTCCCAATCATAGCGATATCAAGGGATCTGTACTTTCACAATAACGGTCTAAACAAGTCATTAATCGCAGAATTATAAATAATAGATTTCAGAATTCATCAATCAATACATTTGCTCCCCTATTCTGGGCTCGAATTCCATTTTGATTTCGACTAATTGATACCTCCAAGATCTTTCTGACAACTACGATTGGGATTCGAGAAGGGCTGGGAATACGTTCGTGTCTGTCAATTATAAGATGAGTCTCGAGAAGCTCGGAGGAGCAAAAAAAGGGAATCCCCCACTCAACCTTTGTGATAAAACTTGCTGACATAGCTGACAAACCAGTCTATGGCTTCTGGGTTTCGCATCGCATCGCGTTGGATCGTAGGGGCCGCATCTCGGTGCATGAACATCCGCTTGATCGGGACTTCCATCTTCTTGCCACTCAGTGTGTAAGGGATATCGTCACAAACTAAAATATCGTCTGGAATATGACGTGGTGAGCACTGCGTGCGAAGTGTTTGTTTGATCCTCTTTTTTAGATCAGAGGTCATCTCAGCAGTGTCGTCCATCACAATGAATAACGGCATGTAGTCACCACCATTCGGCTGTTCGACATTGATAATCAGGCTATCCGACACCTCATCTATGCTATCCAAAACGCTGTAGATCTCAGCTGTTCCAATGCGTATGCCATTGCGATTAAGGGTAGCGTCGGATCGACCATGAATGACAAGACTTCCATCGCTGGCGATCTCGATCCAATCGCCATGTCTCCAGATCCCAGGATAAACATCAAAATAACTGGTATGAAATCGCGAACCACCAGGATCATTCCAAAAGTAGATCGGCATCGAGGGCATAGGTTGTAGAATAACCATCTCTCCAAGTTCATCCACAACTGGCTGCTGATCAGTGCCATAGGCCTCAAGGGCACAACCCAATGCGCGAGCCTGAATGCGTCCAACTCGCACGGGAAGAGAAGGGCTGCTACCAACAAAAGCAGTACAGACATCGGTACCACCACTCATCGAGCACAGCCATACATCCCTCTTAACATGTTGATATACCCAGCGAAACGCCTCCGCAGGTAGAGGTGCGCCAGTAGATCCGATCGTCCTTAGTGTACTTAGATCCATTTCATCCGACACAGCAAGCTCCTGATTCATGCAAGCGATCAAAAAAGGAGCACTCGTACCAAAATGATGGATCCCCAAGTCTTCACAGAGTGACCATAACTTAGTCAGATTAGGATATCCTGGGCTACCATCATAGAGTACAGGCACTCCACCTACGAGCATGGATGCCTGCAAAAAATTCCACATCATCCATCCTGTCGTGGTGAACCAAAAGAAGCGTTCTCCCGGCCTCACATCATTCTGCAAAGAGAGATATTTTAAAAGCTCCAATAAGACTCCTCCGTGGCTATGGGTGATGGCTTTGGGTTTGCCCGTCGTACCTGATGAATACAAGATCCAAATCGGATGCTCGAACGCAACAGGGGTGAATCGTAACAATGCATCACTCTCGGCATCCAGCATGACATCTTGCCATCTATAAGTTCCATCATCTAAAGGGAGACTAAGACTGGCATCCACAACAACAGTCTTGATGGATGAAATCTGGTCATGAATACTTCTTACCTCGTCTGTACGATCGAAGGTCTTCCCGCCATAGTGGTACCCTTGACAAGCGATTAGAATCACCGGCTCAATCTGCGAGAAACGCTCTACTACAGTGGACACTCCAAAGTCAGGCGAACAACAAGACCAGATGGCCCCGATAGAGTTAGCAGCCAAGAAGGCGATAATGGCCACCGGCGAATTGGGTAGGTACCCAACAACTCTGTCTCCACAGGTCACCCCATGATCCAACAAAAAAGTCTGAAATGCGCTTACCTGGATTTCTAATTCATCCCATGACAAACTTCCACCACCCAGCTCATTTTCAAAATACAAGGCAGGGTGTTTGGCAGTCTTATTTCTAAATATATGCTCTGCATAATTTAATGTGCCTCCAGAAAACCATCCTCGGCCTGGCATACTTGGGTCTACAAGTACAGCATTATAATCTGAATGAAATTTCACCTCATAGAATTCGGCAATACTCTCCCAAAAAAGTTCTATTTCACTTACTGACCATTGCCACAGCGCTGTGTAATCGCCCAAAGTCAAGCCACGAGTCTGCGTCAACCATTTTTGAAACTTGGTAAGGTTAGAATTACGTATGAGGTCAGCTGAGGGACGCCATAGTATATCGTCAGGGACAGCCATTATTGTGATGCAATTGGTTCGAAATATCCGGTGTCAGTATTCTTAACCACTTGCCCAACTTCCCAGTACTGACCGTTCATACAGATGTAGATCCCTGGATCAAGGCATTGGGCAAAAGCCATCGCGCTACCCAGATTAAAGAATCCATCAGATGAAGACCCGAATGCATAAGGAATCATCGCCCCTGTCAATACGATTGTTTTGTTATCTAACCCCTTCTGCTGTTTGAGATACTGACCGGTGACAGCCATCGTGTCAGTTCCATGCGTGATTACGATGTGATTCGACCTTGACTCCGCACAGTTAAACGCGATCACCTGTCTTGCAGCTTCGGTCATCTCCAGACTATCGATCATCATCAGCGTGCGAATGTCGACTGGCATCGTACATCTGCCTCGTTCTAACATATCCGCAAGATGGGTATCGGTAAAGTATAACTCTCCCGTAATGAAATTGTAATCCTTATCAAACGTGCCGCCAGTCACGAAGATCTGAACAGCGCGATTTGGGTGGTTGATGACCTGTTTTGATATACTCATATCGTGATATCTGAGGATAGATACTATCTCTACCTTAGCGCCTCAAAGTAGAGATTATGCACCAAGAAAAGTATCTGTCACAGACTGTCCTCAATCTCAAGGAATCTGCTACGCTGAAGATGGCACAGATGGCTCGAGATCTACGCGCTGAAGGGCATGATGTGATCAGCCTTAGTGTCGGCGAGCCTGATTTTGATACACCAAAGTTCATCATCGAAGCCGCCAAACAAGCCATGGATGAGGGCTACACCCACTACACTCCCGTGCCTGGTCTAATGGAACTTCGCAAGGCGATCTGCGAAAAACTCAAACGTGACAATAATCTCACCTATCAGCCAAATCAAATTGTCGTCTCAAATGGGGCTAAGCAGAGCATATTCAACATCTGTCATGCACTGCTTAATCCCGGTGATGAGGTTGTAGTCTTTGCTCCGTTTTGGGTGTCATATGAGGCCATCATCAAGTTAGCTGGAGGAACCCCAGTACACGTCGTAGCTGATGTGGCCGCTGATTACAAGGTTACCCCAGAGCAGGTCGACGCGGCCATCACCGACAAGACAAAATTTGTGCTGTTCTCAAGCCCATCCAACCCAACTGGATCGGTCTATACCAAAGATGAATTAGCCGCTCTCGCTGAGGTTATCGCCAAACATGAAGACCTCCTCGTCGTTTCGGATGAAATCTATGAGCATATCGTCTTCGACGGAGTTCATGATTCGATCGCGCAGCATCCAGCCGTTACAGATCGGACCATCGTAGTGAACGGCATGAGTAAGGGATTTGCGATGACAGGTTGGCGCCTCGGATATATGGCAGCACCGGCTTCTATTGCTAAAGCCTGCGCCAAGATACAAGGGCAGTGCACTTCGGGCGCCACAGCATTTGGACAGCGAGCTGCCATGATCGCGCTGCAGGCAGACCCAGAGGTTACCCAAGACATGATGCGTACCTTCTTAAAACGTCGGGATCTGATGATCGAACGTCTTCAAAAGATCAAAGGACTACAACTTAGCATTCCAGAAGGAGCCTTTTATATTTTTCCTGATTGCAGTAATTTCTTTGGAAAATCATATAAAAACAAAGTAATCCACACGTCTGATGATCTTGCTGAGGCGATTCTGAAAGGGGCGAATGTCGCAACAGTTTCTGGAGCAGCTTTTGGCGCGCCAAACTGTCTTCGCATCTCCTATGCTGCATCTGAAGATATTTTACTTGAGGCTTGCTCAAGACTGGAGACGTTTTTTGGAGAGTTAGTGTAGTCGTTCTGTGAGGTCGAAAGTCCACCTTATTCTATGCTTGCTGTCCACAGCACATTTTACTTCTTGTGGACAGACTGGCACGTCTCGCACTCCGCCTCAAGTTGAGGCAGAGTATATAAAAGTGAAAGAAGAAGTATTCAACGAACCAGCTCAGGATGTAGATTTCGCACCATATATCTACAATGACACAACTTATCTTTTGGATGGAACAGTTTCTGTCAGGATTCAAAACAGTTATCCCAAAGGCGGTGCTCCCATGGATCGAGATGGAGTCCAGGGATACACGGACAACGAAGGCAGGATGTATGGCTATGTTTTGTTCTGGACCAGAGTGATGAACACCTCTGTGAAGGCCATCAAATTAGAGATTTCATTTCCACCTATTCCATCACATCTTTTTCATAACCCTTCTTCGTTTGCAAGGCTTCTTCTTCCTTCCGCTCCTGTCGATTTGAATCGTGTTGACGACTACAACTATGGCATTACGGGAATGCGTTCCTTTTTGAATGAACACTGGGATACTGAATCGGGATTAGAGATATCCTTAGCGCCAGGAGAAGAACATACTTTTTTCGTGACAGCTCTATCTTACAAAGCTGGCGGAAGAGTCAGGTCAAAACTATTGTTGGAAGACCCTGGTATTCTTAACTACTGGATCGAAATCTCTCCACACGGAGGAGGAACGATTAACTGTGGTCGTATCTCGGTAGTTGATTGAGTTTAAATCCAATTACTTGGATGCGCACCTTTACTTAGCAACACTACCAAAGTAGTTCTTCATCAATCAGCGACATCATCACGAGCACCTCTCAATACTCTTCCAACTCCAGAATCTTGCCCAAACTGTTGGGGTTA